>JBEVMR010000028.1:0-16718 GCA_040508545.1 Solirubrobacterales bacterium
CGTTTGGGGCCGACGGCCGATAATTTCAATCCTATTCCTGCGCGCCATCGGCGCGCACAACCATTTGGAGCGAAGCGCGAAGCGCGAGCGACTAAATTCGCCCACGGGACAACCGCGCTCCCCGCCACGGAGCTGGCCCGATGAGCGCCGAGCCCGTCAGCGCGGAGCTGCGCGAGGTCGGCGGCCCGTCGGCGATCGGCGGCGGCTGGAGCCGCTTCTTCGAGCTGCTCTGGCTGATGTCGGTGACCGACTTCAAGAAGACCTTCTTCGGCACCGCGCTCGGCTACGTCTGGTCGCTGGTGCGGCCGCTGATGCTGTTCGCGGTCCTGCTGCTCGTCTTCACCCAGATATTCAAACTCGGCAGCGCAGTGCCGCACTACGAAGTGCTGCTGCTCTTCAACATCGTCCTCTTCGGCTTCTTCCAGGAAGCGACCGGCGGCGCCGTCGGCTCGGTCCTGGCGCAGGAGGGGATCGTCCGCAAGACCCAGTTCCCGCGCCTCGTCATCCCGCTCTCGGTGGTGTTGACCGCGCTCTTCACCCTCGGCCTCAACATGATCGTCGTCTTCGGCTTCATGCTCGCCTTCGGCGTTTACCCGATGTGGACCTGGCTGCTCTTTCCGGTGGTCTTCGTGCCGCTGTTCGTCTTCGTCTGCGCCCTCTCGCTGCTGCTCTCGGCGCTCAACGTCCGCTTCCGCGACGTCGCGATCATCTGGATAGTGCTGGCGACCGCGCTCAACTACGGCACGCCGATCATCTACCCGCTCGAATTCGTTCCCAGCGAGACGCTCAAGCACCTGCTGATGGCGAACCCCCTGACGCCGCTCTTCCAGCAGGCCCACGTATGGATGATCGATTCGCATGCCGAAGGGGTCTGGGCCGCGGCCGGGGGGCCGCTGCCGCTGGTCGTCGCGGCGCTGATCTACGTCGTGGTTTGCGTGCTCGGCGTCTGGGTCTTCAACCGCGAGGCGCCGCGCATCGCCGAGCAGCTCTGACCCAAGGCCGCTACTTTCCGGGGCGGGTGCGTTTCTGGGTGGTGCCTTGACTCGAAAGACGACATCGTTGCTCGCGGCCATCGCCGTCGTGCTGCTCGGCCTGCCCGCGGCAGCCCCCGCGGCGCCGGCCCCGCCCGGCTTCGTGATCGGGATCTCGCCGCAGACGCCGGCCGGCGACGGCGACTACTCGCTGATGTCGGAGGCCGGTCTGAGCAGCCTGCGCCTGCCGCTGAACTGGGCTCGGATCGAGCCGTACAGCCCCTACCTGGTCGAGCCCGACTGGGAGGACTTCGACCGCCCGGTGACGATCGCCGCGCGGCACGGGCTGCGGGTCTTCCCCTTCGTCTGGGGAACGCCGCCGTGGATCGCCACCGAGGAGCCGATCGAACCGGTGCGCCACGGATGGGACGGCAGGGCCTGGGCCTCGTTCCTGCGCCGTGCGGTGGAGCGCTACGGACCCGATGGCGCCTTCTGGCGGGAGAACCCCGACCTGCCGGCGCTGCCGATCCGCACCTGGGAGATCTGGAACGAGTCGAACATCGTCAGCTTCTCCGTCCGCCCCGACCCGCGGCGCTTCGCCCGCCTGCTCCGCATCAGCGGCCGCGCGATCCACCGCGCCGATCCGGGCGCCAAGGCGATCCTCGGCGGCCTCTTCGGCCGGCCGCTGCAGATTCCGCCCAATGTCGCCTCCGGCGACTATCTGAACCGCGTCTACCTAGCCGGCGGGGTCAAGCCCTATTTCGACGGCGTCGGCCTGCACCCCTATGTCGCCGACGCCGGCGCGATGCGCGCCCAGATCCGCAACCTGCGCCGGGTCATGCGTCAGCACGGGGACGCCGCCACGCCGCTCTACGTCACCGAGCTGGGCTGGGGCTCCGACAGCTTCCAGACCCGCTGGGAGCGCGGGCCGCTCGGGCAGGCCCGCGAGCTCGACCAGGCCCTCTCGATCCTCACCGGCAATCGCCGCAAGTGGCGCATCGCCGGCGTCTGGTGGTTCTCCTGGGCCGACGCGGGGACCCTCTGCCAGTTCTGCGACTCCGCCGGCCTCTTGACCGAGCACCGCGAAGCCAAGCCCGCCTGGTACAGCTTCAACGCCTGGACCGGCGGCGACCCCGGCGTCGTGCCGCGGGCCAACCTCGGCGAATAGGTCCCTCGTTGCGGCCGGCCGTCAGCTGGCCGGACGGAAGAGGTTGACCGAGCCGATGCGGCGCATCGTGTACTGGTCGTAGGGGAGGTCGCCGCGCCAGCGATTGTGGGCCTCGGCGGAGACGAAGTAGGTCTCCGGGTCGTCCTCCATCTCGCCGATCTTCGCCGCCAGCTCCTCCGCGGGGAGGCCGAGGGCGGCGACGATGCGGTCGAGTTTCTCGCGGTGTTCGTCGGCGCCCCAGCCGGCGAGGACGTGGTCGACCGCGTGGATCGAGCAGCCTCCGGACTCGAGCAGCCCATGGCCGGTCTCGACCACATTGCCCAGATGCTCCAGCGGCACGTGCTCGAGCACCGAGATCGAGAAGACGGCGCCGAAGTCGCTGCCGAGCGGCTCGCTGGGCGGGAACAGCTCGCGGATGAAGCGCACGTCCGGATAGGCGAGTTGGAAGCGTTTGAACTCGCGCGGCCCGTTGCCGCCGCCCTGGTAGTCGTCGACGACCGTCACCTCATAGCCGAGCCGGGAGAGCATCCCGGCCACCAGTGGCTCGCCGGCGCCGATCTCGAGGATGCGCGAGCCGCGCTCGACGTTGCCGAGGATCGCCTTGACCATCCAGCTGCGCTGCAGATCCTTCATGTCGAAGCTGGCGCCGGCGAGTCCGGTCATGTGGTCGGCGCTGTCGGCGAAGTCGCGGACCGTGCCGTAGGAGATCTCCGGCAGCGGGAAGGAGCCGACGTAGCGCTCGGCGATCGGCCAGAGCGAGCCGTCGGCGATCGTCCAGGCCGAGGCGTTGGCCCCGGGCGTCGCGGCCGTCGGCGTGTAGAGCGCGGCCTTGCCGGCGAGCTTGCGCAGCAGCGGCGAGCGCGCCGCCGTCGCTCGCAAGCGCTTCGCCGCACCGGGGGCGCTCACGCGGACGATCCCACCGGCCGGGCGGGGGCCGAGCAATCGCGCAGGAAGTCGGCGAGGCCGGCGGCGTTTGCCCCCCAGCTCAGCTGCTCGGCGGCGAAACGCCGAGCGCCCGCGCCGAGGCGCGCCGCGAGCTCGCGGTCGTCCAGCAGCTTTTCGATCTGAGCGACGATCTCCATTGCGTTGCCCTGCTCGAGCAGGAGAGCGTTCTCTCCGTGCGTCAAGTCGTTGCCGATGTTGCAGTGCGGCAAGATAACCGGCCGGCCCATCGCCAGGAACTCCGGCAGCTTGGAGGGGAGGCGGTAGCGGTTGAAGTCGTCGGGTGGTCCCGGCTGGACGTAGGCGTCTGCGACCGCCAGGTAGGCGGGGATGTCGCGCCAGGGGATCGGGCCGAGCTCGATCACGCCGTCGCCGAGGGCGCGGAAGGCGCGTGGGTCGGGCCCGCCGAACTCCGAGTGGCCGAGCCGGACGAGGCGAACCCGGCGCCCGCGCCGCTGCAGCAGCTTGACGGCCAGGTAGAGGCTCAGCATCTCGTGCTGGTTGGCGTAGTGGATCGTGCCGTGGTAGACGAGGACGAAGTCCTCGGCGGAGAGGCCGAGCTCGGCCCGGGGCTTCGGCTCCAGGTCCGGGCCGAAGCGCTCCAGGTCGATTCCCGGGCGGACGACCCGGTGCGGCCTGCCGGCGGTGTTGAACTCGTTCAGCGCCTCGGTGATCACGGTGATCCCAGCCGCACCGTCGAGGAACTCGCGGTGGTGGGTGGGGTGGATCAGGTCGATCGGCACGAGGCTGTCCTGCTGGCGCAGCGGCAGTCGCTGCAGTTCGGTCAGCGAGCGCCCGGTCGCTGACTCGATCAGGAGCTCCTCGTTGTCCTCGAGGTGGATCACGTAGGGCACGCCGAGCTGGCGCACCGCGTCCATCGTCATCAGCCGCACCCGCTCGCGCGGGGTCCAGCCGACGACGATCGTCTCCGCCGGGCTCTGCCGCATCTGGCGCAGCTTGCCCTCGACCTGCTCGTGGGAGATGCACTCGAAGCGCGGCTCGCCGACGGCCTTGGCGCGGGCCGGGTCGCCGCGGCCGGCGACGGTCACCTCCCAGCCCAGATCGGTCAGCTCGTTGCCGAAGTGGTAGGCCTGGATCCCGCTGTTGACGTCGAACGGGCCGAAGTAGACGAAGAGGACACGCATCACTTGCCCTAACGCTTGCCCAGCGGCGCGGTCGCGCGGTAGACCCGTTCGCGCCAGCTGACCGGGACGTAGTCGGCCAGCTGTTGCGCAAAGCCGGGGTTGAAGTAGGGATCGCCCCGCATCAGCTCGTCATACCAGCAGTCGACGAAGAGGGCGCGATCGACGACGTCGGTTGCGGCGCGGCGGGCGGCCGGCGAGCGGTGGTTGACCAGGCGCGGGCGGGGGGCGTAGACGGACTTGAGGCCGCGCTTCGCGAGGCGCTGGCAGAGGTCGAAGTCCTCGTACTCACAGCTGTAGAACTCGTTGAAGCCACCCTCGGCCTCGAGCTCGGGCTTGCCGACGAAGAGGCACTCGGCGCTCAGCGCCGAGACCTCGCGGGCGCAGGGGAGCGCCCCGTAGTAGCCATCTCCGTCGGCGGGGAAGCCGGTCAGCATCGGGCTGACCGGGTCGCGCAGGCCGATCGCGATGCCCGCCTGCTCGACCAGCCCGTCGGGCCGGGCCAGCAGCGGTCCGACCGCGCCGACGCCCGGCAGGCGGGCGTGCAGCAGGAGCTGCTCGATCCAGTCGGGCTCGACGATCTCGACGTCTTCGCCGAGGAAGAGCAGGTACTCGCCGCTGGCGGCGGCGGCGCCGAGGTTGTTGGCGTGGCCGCGCCGGAAGGGGCCGGCGTCGCCGCTGAGCCAGGTGGCCCGGTCGGGAAGGCCGGCCGGCGCCCCGCCGCCCTGGCCGATGACGACGACCTCGAAGTCGGGGTAGGCGGTGCGCTCGAAGAGCGAGCCGAGCACTCGCTGCAGGCCGCCGCTGCCACCGCCCGTGGCGATCACGATGCTGACCTTCGGCGTCGGCGAGGAGCCGTTTCGCGGCGCGAGCACGGCCCGGTGGGGGATCGTCGGGTGGGGCACCGCCTTGGCCTCGACGCCACGCCGCTCGAGGTGGGCGCTGACGGCCCGCGGCTGCAGCTCCTCGACGCCGGACTTCTGGTCGGTGCCGGCGGCGATGCTGCCTGGGATCGCGCGCCAGTGGTAGAGCGTCTGCGGTATGTGGTGGATGCGGTCGGTGCGCTCGGAGACCCGCAGCATGAACTCGAAGTCCTGGATCGTGTCGAAGGCGGAATCGAAGCCGCCCGCGGCCTCGGCGACCGTGCGGCGCACGACCAGCAGGTGGCCGATGTACATCGCGCCGAGCGCGTAGACCGGCGACCAGTCCGGCTTCAGGAAGGGGTCCGCGCGCACGCCGTGCAGGGTCAGCTTGTCGGAGTCGGAGTAGACGACGTCGAGGGAGGGGTCGGCGGTGAGGGCCTGGGCGACGCGCAGCAGCGCGTCCGGCGTCAACTCGTCGTCGTGGTCGAGGAAGCCGACGAACTCGCCGCCGCACATCGCCAGCGCCTCGTTGGTGGCGGCGGAGATGCCGCGGTTCTGCTCGGCCGGGCGGAACTTGATCCGGCTATCGGCGTTGGCGTAGCGCTGGATCGCGTCGTTCAGCTCTTGTTGGCCAGAGCCGTCGTCGACGATGCAGAGCTCCCACTCGGTGTAGTGCTGGGCGAGCACCGAGTCGATCGCCTTGCGCAGGTAGCCGAGGTCCGACTTGTAGGTCGGCATCGCCAGCGAGATCAGCGGCCGCGCCTCGAGCGCCTGAACTTCCTGCAGCGCGGCTTCGCGGCGCGCCTTGGGCCGGTTGAGGTGGAGTCGCCGCGCCTTGCGGGTGAGCTCTCGCAGGCGCCGGAGGACGCTCAGCAGGCGCGGGGGCAGCAGGGATTTCAGCGACCAGGCGTCTCTCGGCACGGTGTCAGCCCCGCCGCAGCTTGGCCAGCACGGTCTTGACCGATCGCACCGGCCTGGTGATCCGCCAACTGAGCGACGTCTCGTAGGTCTGGGCCACCTTGTGGACTTCTTCCTCGAGTTCGCCGATGCGAAAGGCACGGCGGCCGAGCTCGCGGTGGAACTCCTCGCGCTGGGCGTCCAACTCGGCGCGGTGCCTGGCCTCCAGCTCGTCGTCCCGCTTGCGCGTTTGGGTCTCGGCGCTCACCACGGCCTATCGTAGCCACGACGCATGCAGCCACCTCCCGCGGCCGCCGCAGCGATGGCGGCGCAGTAGGGTTGCAGCCTCGAATGGAGCCCCATAGCGCCACTCTGAAGGGACTGATTCTCTCCGGTGGGGCGGGCACTCGACTGCGCCCGATCACGCACACCTCGGCGAAGCAGCTCGTGCCCGTCGCCAACAAACCCGTGCTCTTCTACGGGATCGAGGCGCTGGTCGAGGCCGGCGTGACGGAGATCGGGATCATCATCGCGCCGGAGACCGGCGACGAGATCCGCGCCGCGGCTGGCGACGGCTCGCAGTTCGGCGCCGAGATCACCTACATCGTCCAGGACGAGCCCGCAGGGCTGGCTCACGCCGTGCTCACCGCCGAGGACTTCATCGGCGCCTCGCCCTTCGTCATGTACCTCGGCGACAACCTGCTCGCCGACGGTTTGCGGGGCCTCGTCGCCAGCTTCCGCGAGTCCGGGCCGGACGCGCTGATCCTGCTCACGCCGGTCGAGGAGCCCCAGCACTACGGCGTCGCCGAGCTCGACGGCGAGCGCGTCGTTCGCCTGGTCGAGAAGCCGAAAGACCCGCCCTCCAACCTCGCCTTGGTCGGCGTCTACCTCTTCGGCTCCTCGATCTTCGCTGCCGCTCGCGCGCTCGAGCCGTCCTGGCGCGGCGAGCTGGAGATAACGGAGGCGATCCAGAGCCTGATCGAGGACGGCCACAAAGTTCAGTCGGAGGTGGTCAGCGGCTGGTGGAAGGACACGGGCCAGCTCGCCGACATGCTCGAGGCCAACCGCCTCGTGCTGGAGGAGATCGAGCCCCGCCTCGAGGGCGAGGTCGACGCCGACTCGAAGGTCGAGGGGCGGGTCGTGGTCGAGGCGGGCGCGAAGGTGAGCGACTCGGTCGTGCGCGGGCCGGCGGTGATCGGCGCCGGCGCGAGGATCGAGAGCGCCTACGTCGGCCCCTACACCTCGATCGGCGAGAACGTGCGCATCTGCCGCTCCGAAATCGAGCACTCGATCGTCCTCGCCGGCTCCGTGGTCGAAGACCTAGGCACCCGCATGGAGGCGAGCCTGCTCGGCCGCGAAGTGAAGCTGACCCGCAGCGACGGCATGCCGAAGACCCTGCGGATGCTGGTCGGGGACAAGTCGGAGATCAAGATCATCTGATGGCGGGCGTGGCTTGAAGCTGCTGGTCACGGGCGCCGCCGGGATGCTCGGCCGCGACGTGATGCTCGCCGCCGGCAACGCCGGGCACCAGGTCGTCGGCTACGGCCACGCCGAGCTCGACGTCGCCGACGAGGCCGCAGTCGGCGTCAAGTTCGAGGCCGAGCGCCCCGACGTGGTGATCAACTGTGCCGCCTGGACGGACGTCGACGGGGCCGAGGAGCACGAGGAGGAGGCGACGCGGACCAACGGCGAGGGCGCCGGCAACGTCGCCGCGGCGGCCGCCGCGGTCGGCGCCGCGGTCGTCTACGTCTCCAGCGACTACGTCTTCGACGGCAGCAAGCGGGCGGACTACGTCGAGACCGACCAGACCGCGCCCCTCTCCGCCTACGGCCGCAGCAAGCTCGCCGGGGAGGAGGCGACCCGCGCTGCCAACAAGCGCCACTTCGTCGTCCGCTCCGCCTGGCTCTTCGGCACCGGCGGGCCCAACTTCGTCGAGACGATGCTGCGGCTCGCCGCCGACCATGGCGAGGTTCTCGTCGTCCGCGACCAGGTCGGCTCGCCGACCTACACCTGGCACCTCGCCTACGGCATCGTCCGCTTGATCGAGGGAGTCGAGTTCGGCATCCACCACATGGCCGCCGCGGGCTCTTGCTCCTGGTATGAGTTCGCGCGTGAGATCTTCGAACAAGCGAAAGTCGAGTGCAAGGTGATGTCGGCGACGACGGAGATGCTGGGCCGTCCGGCGCCACGCCCGCCCTTCTCGGCGCTGACCAGCCAGCGCGAGCACCCGATCGAGCTGCCCTCGTGGCAGGACGGGCTCGCCGCCTACCTCTCGCAGCGCCGGGCCGAGAGTGAGGCAGTGGCGTGAAGATCCTCGTCACCGGCGCCGCCGGCTTCATCGGCTCCACCTACGTGCGCCTGGTCGGCGACGAGCACGAGGTGCGCGTCCTCGACAAGCTCACCTACGCCGGCCGGCGCGAGAACCTGCCCGAGGGCGTCGACCTTGTCGTCGGCCCGATCGAGGACCCGGCGATCGTGCGCGAGGCGATGGAGGGATGCGAGGCGGTCGTCAACTTCGCCGCCGAGTCGCACGTCGACCGCTCGATCGACGACCAGGACGCCTTCGCCCGCACCCACGTGATCGGCACCGGCACCCTGCTTGACGCCGCCCGCGAGCTGGGTGTGGAGCGCTACCTGCAGGTCTCCACCGACGAGGTCTACGGCTCGATCGACTCCGGCTCCTTCACCGAGGCCTCGCCGCTCGATCCCTCCTCGCCCTACTCGGCGACGAAGGCGGCCGGCGACCTGCTCGTCTCCGCTCACTTCCACACCTACGGGACCCAGGCCTCGATCGTGCGCGGCTCGAACAACTACGGCCCGCGCCAATATCCGGAGAAGCTGATTCCGCTGATGGTCTTGAACGCGATCCACGGCGACTCGCTGCCCGTCTACGGAGACGGGAGGCAAGTCCGCAACTGGCTCTACGTCGAGGACTTCTGCCGCGGCATCCACGCGGTGCTGATGAACGGACGGCCGGGCGAGGCCTACAACGTCGGCGGCCCGGACGAGTGCGAGAACATCGAGGTGGTGAAGCGGGTGATCGAGCTGAGCGGGGCCGAGGAGTCCCAGATCGAGTACGTCAGCGACCGCCCCGGCCACGACCGCCGCTACTCGCTCTCCTCGGAGAAGCTGCGCGGCGAGCTCGGCTGGGAGGCGCAGGTTCACTTCGCCGAGGGCCTCGAGCGCACCGTGCGGTGGTACCGCGACAACGAGGAGTGGTGGGGGCCGATCCGCTCCGGCGAGTATCGCGAGTACTACGAAAAGCAGTACGGAAAGGCTTTGGGTTAACTCGATGGCGACCGCTTACTTCCCATGAAATATCTTCCGACGAAGCTCGGCGGTTTGGTCCTGCTCGAGCCGACGGTTCACGGCGACTCGCGGGGCTTCATGGTCGAGACGTACCGTCGCGATGCTTGGGCGGAGCTGGGGGTCGACGTCGAGTTCGTCCAGCACAACCACTCGCGCTCTTCGCGCGGGACCCTGCGCGGCATCCACTTCCAGACCGAGCCCGGCCAGGCGAAGCTGGTCCGCTGCCCGCGCGGCAAGATCTTCGACGTCGCCGTCGACCTGCGCCGCGGCTCGCCCACCTACGGCCAGTGGGAGGGGCACGAGCTCGACGACGAGGCGCACCGCCAGCTCTTCGTCCCGGTCGGCTTCGGCCACGGCTTCGCCGTGCTCAGCGAGGAAGCCGACGTCACCTACCAGCTCTCCAGCCTCTACGACCCGCGAACCGAGGCCGGCGTCGCCTGGGACGATCCCGACGTGGGCGTCGAGTGGCCAGTAGAGGACCCCCTCCTCAGCGAGCGCGACAAGCAGGCTCCAAAGCTCGCTGAGGTAGCCGATTCACTCCCGTTCTAGGAATGTCTGTTAACTTTTTGTCTGCGTACCAGTCTGGTGCCGTTTTAAGGGTCGAGTCTGGGGCGATCTGCCAGCGAACCTAGGGGCAGGTGTGTCAATCGCCTGCGGGGTGGTTCCCGCTTCGCCAGACTCGACCCGCTTCGGCGGGTCTTGTCGTTTCCAGGGGGCGTTGCTCAACGACCCTTGACCGCGGTGATCGCGAGGCTGGTCGCCAGTTTGGCCCCGATGCCGGCGTAGACCGCCACGTTGAGCAGCGGGTTGTGCTCGGTGGCGTCGAAGCGGCGGTAGAAGCGGCCCATGCCGCGGTGGAAGGCGATCTCCTGCCGTGGCGCCCGGCGGCCGCCGCTGGAGGCGCCCTTGACGTGCAGGGCGACGCCGGCCGGCTCGTAGAAGACCTTCCAGCCCGCGTCCCAGAAGCGCCGGCACCAGTCGAGGTCCTCCATGTACAGCCAGTAGCCCTCGTCGAGCAGGCCGACCTCGCGCACCGCCTCGGCCCGGCAGAGCATGAAGGCGCCGTTGACGGCGTCGACCTCGCCAGGCTCGTCGTCGGCGAGCTGCGTCGCCCGGTACTGGCTGAGGGCGCCTGAGGCGCCCTCAGCGCGGCCGACGCCGGTGAAGTGGGCGAGGGCGCTGAGCGGGGTCGGGAAGGAGCGCTTGCAGGCGTGGTCGAGGGCGCCGGACTCGGTCACCAGCTTGACCCCGACCATGCCGATTCGCTCGGCCGACCAGAGGCGGGCCAGCGCCGCGTCGAGCGTCCCCGTGCGGACCTCGGTGTCGGGGTTGAGCAGCAGCACCGCGCGCGCCTCGCTCGCGCGCAGCACCAGGTTGTTGGCGGCCGAGAAGCCGACGTTGCCGCGCCGCAGCAGGCGCACCGCGGGAAACTCGCGCTCAACCATCCCGGGCGTCCCGTCGGGACTGCCGCTGTCGACCACGGTCACCCGCATCGGCCCCTGTGCCGGGTGCGCCTCCAGCGAGCGCAGGCAGTTGCGCAGCAGCGCTTCCGCGCCGTGGCTGACGACGATCACCTCGAGCTCGAGCGCGCTGTCCATCAGGCCTGACTCAGTGCGAGCCCTCGCCGCGCACGATCGCGGCGGGGGTCCGCAGCAGGATCGCCATGTCGCCGGCGACCGAGATGTTGTCGAGGTAGTCGCGCTCCATCGCCAGGCGCTCCTCGAAGGTGAGGTCGGCGCGGCCGTAGACCTGCATCGGCCCGGTCATGCCGGGCTTGACGGCGAGGCGAATCCGCTGCCGCTCGTCGTACAGGGCGACGACCGCCTCCTCCTCCGGTCGCGGACCGACGAGCGACATGTCGCCGCGGACGACGTTGGCGAACTGCGGCAGCTCGTCGAGGCTGAAGCGCCGCAGCATGCGGCCGGCGCGGGTCACCCGCGGGTCGTCGGCGATCTTGAAGGCCGGCTCGTCGAGCTTCTCCAGGTCGACCAGTTCGCCCAGCTGCTCCTCGGCCCCCTGCACCATCGTGCGGAACTTCAGCATCGTGAACGGCTTGCCGTCCTTGCCAGCGCGGCGCTGGCGGAAGAGGACGGGCCGGCCCGAGTCGAGCAGGATCAGCAGCGAGCTGACGAGCAGCACGGGGGAGAGGAGGACGAGCAGGAATCCGGCGATCACCAGGTCCATCCCGCGCTTCAGCGCCACGGTCGAGCGCGGCGGGTCGGAGAAGCGGAAGTCGAGGACGGGCAGCTCGGCGAGCCGGTTCAGCTCGATCCCCGGGCCGAGCAGGCCGAAGTGCTGGGGGAGGAAGGTCAGGGCTAGCCCGGCCGCCTTGCACTGCTCGATCAGCCGCTCGGCCGCCGGCTCGCTCATCTCCTGCTCGGTCACGATCACCCGCTCGACCTCCTCCTCACGGGCCACCCGGGAGATGTCGGCGATCGAGCCCAGCCGGGGCAGGCCGGCCGCCTGGTCGGCAGTGTCCTCGCCTCGCGGCGCCAGGAAGCCGACGAGGTGCAGGCGGGTCTCGGGATGGGTCGCGACTCGGCGCGCGACGACTGCCACGGCGGCGGCGGGGCCGACCACGATCCCGGCTGCCGACCCGGCGAGCCGGTGCCAGCAGAAGCGCAGCACGGCGCGTGAGGCGAAGCTGCCGAGGAGGGCGCCGAAGCCGACTGCGATCGCGCTGGGGGCGGCCAGGGGCCCGACCGGGCTCAGCGCTAGCAGCGCGTCCAGCGCCAGCGTCCCCAGCGCCGCCGCCGAGATCAGGCTGGAGATCTCGTCGAGCGTGCTGTGGCGGATGCGGCGATGGTCGTTGTCGTAGAGCCCGTGCAGCTTCAGCACCAGGATCCAGACCGGGCTGAACATCGTCGCCCAGAAGAGCGTGCCGACGTCCGTTTCGGGGCTCGCCGCGGTGACGATGCAGAGCGTCGCCACGAGGGTCAGCCAGTCGCCGCTGGCGAGCATCCGGCGAAACAGCGAGCCGCGGCGCTTGGCGCCGCTCGCCCCGGTCAGGCCGAGCCGCGTCGCCGCCCCGGTTCGGCCGGGGCGTGGCGGGGTGGCCGGCGGCTGGGCCGGCAGGTCTTTGCGTGATGCGGTCTCCTGCGCCTTGCTCGTCATCGTGGCGTCACCCGCAGCTCGGTTTCCCGTCGAGGCACTGCTCCAGAGGGTTCAGGCGGCGAGCGCGATCCAGGTCTGCCTCGGCCGCGGCTCGGTCGCCTGCCTCTTCCTCGACTCTAGAGCGTAGGTAGTAGAGCTGCCAATTCCGGTCCTCGCGGTCGATTGCTTGCGTGAGGCGCTCGATCGCGGTCGCGTAGTCGCCCTCGACCTCGGCGAGGAGCCCGAGCTGGACGTAGGGCGAAGCGGCGAAGGGCTCGATCGAGCGCGCCGTTTCCGCGTGGTCGAAGGCGGAGACGATGTCGCCGGCCGCGGCGGCGTTCTGGCTGGCCTTGATCTCGCGATCGACCAGCAACGGGCCGATCAGGGCGACGGCGGCGATCCAGGCGACGGCAAGGCCGGCAACCGCGAGCCCGAAGCGCTGCTCTTCGCCGCCCGAGGGGCGGCCGGTCGTGGCGGCGAGCTGCGCGCACCTGGCCGCGACCAGCACTCCCGCGGCGAGGAAGAAGACCGCTGCCAGCCCCGCGAGTTCCCAGAACCAGTCGAGGCCGGCGCCGACGGCGAAGGCGAGCGTTACGGCGAAGAGCGCCGCGTAGCCCTCGCGCTGGGGGTGAGGCGCCGCCCGCCAGGCGCCGAAGCCGGCCCACAACAGCGTCCCGACGAGGGCCAGCACGAGCAGGCCGCCGACGACGCCGAGCTCGGCGAAGGCCTCGAGGTAGAGGGAGTGGGCGTTGTGCAGCGGCAGGGGGATCGAGCGGTGTCGCTCCCAGGAGAACTCGTAGGTGCCGGCGCCGCTGCCCAGCAGCGGCTTTTCGCCGAAGCCGTCGATCGCCACGCGGTAGAAGTCGTGGCGCCCGGCGCCGCTGAAATCCGAGAAATGCTGCTCGGGCCGATCCGGGAACTGGACGTCGGAGCTCGAGAACTGGTCCCACGCTCGGCCGCCGACCGCGATCGAGGCGCCGATCGCGATCACCGCCACGACCGCCGCCGCTCCCCTCAGCAACTTTGGGTCTCGCGAGAGCTCGAGCGCCCGCCCGGTCAGCCGCCCTTCCCGCTGCTCCGCCCAGCGCAGCCCAGCAAAGAGGAGCAGGGAGAGGGCGATTCCCGCCAGCAGGAGCAGCAGCACGGTCACGCCCTGGTCGATCGCCGCTTGGTTGACGAGGTTGTCGGCGAGGCTGCGCCGCGCCTGGACGGCGAGCACGGCCGGCAGCGCCCCGATCGCGCCGATCGCAAGCGTGGCCAGCAGCCAGAGCCGGTCTCTGGAAAGAGCGATCGTGCAGCCGGCGGCGATCAGGAGCGCCAGCAGGCCGCCACGCGAGTAGGTGAAGTAGAGCGCCAGGAGCACCGCGGGCAGCGCCGCCGCCGAGAGCCATCGCAATCCGCTCCAGGCCGCCCGCCGGCTGGTCCAGAGCAGTAGGGCGACGGCGATGCCGAAGACGGCCCCGTTGGCATTCCAGTAGCCCAGCGGGTAGGCGAGGCGGGCGCTGGTGAGATAGGAGTCCCCGACCTGCACCAGATCGGGCAGCAGGCGGCTCGCGAGGCCGAGCAAAGCGACGAACGTCACACCGATCGCCAGGCCTTCAGCGAAACGTTGGCGCCTTTTGTCGGTTTGGGCGATCAGGAACGCGGCTAGGAAGAAGCCCAGGTAGGCCAGGACCCGGTCTGCCTCGACCACGCTCAGCTCGGCTGAGCCTGACCAGAGGGACGACATTGCAGACAGCAGGGAAAGACCACCGATCAGGCCGGCAGCCCAGTAGACGGGCCTACCCAACGTTGCTCGCGAGGCAGTGCCCAGCAGGATCAGGGCAACGACGACCAGCCAAGCGGCAAGCCCGGCGACGTGGCGCGGACCTACGTCAAAGCCGCCTCCAGCCAGCGCCAGGCCGGCGATCAGGGCGACCGGCGCAAGTAACGCCGCGCTTTCCTCTAACCTTGCGCGCCATGTTTGAGACCCGGCAAAGCCTGCCCCCTGCTCGGGGCCGCTCGATACTTGCTCTGTCAACGCTTGCTCTGCTCGCATTGTGCTGCTTGCCTGCGCTTGCTCTCGGCGCCGCTTCCGCCGGCTACGAATACACGGACGCCCCGTCCTCGGCGACCGGTGGTGGTTCGTCGCCTAGTAAATCGAACCTCTCCGGCGGCTCCTCGTCGACCAGCGGCATCGGCTCTCCCGCTGATAATGGTTCGGGCAACGGCTCCAAGGGAGCGAAGTCTTCTGGATCGGGGGATTCATCCTCGCAGTCCGGCGCCGGACAGAAGGACGGCACCGGCTCGCAGGGTAGCCAAGGCAAAGGCGGTGACAGCGCAGCCACCGGCGGCAAGCCGAGCAGCTCCGAACCCGGTTCGGACGGCGGCTCTTCGCCGCTGGTGCCGATCCTGATCGCGATCTTGGTGCTGGCCGGGGCTTCGGTGGCCTACGTGGTGATCAAGCGCCGCCGCGCTGCGGGCGACTCGGCAGATTCGTCTGGTTCCTCGGTTTCGCCCGAGGCGAGCTAGCCGGATGCCCATTCAGCCTGTTCGCCCGCCACGGCGGGCTCGCCTCTGGCTAGCCGCATTCGCGATTGGCGCCTTCGGCCTGCTCGGGGCGGCGCCCGCCGCATTCGCCGTGCCGGGCAACTTCTGGGGCGTCGTGCCCCAGTCGAGCCCGGACATCGCCCAGTTGCAGCGGCTCAAAGCCGGTGGCGTCGACAGCATCCGGGTTCCGGTCTCGTGGGGATCGGTGCAACCCCGCAGGGGGGGCGCGCTCGATTGGACGGATCCCGATGGCTACTTCCGTGCCGTCGCCACCGCCGGCCTCGAAGCCCTGCCCTTCCTCTCCACGGCGCCGTCTTGGGCAGTTCCCGTCGACCGCCGCTTCGGCAGCCCGAAGTACCTGCCGGTGCGCACCGGCAGGCAGCGCGCGGCCTGGAAGCAGTTCGTCAAGCAAGCAGTCCTGCGCTACGGGCCCGGTGGCAGCTTCTGGGCCGAGAACCCCGGGCTTCCGAGCAGGCCGGCGCGTGCCTGGCAGGTCTGGAACGAGCCCAACTTCAAGTACTTCGTCGGTGCTCCCAACCCCGCCGAGTACGGCAAGCTGGTGAGCCTCTCGAGCGGTGCGATCAAAGGCGCCGACCGCGGGGCGAAGGTCGTGCTCGCGGGCCTCTTCTCGCGGCCGATCGAGGCGACCTTCAGGACGAACCCGCCGCAGGCCTATTTCGCCGCGGATTTCCTCGACAAGATGTACGACAGCACCCCGGGCATCAAGTCCAAGTTCCAGGGCGTCGCCCTGCACCCGTATACGGGCAGCTACAAGAACCTGCCCTCGCGGATCGAAGAATTTCGCAGCGTGCTCAAGGCCCACCGCGATACCGGCAAGGGCCTATGGCTGACCGAGGTGAGCTGGAGCTCCGAACCGCCGCGCCAGGGCAACAGCTTCGCCAAAGGGCGGGCCGGGCAGGCGAGGGAACTGAAGGGGGCATTTCGCCTCTTCCGCAACAACCAGCGCAAGTGGAACCTGCAGCAGATCTTTTGGTTCTCGATCAACGACGCTCCCGGCCTTTGCAACTTCTGCGGCGGCTCGGGCCTCTTTGCCAACGGCTTCAAGCCGAAGCCCGCTTGGTCTGCCTACGTCTCGTTCGCCGGCGGCCGCGTCGGCTGAGCGTTCGCTGCGGCTGTGTAGAAGACGCCCCGCTGGTCGCCGCGTTGCGCGGTGCGTAAGATCGATGGGTTGAGCACTCGGTCGAAAGCAAGCGTAAAAGCTGACCCCCTGGCGCCGTTCAGCGCCCCGGTCAGGCGCTGGTTCGAGGCCTCCTTCGAGGGGCCGACGCCTGCCCAGGCGGGCGGCTGGGAGGCGATCTCGGGCGGCGCCAACGCGCTGATCTGCGCCCCGACCGGATCGGGCAAGACGCTTGCCGCGTTCCTCTGGGGGATCGACAAGCTGTCGCGGGCCGAGCAGCTCGGCCAGGGCGTGAAGCTGGTCTACGTCTCGCCGCTGAAGGCGCTCTCCTACGACATCGAGCGCAACCTGCGGGCGCCGTTGCGGGGAATCGGCGCCGAGATCTCGGTCGGCCTGCGCACCGGCGACACCAGCCAGAAAGAGCGCCGGGCGATGCGCAAAACGCCGCCCGACATCCTCATCACCACCCCCGAGTCGCTCTACCTGATGCTCTCCTCGGGCGCGCGCGAGATTCTTACTGGGACCGAAGCGGTGATCGTCGACGAGATTCACGCGGTCGCCCAGTCAAAGCGCGGGTCGCACCTGGCACTCACCCTGGAGAGGCTCGATCACCTTGTTGAGGAATCGGGGGAGGACTCGCCGGAGCAACAGCATGGAGGCTCCGGC
>JBEVMR010000038.1:0-13765 GCA_040508545.1 Solirubrobacterales bacterium
CCCCAACCCACCTTGCGATAATCCGCCGTCCATGGATCCCCAGCGCAAGCGAAAGATCCGGCTGGTCGTCGCGCTCGGCGTCGCCGTGCTGCTCGCGGTCGGCCTCGTCTACACCTCGTTCAGCGCCGCGACCGACGCGAAGGAGCCTTCGCAGCTGCTCGACGCCACCCCCGGCACCAGCGCCCAGCTGACCGGCAGGGTGGTGAAGGGCTCGGTCAGCCGTGAGGGCGACAGCTTGCGCTTCCGCGTCGCCGATCGCGACGACGTCAGCAAGAGCATCCCCGTCACCTACACCGGCACCGTCCCCGACCCTTTCCGCGGCGGGCGCGAGATCGTCCTCAACGGCACCGTCGAGAGCGGCGGCGTCTTCGCCGGCGAGCCCGACACCCTGGTCACCAAGTGCCCATCGAAGTTCACCACCAAGGGCTCCGACACGGATGACGGCTAGCCTCGGCAGCGCCGCCCTGGCGCTGGCCTTCCTCACCGCGATCGGCGCAGCCGTCGCGGCGTTGCTCGGCCGCAACGGCGACCAGCGCTGGGTCGACCGCTCGCGTCGCGCCGTCTACGGCCTCTTCGCCCTGCTGACGCTCTGCGTCGTCCTGATCGAGATCGCCTTCGCCAGCGACGACTTCTCGCTCAACATCGTCCAGCAGCACTCCTCGATCGAGACGCCGAGCTTCTACAAGCTGGCGGCGATGTGGTCGAGCCAGGAGGGCTCGCTGCTGCTCTGGGCTTGGGTGCTCTCGATCGCCGCCTCGCTGGCGCTCTACGCGACCCGCAACAAGCTGCGCGAGATCGTCCCCTGCGCGACCGCGGTGATGGCCGGCATCGCCGCCTTCTTCACCGGGCTGATGCTCTTCGCCGGCGGCGTCAACCCGTTTGCCGAGCTGAGCCCGGTGCCCGCCGACGGGGTCGGGCTCACCCCGCTGCTGCAGCACCCGAGCATGATGATCCACCCGCCGATGCTCTACTCCGGCTACGTCGCCTTCACGGTGCCGTTCGCCTTCGCGATCGGCGCTCTGATCACCCGTCGCCTCGACGCCGCCTGGATCCGCTCGACCCGGCGCTTCGCCCTGATCGCCTGGGCCTTCCTCGGCCTCGGCCTGCTGCTCGGCGCCCGCTGGTCCTACACCGAGCTCGGCTGGGGCGGCTACTGGGCCTGGGACCCGGTCGAGAACGCGGCGCTGATGCCGTGGCTGGTCGGCACCGCCTTCCTGCACTCGATCATGGTCCAGGAGAAGCGGGGGATGCTGAAAGTCTGGAACGCCTGCCTGATCGTCGCCACCTTCTCGCTGGCGCTGCTCGGCACCTTCCTCGTCCGCTCCGGCGTCCTGCAGTCGATCCACGCCTTCGGCGACAGCACCGTCGGCCCTTACATCCTCGGCCTGATCGCGGTCGTCCTGATCGGCTCGACGGCGTTGATCGTCTCCCGCCTCGACGACCTGCGCTCGGAGAAGCGGATCGACTCGCTCGCCTCACGCGAGGCCGTCTTCCTGGTCAACAACCTGCTCCTGGTCGCGCTCACGGTGACGATCTTCTGGGGCACCTTCTTCCCGTTGATATCGGAGCTGTTCACCGGAGAGAAGGCATCGCTGGCGGCTCCCTGGTTCGATCGCTACACGACGCCCCTGGCGATCGGGCTCGTGCTCTTCACCGGGATCGGCCCGCTGCTCGCCTGGCGTCGGATCAGCTGGGACTCGGCCAAGCGCGTCTTCTTCGTGCCGGCGATCGTCGCGGCCGTGGTCGGGGCGGTGCTCGTGCTCTTCACCGACGCCGCCGATTCGCCCTGGGCGCTGGCCCTGTTCGTCTTCGCCGCCTTCTCGCTGACCGGCCTGGCGCAGGAGTTCTGGCGCGGCGCGGCGGCGCGGCGCTCGCTGAGCGGCGGCTCGATGCCGACCGCGCTGGTCGCCGTCGTCTCGCGCAACCGCCGCCGCTATGGCGGCTACATCGTCCACGCCGGCGTCGCCGTGCTGCTGATCGGGATCGCCGCCTCCTCCAGCTTCCAGACGAACCGCGACGTGCGGCTGGCGCCGGGGGAGAGCGCTGTCGTCGACGGCCGCACCGTGACCTACGAGCGCCCCACCGTGGGCTTCGACAGCAACTCCTTCACCTTCGGCGCCGTGCTCGCCGTCGAGCAGGACGGCAGGCGATCGGTGCTGCGCCCAAGCCGCGACTACTTCCGTCCCACGGGGCAGGAGAGCGGGACCATCAGCAGCTTCTTCGAGGGCGAGGCGACCAGCGAGGTGGGCCTGAAGGCGGGTCCCACCAGCGATCTCTGGACCGCCGTGCAACCCGATATATCCGCGGTGAAACGGCGCATGCGGGCGGCCGACCAGGGCTTCCGCGCCTGCGTCTCCGGCGCCCCCGGGACGCCGCCGCAGTGTCGTGCGATCAACCGCCTGATGCGCGCCGCTGCGGCCGATCCGAGTCTGCGCCCGGTCGCGCTGGCGCAGATCGAGAGCTTGCAGGCGGTGACCGCGGAGCGGCTGGCCAAGAGCTACCTGGGCGACGATGCGGTCGCGACCTTCCGCGTCATCGTTGACCCTCTCGTCACCTGGATCTGGATCGGCGGGCTGATCGCCCTCAGCGGCGCGCTGATCGCGATCTGGCCGGGGAGCAGCGCCCGCCGCCGCCCGGTCGCCGAAACCGAGCTCGAGGCGCTGAAGGAAGCCAAGTACCGCGAGATCCGCGACGCCGAACTGGACCACGCCGCCGGCAAGCTCTCCGACGAGGACTTCGCCCTGCTCGACGCCGAGCTGCGCAAGGAGGCGGTCGAGATCCTCGACCGGGCGAACGGCAATGGCGCCGGGCGCCCCGCCGAGCGCGTCTAGAGCTTCAGCAGTACCAGCGTGTTGACGACGAAGAGGATCGAGAAGAAGATCGTCGCTCGATCCAGGTTGCGCTCGACCATCGAGCCGCCGCCGAAGGAGCTGCCACCGCCGCCGATGCCGAAGGCGCCGGAGAGACCGGCGTCTTTGCCCGAGTGCAGGAGCACCAGGAAGATCACGAGGCCGGCGATGATCACTTGGAGAAATGCGAGGAGCGTGTACACGAGCCGCAATGGTAGCGAGCCGCCCCACCTTCGCATGCCGTGGACAGAACGGGCGTTCGTGTTGCGCTAGTTGACAAACTGGGCTAGTCTGTCAAGCAAGCAGACGATTAATGGCGATTTGACAAGGAGGAGTGCCCGTGGAGGCAGCGACCCACGACCATCATCACCACCACGACCACGCAGACGTCGAGGTGAACCCGGCGACCTGGTCCGACCCCAAGCGCTACGCCTGGCTGCTGGGGCTGATCGTGCCGATGCTCCCCTTCCTCGCCTGGGGCGGGGTCGAGCTGACCGGCCTCGGCGCCCTCTGGTTCTTCGGCCCGGTGCTCGTCTTCGTGATCTTCCCCGTGCTCGACTTCGTCGTCGGCATGGACGCCGAGAACCCGCCCGACAGCGTGATCAAGTGGCTCGAACAGGACCGCTACTACCGCTGGTGCACCTACGTCTTCATCCCGGTCCAGTACGCAGGGCTGATCTTTGCCTGCTGGCTCTGGGCTGACGGCGGCCTCTCGACCCTCGACAGCATCGGCTTGGCGCTGACGATGGGCATGGTCAGCGGGATCGCGATCAACACCGCCCACGAGCTCGGCCACAAGCGGGCCGACCTGGAGAAGTGGCTGAGCAAAGTCGCCCTGGCGCAGAGCGGTTACGGCCATTTCTTCATCGAGCACAACCGCGGCCACCACGTCCGCGTCGCCACGCCGGAGGACCCGGCCAGCGCCCGCCTCGGCGAGAGCTTCTGGGCCTTCCTCCCGCGCACCGTCGCCGGCAGCCTCAGCTCGGCCTGGGGTCTGGAGCGGGCGCGCCTGAAGCGGATGGGCCACTCGCCGTGGTCGATCCACAACGACATCCTCCAGGCCTGGGCGATGACGGTGGGGCTGTTCGCCTTGCTGGCGATCGCCTTCGGCCCCGTCGTCCTGCCCTTCCTCCTGCTGCAGGCGGTGCTCGGCTTCTCGCTGCTCGAGGTCGTCAACTACCTCGAGCACTACGGGCTGATGCGGCAGAGGAAAGAGGACGGGCGCTACGAGCGCTGCCGTCCCGAGCACAGCTGGAACAGCAACAACGTCGCCTCCAACGTCCTGCTCTACCACTTGCAGCGCCACAGCGATCACCACGCCAACCCGACCCGGCGCTACCAGTCGCTGCGCCACGTCGACGAGGCGCCGCAGCTGCCGACCGGGTACGCGGGGATGATCGTGCTCGCCTGGTTCCCGCCGGTCTGGCGCCGGGTGATGGATCGGCGCCTGCTCGACCACTACGGCGGCGAGCTCGACCGCGCCAACATCCAGCCGCGGGCGAAGCGCAAGGTCCTGGCCCGCTACGGGGGAGCGCCCGCATGAGCGCTTTTCGCTGCCCCGGTTGCGGCTACGTCTACGACGAGGCGCAGGGCCACCCGCGCGAGGGCTTCCCGGCCGGCACGCCCTGGAGCGAGGTGCCCGACGATTGGCACTGCCCGGACTGCGGTGTCCGCGACAAGGTCGATTTCGAGCCGGTCGCCGACGGCGACGAGTGACCGCCGCCGCTGGCACGATTGGGGGTGTCGTGGAGGCGCGCACCCCATACCCGCAGGCGGCCAGGCAGCTGCTGCGCGAGACCCTGTTCGCGGCCGCCCGCGACGAGGTACAGCAACGGGCCTGGTCGGAGATCACGATGGCCGAGATCGCGACGGCGGCGGGAGTCAGCCGCCAGACCCTCTACAAGGAGTTCGGCAGCCGCAACGAGTTTGCCCAGGCGTTCGTCATCCACGAGGGTGAGCGCTTCCTCGACGCCGTCGACACGGCGGTCCGCCAGCACCTCGACGATCCGCGCGCCGCGATCGGCGCTGCCCTCGAGACCTTCTTGCGCACCGCCGGCGAGGACCCGCTGGTCCGCATCCTGCTCAGTGACGACGGCACCGCCGGCCTGCTGCCCTTCGTCACCACCCAGGGGATGCCGGTGGTGCAGTGGGCGACCGCTCGCCTCGCGGCGACGATCGAAGCGGGGTGGCCGCAGGCCCCGCCGCCCAAGGCGCGCCTGCTCGCCGAGTCGCTGGTCCGCCTCTCGATCAGCCACGTCACCGCCCCCGGCGATTCGCCGGAGGCCACCGCCGCCGTCACCGGCGAGCTGCTCGGCCCCTTTGTCGACGAGGCGCTGGGTCAGACCGCGCCCTAACGGCGCTACTCGCTACGGCGGCTACAGCGTTTGCCGTGGCAGACGCCAAGGCCTGGCTGAAGCTTTCGGCCGAGCTCATCGGAGCAGGAAGGACGAAATCAGATTCGCGAGGCGCTCCGGCTCCTGGGCCATGAAGGCGTGGCCGCCGCCCGCGAAACGCTCGCGCCGGCAGCTGGGCCAGCGGGCTGCCAGCCGGTCGCTGTTCTCGGGTGGGATGACGACGTCATCGCTGCCGCATGCGACGAGGACGGGCGGCGCGGGGGTGGGAGGGAGGGGCTGCTCGGCGGCGTGCCAGGCCTCCATCGCCTCCACCTGAGCGCTCAGCGCGGTCGGTGAGAGCTCGCTCCGTGCGGTCGCTACCACCTCGCCGAACTGCCGGTCTATCTCAGCGGCCATCGGCGGCGGGAACAGGAGCGAGATCAGCCGCGCCGCCTGCTCGCGCGACGTCCCCGAGCAGTCGGTCAGCTGGGCCCACACCGCTGGGTCGGCCCGCACGGCATCTGGGCCACCGGGGTCGGTCGAGAGCAGGATCAGCGCCTCGACCTGCTGCGGTGATCGCGCTGCCAGGGCCTGGGCGACGAAGCCACCCATCGACCAGCCGGCGACCGGCAGCTTCGCGATCTCGCGCGCGTCGATCAGGGCCTCGAGGTCGGCAGCCATCGCCTCGATCGTCAACGGCCCGTCCAGCCCCCCGAGCGACGCGCTGCCGACGCCGCGGTTATCCGGAAGGATCAGCTCGAAAGAACGCTCCAGCGCGGCGACGAAGGTCGGGTCCCAGTCCGCCGCCGTCGCCGCGTAGCCGTTGATCAGCAGCAGCGGTGGAGCGGCCACCTAGACCTCGACCATCAGCGTCACCGGGCCGTCGTTGACCAGGGCGACGCCCATGCAGGCCCCGAAGACGCCCTTCGCCGCGCCGAGCTGCTCGCAGAACCGGTCGTACAACGGCTCGGCCTGGTTGCCCGGCGCCGCCTCGGCGTAGCTGGGCCGGTTGCCCTTGCGGGCGTCTCCGTAGAGGGTGAACTGGCTCACGCAGAGCACCTCGCGCTCGCCCAGCGGCTCGTTCATCCTGCCCTCGGCATCGTCGAAGATGCGCAGCGCCAGCACCTTCTGCGCCAGCCGGTCGGCCTGCTCGGCGCCGTCGTCGCGACCGATCCCGAGCAGGACCAGCATCCCCGGCCCGATCTGCGCTACCCGCTCGCCCTCGACCTCGACCGCGGCCTGGCTGACTCGCTGAACGAGCGCCCTCATCTGTGCTCCGGCTGCATGGGCGCAAGCTACACCGGTGGAACGGCCATATCCTGTGCCGACATGGCCAAGTGGGGAGTTCTCGGGGTCCTTGGGATCGCTCAGTTCCTGATGGTCCTCGACCAGGCCGTGATGAACGTCGCGATCTCCCAGCTGGTCGAGGACTTCGACACGACCGTCACCACGATCCAGGCGGTGATCGCCCTCTACGCGCTGGTGATGGCGGCGCTGATGCTGATCGGCGGCAAGCTCGGCGACATCTGGGGCCGGCGCCGCGCCTTCACGATCGGGATCTGCATCTACGGCGTCGGCTCCGGCCTGACCGCCGCATCGTGGAGCGTGCCGAGCCTGGTGCTCGGCTGGTCGATTCTCGAGGGCATCGGTGCCGCGCTGGTCTTGCCGGCCCTCTTCGCGCTGGTGGCCGGCTCCTACAAGGGCGGCGACCGCGCCGTCGCCTACGGAGTCCTCGGTGGCATCGCCGGGGCTGCGATTGCCGTCGGCCCGATTCTCGGCGGCTGGATGACCACCGACTTCAGCTGGCGGTTTGTCTTCGTCGGCGAGGTCGTGGCGGCGATCGGCATCCTGGTGGGGGCGCGGTTGCTGCGCGAGGCGGAGCGGGAGGGACCGGCGCCCGAACTCGACTGGGTCGGCGGCATTCTCTCCGCCTCCGGTCTCGCCCTGGTCGTCTTCGGCGTGTTGCAGGCGAGCAACTGGGGCTGGCTGGCGCCACGCAGCTCGCCGATCGAGCCCTTCGGCTTCTCGCTGACCCCGTTCGTGATCGCCGCTGGAGGCCTCGTGCTCGCTACCTTCGCTTCCTGGGAGCGGCGCCGGGAGGAGCGGGGCCTCGAACCGCTGGTCCACCTGCGGCTGCTCGGCATCCGCCCACTGCGCGGCGGGGTCTCGATGCTGCTCGCCCAGAACCTGATCCTGATGGGGATCTTCTTCACTATCCCGCTCTACCTGCAGATAGTCCAGGGCCTTGACGCGCTCGAAACCGGCGTGCGAATGCTTCCCACTTCGGCCGGCCTGTTCCTCACCGCGATCGCGGGCTCCGCCCTGTCCTCGCGGTTTGCGGCGCGAGGCCTCGTGCGAGCGGGCCTGCTGATCGTGCTCGCGGCGACCGTGATGCTGCTGGCGACGATCGAGCCCGAGCTCGACAACGCGCCCTTCCTCGTCGCGATGGGAGTGCTCGGCGTCGGCATGGGCATGATCGTCTCCCAGCTCGGCAACGTGGTCCAGTCGGCCGTCGGCGACGCCGACCGCAGCGAGGCCGGCGGCCTGCAGAGCACGGCGCAGCAGCTCGGCTCCTCGCTGGGGACGGCGCTGCTCGGAGCGATCGTGATCAGCGGCCTGATCTTTGCCTTCACCTCGAACATCGCCGACGATCCCCGGGTCTCGGCCGACGTCGAAGACCAGGTCCAGGTCCAGCTCAGCGCCGGTGGCAGCTTCGTCTCCTCCGAGCAGGTGGCCGCGGTGGCAGAGGCGGAGGGCATCGACCCGGTCACCGCTGATGCCCTGGTCGAGAACTACGAAGACGCGCAGCTGAAGGCGCTGAAGACGGCCTTCCTCTTCGCCGTCTTCCTCGTCCTCGCCTCGTTCTGGTCGACGCGGCGGCTGCCGACGCAGCGCTTCGACGAGCTGCAAGCTGGTCCCGATCCACCCCTTGCCGAACCTGCCGTAGCCTGAGCCGATGTCCGACTCGATACAAACCCATCCCGGGTCGACTGACGAGCGCGCCGCCGCCGGCAAGGCCGCCCGCGCCGCCGCGCCGCGCTCCACTCACGGCGAGTGGAAGCCAGCCGCGGATCGCCCGGACCCGGTGGAGCTGCTCGAGCACCAGGCCACCTCGCGGGTTGGTCAGCTGGTGCCGCTGCGCTACGGCCGCATGCTGGTCTCGCCCTTCACCTTCTACCGGGGCGCGGCGGCGGTGATGGCGGCGGACCTCGGCCCGACTCCGCGCTCGGGCTTCGAGACGCAGCTCTGCGGCGATGCCCATCTCTCCAACTTCGGCGCCTTTGCATCCCCCGAGCGGCGGCTCGTCTTCGATCTCAACGATTTCGACGAGACGCTGCCGGGACCGTGGGAGTGGGACGTGAAACGGCTCGTCGCCAGCTTCTCGCTGGCCGGCCGCGACCGCGGCTGCAGCGGCAAGGAGCTGCGCAGGATCGTGCTTGCGGCGGCGCGGGAATACCGCGAGACGATGCGGCGCCTGGCCCGGATGGGCAACCTCGAATCCTGGTACCAGCAGCTCGACGCGGATGCGATCGCCGCGCGCTGGGGGGCGGCAGTTGGCGAGGAGCAGCGCAAGGCGTTCGAGCGCGGCGTCGCCAAGGCGCGGGCCAAGGACAGCAGCCGAGCCGCCTCCAAGCTGGCCGAGGAGGTAGACGGAAAGCTGCGCATCGTCAGCGACCCGCCCCTGATCGTGCCGATCGAGCAGCTGGCCGAGGAGGCAGGCGGGGCGAACGTCGAGGCCGTGGTGCTCGACGTCCTCTCCGGCTACCGGGACTCGCTGGCGGTCGAGCGCCGCGTCGTGCTCGACGGCTACCGCCTGGTCGACATCGCCTTCAAGGTCGTCGGCGTGGGCAGCGTCGGGACCAGGGCGTGGATCGCGCTGATGCTCGGTCGCGACAGCAGCGACCCCTTGTTCCTGCAGATCAAGGAGGCGCAGCGCTCGGTGCTGGAGTCGTATGCGGAGCCGTCGGAGTTCGACCACCAGGGCGAGCGCGTCGTCCACGGGCAGCGCCTGATGCAGGCTGCCAGCGACGTCATGCTCGGTTGGGTCCGGGCCGAGGGCATCGACGGCAACCACCGCGACTTCTACGTGCGCCAGCTCTGGGACTGGAAGCGCTCGGCCCGGATCGAGTCGATGGACGCCCGCGGCCTGACCGCCTACGCGGAGATCTGCGGCATGACCCTTGCCCACGCCCACGCTCGCGGCGGCGACCGGATCGCGATCGCCGCCTACCTCGGCAAGAGCGACGTCTTCGACCTGGCGATGGCCGATTTCGCCGAGACCTACGCCGACCAGAGCGAACGCGACTACGAGGCACTGCGAGCGGCGGTCGCCGACGGCCGCGTCGAGGCGATCTCCGAACCGGTCTAGGGCGGCCGCCCCCGTGGTCGCGGTGGCCGGACTTAGTCGACGGGCGGAAGCGTGACCGGGGTGGAGGGCGCCGCGCCCTCTTGCAGCAGCGTCGCCAGGTAGAGGACGACGGGAGTCGTGCCCCTGTTGGCCGCTTCGTGGACGTCTGAGGGCTGCTCGACGATCCACTGGCCGCTGCGGATGGCGCCGGTCTGCCCGGCTTCGATCTTGCGCACGAGCGGGGGGCCCTGGTCGGACTCGCCGCTGCGCACGATGGCCGAGCCCTGCCTGACCGTATAGTGGAGAGTGCCGGACTGGACGCGGGCGATCTGCGTTCCGAGGTGATGGTGGGTGGCGAGCTTGGCCCCTGGTTGGACGACGACCCGGCTCAGCACCATCGTGCGCCCAGGCGCGCCCTGCACCCGATCGGTTTGCGCCAGCGCGTTGCGGATCGCCGTCGGCGCCGCTTCCGGTTTGCCGAAGGCGCCCGGCAGCGCTGCCCCCAGGGCGATGCCAGCGACGAGGGCGAGGACGACGAGCAGGCGGAAGCGAGTGAGCTCGATCATGGCGGCGCAGGCTAGGCGACGCCGCGGATGCCGGCGACCGGCTTCCTGTTGGGCGGTATTCGAGAGGTGTTTGGTCTGCATGCTCCATTTCGTCTAAGGCGATCGCTCCTATTGTCCATTGCCAACCTCAAGTCGCGCCTGGCATGCGCCGATGTCGGTTGGAATTGCCGGGGAATTCGCACTCGGCGCGACAAGGAGACATGTATGGACTTTTTCGCCAAGAAGCGGGGATTGGCTGCACTCGCGGGGGTTTGCGTCCTGGCCATCGCCGCCGGCGCCTACGCGTATTTCACGACCAGCGGCTCGGGGACGGCGACTGCCACGGTTGGCAGCAGCTCAGCCGTGACCCTGAAAGGGACCGTGGCCGGCAACCTCTACCCGGGCTCGTCCTCGCCGGTCACGCTGACGGTCGACAACCCCTCGTCCGGCAAACAGAGGGTCGGCACGATCTCGCTGGAAAAAATCACCCCTGACGCGGGTCATGCGAGCTGCAGCGTCGTGATCACCGGCGGCAACCCCGACTTCACGATGGCCGATGTCGTCGTCAACAAAACCTACGCGCCAGGCAACAACCAGGCCGTGACGCCGAATGGCTCGCTGACGATGAACGACACCGGTATCAACCAGGATGCTTGCCAGGGCGCGACGCTGACGCTGACGCTGAAAAGCAACTAGCGGCTCCAGCGACGGGCTACATGTCTCCTCGCCGCATAGCGGCAAGCCGAGCACGTGCGATCAAGGCGGCCCTTGCCCTGGTCGCGGCCTCGGCCTGCCTCGGGGCGGTCGCCTACGCGGCGATCCGTCCCGAGGACCCCGTCGCGGGCCTGGGAAGGAGCAAGCCGATCGACACTGCGCCCCAGCATGGAGCGGGTGCGCCGCGGGGCGAACGGCTGCTGCGGCCGCGCTTCATCGAATACCCGGAGTCAATCTCGTCGCTGGCCGATCCGCAGTTCAGGTTCCACGTCCCACCCCGATCGCAGCCCCCCAGTCAGCCGTCGTCGGGGGCGCCGTCGCCGGGGCCCGGCGAGCCGGCGCCCTCGCGCAGGTTTCAGTGCAGGTTCGACGACGGCGGCTGGAGGGCCTGTGGCTCGCCGTATCGGCTCAGCGGTCTCGTCCCGGGAGGCCACGCCTTCGCCGTTCGCGCCTTCAACCGCGCCGGGCTCGCCGGTCCCGTCGCCAGCTACGCCTGGCGGTACTCGTTGCCCGCGGAGCAGGGGCAGATGGACCCCAAGCCGTTCACGATCGAACTTCGCGGGGAGCTCGAAGACCTATATCCCGGCTATCCGGCACAGCAGATGCCGGTTCGGATCGCCAACCCGAACCCCGTCCCAATCGAAGTCACCACCGTCACCGTGGGCATCTCCGGCGATCCGGCGAATTGCCCAGCCGAGAATTTCGACCTGACCCCATCCAGCGTCTCGCCGACCGCGCCGTTGACGGTGCCCGCCGCCGGTTCGGTCAACCTGCCGACGGAGAAGATTGCGGCGCCATCGATCAGCATGCTCAACCTCCCGGTCAACCAGGACGGCTGTCTGGGGGCCGAGGTCCCGCTCGCCTTCGCCGGTGAGGCGCACGGATGAGGCGGCTGTGCGCGGCCGGCCTCGCAGCGGTCCTGCTGGCCGCCCTAGCGGTCACGGTCGGCAGCAGCGCACTCGCCTACTTTTCGGGCGAAGGCAGCGGCAGCGCCTCGGCGGCGGTGACGAAACTGACGGCGCCGACGATCAGCGCCGCGACTCCTGCGGCGGGCGGCACCGTCACCCTGACCTGGGGCGCCGTGACGCCCCCCGGCGCGGGCTCGGTCACCTACTCCGTCACCCGCGACGGTGGCAACCCCGCCGGGACCTGCCCGACCGCCGCCGCACCGGCCACGGTGACCACCTGCAAAGACAGTGGCGTTGCGGTCGGCGAACACACCTACAGGGTGACCGCGCGCTGGGAGACCTGGTCGGCCGTGGGAGCCGCGAAAACCGCGAACGTAACGATCGGCGAAACGACCAAGTTCACGATCTCCGGCAGCACCGCGACCCCGGCCGCCGGGGGCTCGGTCAATCTCACGATCACCGCCAAAGACGCCAACAACAGCACTGTCACGAGCTATGCGGGCTCGCACTCCCTGGTCTTCTCCGGTGCTTCCTCGAGCCCGGCTAACAACGCCCCCACTGTCGCCAACAGCTCCGGTGCCGCGATCGCCTTCGGCACCGCCACCCCGCTCGCCTTCACCGCTGGCGTCGCCACCATCACCAGCTCGACCAGAAACGGCGTGCTGAAAATCTACAAAGCGGGCGCCGCCAGCATTACGGCCACCGAGGGCTCGGTGACGACGCCGACCCCGCTCGCGCTCACGGTCAGCCATGCCACGGCTTCGAAATACATCCTCGCTGCGGCGAGTGCGACGCCGGCCGCGGGGGCTACCGACAACCTCACGATCACCACCCAGGACGCCTACGGCAACACCGCGACCAGCTACGCTGGGTCCCACAATCTCGTCTTCTCGGGCGCCTCCGCCAGCAGTGCCGGCAACGTGCCGACCGTAACCGACTCGAGCGGCAGCGAAGTCGCCTTCGGCGCTGCGACCGCGATCGAATTCGAAGCCGGCGTCGCCGTCGCGGCCGAGGGGGACGGCGGCACGATGAAGCTCTTCAAAAGCGGCGCGACCGGCGTCCAGGCGACCGAGGGCTCGATCGTCACGCCGACCGTCGTCACGGTCACGGTGTCCCCCGGCGCGGCGACGAAACTCGCGCTGACCTCCTCGACCGCGACCCCGGTGGCGGCGGCGAACTTCAACTTGACGACCACTGCGCAGGACGTCTACGGAAATACCGCAACCACCTATGCGGGCTCGAAGAACATCACCTTCTCGGGCGCCTCGGCGAGCCCCAGCGGTGCGCAGCCGACGGTCGTCAGCAGCGCCGGCACCGTCGTCAACTTCGGCAGCCCGACCGCGCTCACCTTCACCGCCGGCGTCGCCGCCGTGTCCGCCTCGAAAAACGGCTACGCGAAACTGAACAAGGCCGGGGCGGCGAGCGTCGCGGCGACCGATGGCACCCTGACGACCCCGTCGCCCCTAGCACTCACCGTCGCGACCGGTGCGGCCTCGAAACTTGCCCTCTCCGAGCTCATCGTCAGCGCTGGCTCGATCGGCTCGCCCTGTCTCTTCACCTGCGCGATCACCGGGCTCGGCAACTCCGGCACCGTCAAAGCCGACATCGGCATCACCGACAGTGCCGGCAACATCGTCTCCAATATCGGCGCCGTCAAAACCGTGAACGTCACCGTCACCACCGGAGGGGCGATCTCCGGCTCCCCACTGACCATCGCCGCAGCCGGGCCCGCAATGTCGGCCACCGAATTCACCTACACGGCTCCGGCCAGCGGCAGCTTCACCCACACGATCACGGCAGCCTCGACCGGCTATTCGAGCGCCACCGCCACAGCGAGCAAATAAGCGGCCGCCGCGATTTGGCGCCGTCGATGCCGCTCACCGAGCAGAAGACCTACTGCTCGGTGCAAGACCAGTAAACGAAAACCCCCGACAAGAGGCTGTCGCGCAAACCGCGCGGCAGCCAGGTGGGCATGGCTACCGGGAGCGCGGTTGGCCGTCCATCGACGTTGTTTGAGCGGTGAGGGGCGAGCGATCCTGCCTCAGGCGGGCAGCGGCCGGGCCAAACC
>JBEVMR010000040.1:0-52161 GCA_040508545.1 Solirubrobacterales bacterium
GTGTTCGGCTCGGAGGACAACGAGGCCGTCGTGCTCGCCGCGGACGGGAGCGCGGTCACCGTGCCGCTCGGTTCCAAGGCGGCCCTCGCGCACGTCATCTGGGACCGCGTCCTCGCCACGCGCGCGGGGAACACACCGTGAGACGTGTCAGCGCACCAGGAAACCTCAGTTAGGCTTCTCGGCGGCCGCAAACCGGCCCCGAAGCACCCAGATCCAGCCCGCACCCACTGCGCAGGAGTAGAAGAAGTTGACCGGACGCCTGTTCACCTCTGAGTCCGTGACCGAAGGTCACCCCGACAAGATTGCCGACGCGATCAGCGACACGGTGCTCGACTACCTGCTCGAGCACGACCCGAAGAAGCAGGAGCTCCGCGTCGCCGTGGAGACGCTGCTGACCACCGGGTTGGTCGTCGTGGCGGGCGAGGTGCGCACCAACGCCTACGCCCCGGTGGCCGAGCTGGTCCGCGGCAAGATCCTCGAGATCGGCTACGACTCCTCGGCCAAGGGCTTCGACGGCGAGTCCTGCGGCGTCCAGGTCGCCATCGGTGGCCAGTCCGCTGACATCGCGCAGGGCGTCGACGACGGCCACGAGGCCCGGGTCGGCTCCTCCGACGACGCGCTCGACAAGCAGGGTGCCGGCGACCAGGGCCTGATGTTCGGCTACGCCTCCGACGACACCCCCGAGCTGATGCCGCTGCCGATCACGATCGCGCACCGGCTCGCCGAGCGGCTGACCGCGGTCCGCAAGGACGGCACGCTGGCCTACCTGCGTCCCGACGGCAAGACCCAGGTCACCATCGAGTACGACGACCAGGACCGCCCCGTCCGCGTCGACACCGTGGTGCTCTCCACCCAGCACGCCGAGTCGACCACCCTCGACACCCTCGAGACCGACATCAAGCAGCACGTGATCGACCCGGTGCTCGCGACCTTCGAGCTGCCGTCCGACGGCTACCGCATGCTGGTCAACCCGACCGGCAAGTTCGTGGTCGGCGGCCCGATGGGTGACGCCGGTCTGACCGGCCGCAAGATCATCGTGGACACCTACGGCGGCATGGCTCGTCACGGTGGCGGCGCCTTCTCCGGCAAGGACCCGTCCAAGGTCGACCGCTCCGCTGCTTACGCCGCTCGGCACGTCGCCAAGAACGTCGTCGCGGCCGGCCTTGCGCAGCGTTGCGAGGTCCAGGTCGCCTACGCGCTCGGCGTCGCCCACCCGGTCTCGCTGATGGTCGAGACCTTCGGCACCGGCACGCTGCCCGACATGGAGATATCGCGCCTGGTCGAGGCCGAGTTCGACCTCCGCCCCGGCGCCTTCCGCCGCTACCTCGACCTGCACCGCCCGATCTACCAGAAGACGGCCGCCTACGGCCACTTCGGCCGCGCTGAGGAGGCCTTCACTTGGGAGCGGACGGACCGAGTCGAGGCGTTGCGCGCCGCCGCTGGATCTGCGGCGGCGACTCCCGCTTAAGCAGGCGGCTGCGCCTCGCCGAGGCCGTGCGTGCCGGCGGCGTGGACGCCCGTTGCCTGGTCCACCTGATGCACGACATCGGTTGGATCGGCGACTCCGGCGAAGACGAAGTTGTAGTCGTCGGTCGCGGCGGTGTCGAAGTCGACGTCTCCGATCTGCATGATCCGCTGGTAGACCGACTGGCGGTAGTTGACGTTCTGCACCCGCTCCAACCGCGTCTCCTGGACCTCGCGCGAGACGATGCCGCGCTTGATGTTGAGACGGCGGTCGGTGATCGTGTAGACGGTCGCGACGCGCTTGACGAAGCCGACGAGGACGGTGATGCCGATCACGACGAGGACGATCAGGAACACGGTCGCGCTGCCGGCGCCGGCCAGCTTGGCGATCACGCCGATGACCGCCGCGACCACGATCCCCTTCAGATAGAAGCCGAGGATGGCGCGCCACGAGGGGTGTCCCTGGAAGATCACCTGCTCGCCGGGGCTGAGGTTGAGGCTCATCGCTGAGGAGGATATCCCGGCCGTCCGTCCCCCTCCATAACTTCAGTCGGATGGCCATTGCCAAAGTCGAGCCGCTGACCACCGCCCGGGCGCTGCGCGGGCCCTTCGACTACCGCCTGCCGCCGGCAATGGCGGATATCGAGGTGGGCAGCGTGGTGCGGGTCCCGTTCGGCCGGCGCCGGGCGCTCGGGGTCGTCGTCGGGTTGGCCGAGAGCTCAGAGCTGTCACCGGACCGCCTCGCCGAGCCGATTGAGGCGCTCGAGGCCGGCGTGCCGGCGGAGCTGGTCCGGCTCGGCCTCTGGGTCGCCAGCGAGTACTGCTCGACCCCGTCGCGCGGCCTGCAGTTGGTGCTGCCACCGGGAACCGGCGCGGGCGGGCAGCGCGTCCGCTCGCGGACCGAGCTGCGGGCGGAGATCACCGTCGCCGGTGAGGAGGCGCTGGCGGGCGCCGGTCGCTTGGGCGCCAAGCAGCGGGCTGCCCTGGAGGCGTTGGGGGGCGGAGAGATGTCAGCCAGGGAGCTCGCGGCGGCAGTCGGCTCCGATCGCCAGGTGCTGCGGCGGCTCGAGGAGCGGGGCCTGATCAGCAGCCGCAATTCGCGCTTGCGGCGGCGGCCCGGCGGGGCCGAGCTGGTTGCGGCAGCGAGGCCGCCGCAGTTGCTCGACGAGCAAAAGCACGCGGTTGCCCAGATCGTCGCCGCCCTCGACGGCGAAGCGAAGGCGCCGCAGAAGCTGCTGCTGCATGGCGTCACCGGCTCGGGCAAGACCGAGGTCTACCTGGCTGCCGTAGAGGCGGCGCTGGCCCAGGGCCGCGGAGCGATCGTCCTCGTTCCCGAGATCGGCCTCGCCCCGCAGGCGGTTGCTCGCTTCCGGGCGCGACTCGGCGACCGCTTCGCCGTCCTGCACTCGGCCCTCTCGCCCGGTGAGCGCTATGACGAGTGGCGCCGCCTGCACAGCGGCGAGGCAAGCGTTTGCGTCGGCCCTCGCTCGGCCGTCTTCGCGCCGATCCGCGACCTCGGCCTGATCGTGATCGACGAGGAGCACGACTCCTCCTACAAGCAGGAGGGTGACCCTTGCTATGACGCGCGCACGGTCGCGCGGCGCCGGGCCGAGGAATGCGGTGCCGCGCTGGTGGCCGGCACCGCGACGCCGCGCCCCGAGGCCTGGCTGGAGCTGCCGCGAGTGGAGCTGCCGAACAGGGTCGACGGCCGCCCGATGCCGCCGGTCGAGGTGCTCGACATGCGCGAGGCGGATCCCCGCTCCGGCCCTCTGCACCCGGCCACCTGGGAGGCGCTGGGGAAGGTGCGGGAGGCTGGCGCGAAGGCGATCGTGATGGTCAACCGGCGCGGCTTCGCGCCCTGGCTGACCTGTCGCTCCTGCGGGCAGCACTGGGGCTGCCCCAACTGCGACGTGTCGCTGATCGTCCACCGCAACGCGGGGCGGATCGTCTGCCATCACTGCGCCCACTCGGAGCCGTTGCCGCGGGCCTGCTCCGAGTGTGGGTCGACGACGCTCTCGCAGGCCGGCGCCGGGACCGAGCAGATGGAGGGCCTGTTGGCCGAGCAGCTCGCCCCGATGCCGGTCTTCCGGCTCGACTCGGACACCGCCGGCGGCCGCGGGTCCCACGCTCGCATCCTCGCCGGCTTCGGCGAGGCCGACAGTGCGGTGCTGATCGGCACCCAGATGGTCGCCAAGGGGCACGACTTCCCGGAGGTGACCCTGAGCGCGATCATCGACGCCGACGCGACCCTGCGCTTCCCCGACTTCCGCGCCGGCGAGCGCACCTTCGCCATGGTCGCCCAGCTGGCGGGACGCAGCGGGCGCGGCGAGGCCGGGGGAGAGGTGATCGTGCAGACGCTGGCGCCTGAAGCAGCGAGCATCGCCCACGCCGCCCGCCACGACTCAGCCGCCTTCCTCGCCGAGGAGATCGAGCGCCGCCGCCTGCTGCGCTACCCGCCGTTCTCCCACCTCGTCCGCGTGGTGCTCAAGTCGGAGTCCGAGCCACGAGTAGATAAGGCGGCCTCGGTACTGGCGGCGGCCCTCGCCGAGGCCCTGCCCGATGACACCGACCTGCTCGGCCCGGCGCCGATGTTCCGCGTCCGCAACAAATACCGCCGCCGCCTCCTGACCAAGGCCAAGGACCGAGATGCGACCGTCACCGCGATCGGCGGCGCGGTCGAGCGTCTCGCCGCCGACCGGGGCCTGAAGGACGTGGCGATCGGCGTCGACGTGGACCCCCAGTAACGAACCCGGGGCGATCCATACAATCGCCCCAGTGAGCGACGAAGGCGCGATACGAGACGAGACCGAGCGCGAGCGGCTGGAAGCGGAGCTGATCGAGCGGCGCGAAGCGGCGCTGTCCCACGTGGTCAAGTTCGGCGACCCGGTGCTGAAGAGCAAGGCCTCGCCGGTCTCCGATTTCGGGCCCGAGCTGCGGGCCGAGGCCGACCGGATGATCACGATCATGCGCGACGGGATGGGGGTCGGGCTGGCAGCGACCCAGGTCGGGATCTTGCGCCGCCTGCTCGTCTTCCAGTCCGGGTCCGACAGCGAGCCCAGCGCGCTCGTCAACCCGACGATCGAGTGGCTGTCGGACGAGCTGATCCTCGCCGAAGAGGGCTGTCTCAGCCTGCCCCGGGTGGCGATGGACGTCGAGCGCCCCCTGCACGCCCGGATTTCCGGCTTCGACGTCGAGGGCGAGCCGCAGACGGTCGAGGCCTCGGGCCTCGAGGCTCGCGTCCTCCAGCACGAGATCGACCACCTCGACGGCGTGCTGATCCTCGACCGGGCGCCGCGCGATCAGCGCAAGGCGGCCTTGCGCGCTCTGCGCGAGGGCGGCAGCTATTCGCCCGCGGTCGAGGAGCGGGAAGCGCGGGACGGCGACGAGCACCGCGAGCCCCGCACCGACGCGTGAGAACCGTTTACCTGGGCACCTCGGAGTTCGCGGCGAAGGTTCTGCGCCGACTCGCCGATTCGCGCCATCGCCCGCTGCTGGTCGTGGCGCCACCCGACCGCCCGAAGGGTCGCGGGCGCAAGAGCGGGCAGCCGCCGGTCGCCGAGGCCGCCACCGAACTCGGCCTCGAGCTTCTCCAGGCCGAAGACATCAACCAGGAGAGCGCGCTGGAGCGGATCCGCGCCGTCAATCCCGAGGCCGTCGCGGTCTGCGCCTTCGGCCAGATCATCCGCGAGCCGCTGCTCTCGGCGTGGCCGATGCTCAACGTCCACCCGTCGTTGCTCCCCCGCTGGCGCGGCGCCGCGCCGATCGAGCGGGCGATCATGGCGGGCGATGCGCGCACCGGGGTCAGCCTGATGCAGGTAACCGCCGGGCTGGATTCGGGCCCCGTCGCCCTGCGGGAGGAGATCGCGATCGGCAACGAGGACGATTTCGAAAGCCTCTCGGCGAAGCTCTCGACCATGGGCGGAGAGCTGTTGGTCGAAGCGCTCGATCTGCAGGCTGTTGGTCGCCTCGCCTTCACCGAGCAGGATGACGAGGAGGCGACCTACGCCGAGAAGATCGAAGGCGGCGATCGTCGCCTCGATCCCTGCCGCCCGGCCCGGGATCTGGCCCTCGCCGTTCGCGCCCTGACCCCCCATATCGGCGCCTACCTCGACCTGCGCGGCGAGAGCAGGCTTGGCGTGAGGCGGGCCCGGGCGGTCGACGTCAGCGTCAAGCAGGGTGAGCTGAAGGCCGAGTGGGGCGCGCTCCTGCTCGGCTGCGGCCGCGGCGCGCTGCGGCTGGAGGTGGTGCAGCCGCCGGGCGGGAAGCCGATGGCGGCCGACGCCTACCTTCGCGGCCACTCGGTGCCTGCGCTTTGATCACGCCGGCCCGGGCGCTTGCTTTCGAGACGGTTCGGGCGACCTTCGAGCAGGATGCCCACAGCGAGCGCTTCTTTCGCGAAGCGGCCGATCGGCTGGATCTGCCCGGTCGCGAACGCGCGCAGGCGCAGCGCCTCGCCTTCGGTGCCGTGCAGCGCCGGGGCACCGCCGACACCGCGATCGAGAGCCTCGCCGAACGCTCGCCGAGGCTGCTCGACCCGCCGGTGATCGCCGCTTTGCGCCTTGGCCTCTACGAGCTCCTCTTCGCCGACGGGACGCCGGACCACGCAGCCGTCGACCAGGCGGTCGAGCTGGTCAAGGGGGCGGGCGCTGCCCACGCTTCCGGCCTGGTCAATGCCGTGCTGCGCAGGGCCGGCCGCGAAAAGGACAAGCTGGTCACATCGCTGCTGGGGGACGACTCGACCCCTGAGCGCGCCGCCGTGGCGCACTCGATGCCGCTTTGGCTGGTGCAAATGTGGTGGCAGGAGCTTGGCGCGGAGACGGCCCGGCCCCTGCTCGCCTCCTGCAACGAGCCGGCGGAGCTGGCGTTGCGGGTCAACCCGCTGCGCGGCGACCGCGATTCCGCTCTGGCGGCGTTGCGCGGGGCCGGCCTCGACGCCGAGCCTGCGCAGGGCGCCTGGCCGCTGGCCCCAGCGGAGGAGATCGTGGTCGAGGGCCGCACCGGCGCCACCGTGCCCGAGCTGATCGCGGTTGGGGATCTGGTCCCGCAGAGCCGCGGATCCGCCGGCGTCGTCGAGGTGCTCGACCCGCAGCCCGGCGAGAACGTGCTGGATCTCTGTTCCGGCCCCGGGATCAAGGCCGGGCAGATCGCCGCCCGCATGGGCGATCGCGGCGAGGTCATCGCGGTCGAGCAGGAGCCGGCCCGAGCTGCCGAAGTGGCGGAGCAGGCGCAGCGGCTCGGCCTGCGCAGCATCACCGTGATCGAGGCCGACGCGGCCACGCCTGCGATCGGCCCCAGCTTCGACCGGGTGCTGGTCGACCCACCGTGCTCCGACCTCGGCGCGCTGGCCTCGCGCCCCGATGCCCGCTGGCGCAAGTCGCACCGCACGATCGAGCGCCTCGCCGAGCTGCAGGGCACGATCCTGCGGCGCGGGGTGGAGGCACTGCGGCCCGGTGGCACGCTCGTCTACTCGACCTGCACGATCTCGCGTCGTGAGGGGGAGGACCGGATCACGGCCCTGCTGGGCGAAGCTGCCTCGGGAGCGCTGCCGCCGCTCGAGGTCGACGACCTCGGTGCATTGGCGCCCCAGCTCGCCTCGTCCCACGATCCACGCTGCCTGCAGCTGCGCCCCGACCGTGACCGCACCACGGGCTTCTTTGTCAGCCGCTTGAAAAGGGATGATTGACCCAGATGACGCACGGGAATCAGGATTAGGCGATGTTGAAACGCGCCAAGTGCCCGAGCTGCAGCGAGCCTTGGCTGCGCCCGACGCAGCTGCCGGGGCGTTTCCGCTGCGTGTACTGTCTGCACCGCTTCGAGCTGGTCTCCCAGTGCCCGAACTGCGGCGAGCACCAGACGATTGCACGGATGAGCACGACCGAGGACATGACTTGCCAAACCTGCGGAGACTCGATGCTGAGGCCGGTGTGAGCGGAGGTCAGCTCCATGTCTGAGCGGATGGCGGAGCTGCTGGAGGAGCGGCGGGTTGCCCCGTCGATCCTCTCGGCCGATTTCGCCAAGCTGGGCGCCCAGGTCGACGAGGTGATGGCTGCCGGCGCACGGGTGATCCACGTCGACGTGATGGACGGCCATTTCGTGCCGCCGATCACGATCGGCCCGCTGGTCGCCGCCTCGATCGCCGACCGCGTGCACGAGGCCGGCGGCGCGGTCGACGTCCACCTGATGATCGAGGCGCCCGAGCGCCACATCGAGGCTTTCGCCGCGGCGGGCGCCGACTCGATCACCTTTCACGAGGAGGCGACCCCGCATGCGAACCGCACCCTGGCGGCGATCCGCGACCTGGGTTGCCTGGCCGGGATCGCGATCAACCCCGGCACGCCGGCGGAGACGCTCGCCGAGCTGCGCGGCTGCGCCGACATCGTGCTCTGCATGACCGTGAACCCGGGTTGGGGAGGGCAGGCCTTCATCGAGGGGTCGATCGACAAGGTCTCCCGCCTCGCCGCCATCGTCGGCCCGGCGAAGATCGAGGTCGACGGCGGCATCGACACGACCACGGCCAAGCCGACCGCAGAAGCCGGCGCCTCTCTGTTCGTGGCGGGATCGGCGATCTTTGCGGCAGGCGATCCTGCTGTTGCTTACGCGGAAATTGCAGCTGCTTCGAATTCAGTTTGAAGTAAGCACGAGGGGCTGAGATCAAGCAGGTCAAGGACGCAGGGAGCGTGGCGTGCTTTAGCACGCGAGCGACCGAGGACGCCGAGATGCGCCGGTCTCAGCCCCTCGCGATCAAGGCACCAATGAGCTCCTGCCACCAGGCTCTCTCTGCGGGGTCGTCGCCGGCTCGTTCGGCGCGGCGCTCGCACCAGCGGGCCAGCGCCTGGCGGCTTCCCAGGGCCAGCACCGTCTCCGTCGTGACCGCGTAGCGGCCGTCGGCGAGGGCGGCAAGGGCGCTGCCGCGGTCGCGGCGGCTGCGCAGGATCGAGACGACCGCGATCCCGTCGATCTCGCGCGGCGCCGACGGGTCCTCGACCTCGCCGCCCGGCCGCACGGTGAAGACGAGCGAGGCGCCGCGCGGCGGCAGTTGCGCCGGCGGCTGGATGCCAACGGGGCCCTGGTGCCACTGGCGGGTCAGCTCCTCGACCTCCTCGCGCAGCTCGCCGCGAACCAGGACGTGCAGCTCGTCGCCCTCGCGCAGCTCGGTCGAGCCTCGCGGTGGGATCGCGCGGCCGTCGCGGACGATCACGTTGACCAGCGCATCCCGCGGCAGGCCCAGCTCGCGCACCACGTGCCCAGCAGCAGCGGCGCCATCGCGCAGCCGGTAAGAGACGACGTCGCCGCCCATGCGGCGGATGCGGCCGGACTCGAGCAGGCGGCGCGGCAGGGAGGGCTCGTCGGTGGTCAGGCCGAGCCGAGTCGCCAGGGGCTCGAAGCTGGCGCCCTGGATCAGGGTCGAGGTGACGACGACGAAGAAGACGATCGAGAAGAGCTCTTGGCCGGCGCCGACGCCGGCGACGACCGGGAAGGTGGCGAGCCAGATCGGCGCCGCGCCGCGCAGGCCCGCCCAGCCGAGCATCGTCCGCTCGCGCAGATTGAGCGGCGAGAGCAGCGTCGAGGCAAATGCGGCGAGTGGGCGCGCGACCAGGATCAGGGCGGCGGAGAGCGCCAGGCCCTCGACCGCCACCTCGCCCAACTTGCTGGGGAAGACCAGCAGGCCGAGCATGACGAAGAGGCCGATCTGGGCGACCCAGCCGACACCCTCGTGGAAGGCGACGACAGTGCGCCGCGCCGGGATGCTGCTGCCGCCGAGGGCGAGGGCGGTCAGGTAGACCGCCAGGAAGCCGGAGCCGTGCGCCACCTCGGCGAGGCCGAAGGACAGCGCAGCGATCGCGATCGTGGCCACGGGGTAGATCCCGTCGGTGGGCAGTCGCACACGGCGCAGCCCCTCCACCGATAGGCGCCCGATCGCGACGCCGATCGCCGCCCCGATCGCCAGTTTGAGCACGAGCAGCACCGCCATGTCGGCGAGGCCGTAGCCGGGGTCTTGGATCCAGTCGATGAAGCCGATCACCAGCAGCAGCGCAACCGGGTCGTTCATCCCCGACTCGCCCTCGAGCGAGCGGGCCAGCCGCTTCTCCAGGGTCGAGCGGCGCAGGACGGCGAAGATCGCTGCCGAGTCGGTGGCGGCGACCGCCGCGCCGACGAGCATCCCTTCCAGCAGGCTGAGGCCGAAGATCCACTTCGCGGCGAAGCCGGCGATCGCGGCGGTGACGACGGTTCCCACGGTTGCCAGCGACGCCGCGGTGCCGAGGACGGGTCGAATCTCCGACCAGCCGGCAGTCAGGCCGCCCTCGAAGAGGATCAGGACGAGGGCGATCGTGCCCAGCGTCCGCGCCAGCTCGGTGTCGGTGAACTCGATCCCACCGATTCCCTCCGAGCCGGCCAGCATCCCGAGGCCGAGGAAGAGGAGCAGGCCGGGGATCCGAACCCGGTCGGCGAGGAGCGCGCCGACGATGCCCGCCGCGAGCAGGCCTCCGGCGATGAGGATCAGCTCGGCGTCGTGTCCTGCCATCGACGGACCCTAATCGACGCCTGAGAAGAGGACCTAAACCGACTCGTCGATCGCCGCGAGCCGGGTCTCGAGCTCCTCCGGGGAGCCGACCTCGGGCACGTCCTCGGCGCGCTCGTGCGGGGAGCGGTAGATCAGGTAGAGCAGGGCGAAGAGCAGCCCGGCGGCGAGGGCGAAGCCGATCTCCACCCGGCGGAACTCGTTGCCGACCAGCGGCAGGAAGTTCCAGCCGACGAAGGCGGAGGCGCAGGCGACCCAGCGCAGCGAGGCGCGCCGCACCTGCCCCTGGGCGATGCAGGCCTGGTTGACCGTGACCGAGGAGAGGTAGAGGCCCATGCCGAGCGTGACCAGCAGGAGCCCGGCCCGGTCGTAGCTGAACTTGTCGCTGAAGGCGAGCTGCATCAGCTGTGGGCCGGCGATCAGCACGGCCAGCGCGGTGATCGCGGTGAAGGCGGCGACCGCGAGCAGGACCATCCGCACCGAGCGATGGAACTCGCGCTCGCTGTCCTCCGCTTCGCTGGTGTGCAGGCTGGTCAGGTGGGGCAGGATGCTGGTCGATACCGCCTGGAAGAGCTGCAGTGGCGCCCGCGCGATCATCAGGACGTTGAAGATGAAGCCGGCCGCGGCGGCGCCCTGCAGGCCGCGCGCGATCAGCGGTCCCGCGTTGAGGAAGGCCTGTTCGCTGAGCATGATCAGCAGCACGGCGACGGCAAAGCCGGTGCCGTGGCGCATCGAAAAGCTGTCGGCTCCCTTCGCGTCTGGCTCGGCGGCTGGCGGTGGCGCGTTGCGGGCGCGGCGGGCGAAGGCCAGGGGGACGATCAGCAGCGAGAGCGAGGGGGCGGCGACGATCCCGATTGCCACGGCGGACTGGCCGCTGAGCAGGCTGACCGCGACCAAGACCGCGAAGAGGGTGCGGAAGACGGACTCGCTGAGGATCATCGCCGCGAAGAGGCCGAAGCTGCGCATCCCGGCGAGGTAGCCGCGGGCGAAGTAGCTGGCGGCGTAGAAGAGGACCGCCGAGAAGAAGACCCAGTAGAGCGTTTCGTTGCCCTCCAGCAGGCCGTCCTGGATCGGCCCGCGGAAGACCAGCGCCAGGACCGCGAAGATCAGCGCCAGGCCGAGCTGGATCGTCGCCGCTACCCGCATCGGCTCGTTGACCGATTCGCCCTTCGCCCGGTGTTCGGAGATGTGCCTGGAGAGCAACTGTTCGACCGGCCGGTAGAGGGTCGAGATGGTGATGAAGACGGCCGACCAGAGCACCGTGATCTGGCCGTAGTCGGGCTTGGAGAGGACGTGCGAGGCAATGAAGAAGTAGACGTAGGTGATGACGCCGGTCAGGCCGACTCCGATCGCGAAGAAGCTCGCGGTCTTGCCGTAGTCGGCCGAGCTGACGCCGCCGCCATCCGCGGCGCCGCCTTTGGCTTCGGCGGCCATTAGTCCCGGGCGCCGCGCTCGTAGTGCGACGGCTCGACCCCGAGCGAGAGCTCGACTCGCCGCACCCGCTCGAAGACGCGCTGGGTCATCACCCGCTGGCCGGCAAGCAGATCGCCGATCACACCCAGGGCGAGCAGTTGCAGGGCGGCGATGAAGAGCACGGCGCCGAGGATCAGCGACTGGATGTGGCCGCTCGAGTCGCCATTGAAGATCCAGTCGATCAGGAACGGCATCCAGGCAGCGAGCGCGAGCGCGCCGACGACCAGGCTCGCGCTGGCGAACACCCGCAGCGGCTCGTAGCGGGCGTAGATGCGCAGGATCGAGACCGCGTTGCGCCGCACGTAGGCGCCGGTCGAGTCGAAGAGCCGCGACTCGCGCGTCTGCGGGTTGGTCGCGATCTCGACGCCCTCGACGGCGACCAGCATCTTGCCGGCCTGGATCAGGCTCTCCAGGGTGTAGGTGAAGTTGTCGGTGACGAGGAGGTTGAGAGCCGCCTCGCGGTTGTAGGCGCGGAAGCCCGAGGTCGTGTCGGCGATCGCCGTGCCCGAGAGCCTGCGCACGACCCAGCTGCCGACCCGCTGCAGCGCCTTCTTGGCGCCGGAGAAGTGATCGATAGTGGCGACACGGCGGTCGCCGACGACCATGTCGGCCTTTCCGGCGAGGATCGGCGCGACCAGCTTCGGCACGTCGGCGCCGCTGTACTGGTTGTCGGCATCCGTGTTGACGATCACTTCGGCGCCGAGCTTGAGGCAGGCGTCGAGCCCCGCCTGGAAGGCTGCCGCAAGCCCCCTGTTGTTGGTCAGGCGGACGATGTGCTCGACCCCGCACTCGCGCGCCACCTCGACCGTGCGGTCGGTCGAGCCGTCGTCGATCACCAGCAGCTCGACCTCGTCGACGCCCTCGATTTGCCGCGGCAGGGCGGCGATCGTCTCCGGCAGGGTCGCCTCCTCGTCGAGGCAGGGGATTTGGATGATCAGCTTCATAGGCGCGCCCAGGGTATCCCCGTGCCCGGCCCGACCGCCCGCGAGGTACCATTGACTGACTCGTCAATCAACATGGCTGCCTCGCTTACAACCCACGATCGCGAGTACCTGAAACGAGCTCTTCAGCTTGCCGGGGGCGGGCGGGGCCGAGTCAGCCCGAATCCCCTTGTCGGCGCGGTGATCGTGCGTGACGGCGAGGTCATCGGCGAGGGCTTTCACGCCGAGCTGGGCGATCTTCATGCGGAGCGTGCTGCGCTCGCCGATTGCCGGGAACGGGGGGAGGATCCCCGGGGGGCCACTATGTACGTGACGTTGGAGCCGTGTGCACATCAGGGCAGGCAGCCACCGTGCACCGAAGCGGTTCTCGAGGCGGGCATCGGGAAGGTCGTGATCGGCTCCGACGATCCGAGCGAGAAGGCGGCTGGCCGGGGGCCGGGGATCCTGCGCGACGGCGGGGTGGAGGTCGAGCTCGCGACCGGCGAGGAGGCCACGGCGGCGCGCCTCCTCAACCAGCCCTTCCGCAAGCACGCCCGCACCGGCCTGCCGCTGGTGACGCTGAAGCTGGCGATGTCGCTCGACGGCGAGACCGAGACCCCGCCGGGCGACTCGTCCTGGATCTCGAGCGGCGAGAGCCAGCAGCTCGTCCACCATTGGCGCGCCGAATCAGACGCGATCGCGGTCGGCATCGGCACCGTGCTCGCAGACGACCCGCTGCTCACCGCCCGTATCCCCGATGCCCGCCAGCCGGTCCGCGTCGTCTTCGACCGGCAGGCTCGCCTGCCGCTGGGCTCGCAGTTGATGAGCACGCTCGAGCAGTCACCGGTACTCGTCGTCGCGGGACAGGACGCCGACTCCTCCCGCACCGCCGCCCTGCGCGATGCGGGCGCCGAGGTGCTGATCGCCGACGGGATCGACTCGGCCCTCTCGGGGCTTGGCCGCCGCGGCGTCACCAGCCTTTTCCTCGAGGGAGGCCGGATGCTCGCTGCCGCCTTTGCCGAGGCCGGCCAGATCGACGAGTCGCGCGTGTTCGTCGCTCCTATCCTCCTGGGGGGCGGCAGGCGCTTGCCCGCCGTGGACCCGAACGCGGAGGACACCTTGATCGCGACCCGATTCAGGGAGTGGTGATTTGTTCACCGGCTTGATCCAGGACGTCGGCGAGGTTCGCACCCTCGACAGCGGCGCCGAGGGTGCCCGCCTTGCGATCGCAACCTCGCTCGGCTCTGAGATCCGTCTGGGCGACTCGGTCGCGGTCAACGGGATCTGCCTCACCGCGACGGCGGCCGACGACGCCGGCTTCGAGACCGAGGCGATGAACCAGACCCTGGCGGTCACCGCGCTCGGCGGCGTCGAGGCCGGCGACCGGGTCAACCTCGAGCTGGCGATGAAGGCCTCGGACCGGCTCGGCGGGCACATCGTGCAGGGCCACGTCGACGGGGTGGGGGAGGTCGCGTCGCTCCTCGACGACGGCTTCACCAAGCGCCTGCGCGTCGCTCTGGGCCGCGACCTGCTGCGCTACGCGATCGACAAGGGCTCGATCGCCCTCGACGGCGTCAGCCTCACCATCGCCGGCCTGGGTGATGATTGGCTCGAGGTCTCGCTGATCCCTGAGACGCTGGAGCGAACCAACCTCGGCGCTGTGCAGGCCGGGCGCAAGATCAACGTCGAGTGTGACGTGATCGCGAAGCACGTGGAGCGGTTAGTGGCACCATTGGCCCGAAAGGAGCAGGGGTGATTGGAATGACCGAGGCGCAGAAACAGCAGGCAGGCAGCAGGCAGGCAGCGGGCGACAGCCCCTTCTCGACGATCGAGGAAGCGATCGAGGAGATCCGCCGTGGCCGCATGGTCGTCGTCTGCGACGGCGAGGACCGCGAGAACGAGGGCGACCTGGTGATGGCGGCCCAGTTCGCCACGCCCGAGGCGGTCAACTTCATGGCCAAGGAGGCGCGTGGCCTGATCTGCCTGGCGCTGACCGCGGAACGCTGCGAACGGCTCGGCCTCAACCTGATGGCGGCCAAGAACGAGGCGCCGCTGCAAACCGCCTTCACGGTGACGATCGAGGCCGCGGGCGGGGTCAGCACCGGCATCTCGGCCCACGACCGTGCTCACACGATCCAGGTCGCGATCGACGCCAACTCCGGCCCGCGCGACATCGTCGTCCCCGGCCACATGTTCCCGCTGCGGGCGAAAGACGGCGGCGTGCTCGAGCGCACCGGTCACACCGAGGCCAGCGTCGACCTTGCCCGCCTCGCCGGCCTCACTCCCGCCGGCGTGATCTGCGAGGTGATGAACGACGACGGCACGATGGCTCGCGTTCCCGACCTGATCCCCTACTGCGAGAAGCACGAGCTGAAGATGATCACCGTCGCCGAGCTGATCTCCTATCGGCGCCGCACCGAGAAGCTGGTCGAGCGCGTGGTCGACACCGGCCTGCCGACCGCCTTCGGCGACTTCACCGCGGTCGGCTACCGCTCGCTGGTCGACGACAAACACCACGTGGCGATGGTCAAGGGCGAGGTCGCCGGCGCCGAGGACGTGCTCGTCCGCGTCCACAGCGAGTGCCTCACCGGCGACGTCTTCCACAGCATGCGCTGCGACTGCGGCGAACAGCTCGCCTCGGCGCTGGCGATGATCGAGCAGGAGGGGCAGGGCGTCCTGCTCTACCTCTCCCAGGAGGGCCGCGGCATCGGCCTGCTCAACAAGCTGCGCGCCTACAAGCTGCAGGAGGAGGGCGCCGACACGGTCGAGGCCAATCTGAAGCTCGGCCTGCCGGCTGACCTGCGCGACTACGGCATCGGCGCCCAGATCCTCGGCGACCTCGGGTTGACCAGCATCCGCATCCTCACCAACAACCCGAAAAAGATCGTCGGCCTCGAGGGCTACGGCCTGTCCGTCACCGAGCAGGTGCCGATCGAATCGTCACCCAACACCCACAACGAGGACTACCTGCGGGTCAAGCGCGACAAGATGGGCCACACGCTTCACCACCAGGGCCTGGCGCTCGACGAGGAGATGATCCACGACGAGGAGGAGCGCGACGCCGCTGGGGAGAGCGGTCCCGCGCATGGCTGAGTCCGGCGCCTTCCTGGAGAGCTTCGACGGGGACGAGCGCTCGTCCCTCTCGGCGCTGCGCTTCGCCGTCTGCGTCGGCCGCTTCTACGAGGATCTGGCGGTCCGCATGCTCAACGGTGCCCGCGAAGGCTTCGAGCTGGCCGGCGTGCCCGCCTCGGCGGTGAGCGAGGTCTCGGTCCCCGGCGCCTACGAGCTGCCCTTCGCGGCGAAGCTGCACGCGACGACTGAACGCTACGCGGGGGTCGCCTGTCTCGGTGTCGTCATCCGCGGTGAGACCGACCACTACGACTTCGTCTGCGCAGAGGCGGCCCGCGGCATCCAGGACGTGCAGCTGGCGACCGGCGTGCCCTGTGCCTTCGGCGTGATCACCTGCGACACGATGGAGCAGGCGATCGCCCGCGCCAACGGCGACAAGCGCGACCAGGGCCGCAACGCCGCCCTGACGGTTGCGCGCATGGCGCTGCACAAACAGGCGATAAATCCCTACCGCTGGCAGAGCCGCGACGGCTAGCGGCGACCTGTACCATCCACGACCCGATGGCCAAGGTATGCCACAGCTGCGGCAAGGGACCGGCGTTCGGCCAGTCCCGAAGCCACTCGATGGTCGCGACCAAGCGGCGCTTCGACCCGAACCTGCAGAAGGTGCGGATCGAAGAGCAGGGCCGCAAGCTCCGCACCTACGTCTGCACGCGCTGCCTCAAGGCCAACAAGGTCACCAAGGCCGCGTAGCTCGCTGCGGTTGGGGCGCGGGCCCGGCCGTCCTGAAGTCGAATTGATGTCGCACGCCCTGCGGGCTTAGCGACTGTGTTGGTGCGCGGCTTCGCCGCGCAGGGGACAGATTGCATATCGCGGCCTTCGGCCACATTCGACTTAAGGACGACCGGGCCCTCGTCCTCAGGCGCTTGTCGCGACACGAAAGCTTCCGTCTCACCAGCGCCGGCAAGGCGCCGAAAGCTTTCTTCTCGACGAGCGCCGGTGTGACAGCTGGAAAGCTCACGTCCCTAGCAACGCTTTCAGCTCTACCGGGGAGGAGCCTGGACGCGCTAGATAGAGCGGCGGCTCCCTCCCGGGAATGTCGCGAAGCGGCGAAATGCAATCTGTCCCCTGCGCGGCGGAGCCGCGCTCTCCCTCAGTCGCTAAGCGCGTAGCGCGTGCGACATCAATTCACGGGAGGGAGTCGCCGCTCTATCCGGTCAATCGGGAACGACGACCGGGTGCTCGCCCGTCGGCGAGGGATCGCCCTCTGCCGGCTCTACGTGGAGCCGGGGCAGGATGCGGTCCAGCCAACCGGGGAGCCACCAGGCTCGCTCGCCGAAGAGCTGCATCAGGGCCGGGACCAGGACCGAGCGGATGATCACGGCGTCGATGAAGACGGCGGCCGCCAGGCCGAGGCCGAAGAGTTTGATGATCCGGTCTTCGCCGATCATGAAGGAGGCGAAGACGGTGACCATGATCGCCGCGGCGGCCGTGATCACGCGGCCGGTCAGGGCGAGGCCGCGGGTCACTGCTTCGGTTGCGTCCTTCCTGTGCTCCCACTCCTCGTGGATCCGCGACATCAGGAAGACCTCGTAGTCCATCGAGAGGCCGAAGATGATCGCGAAGAGGAAGATCGGGAAGAAGGAGATGATCGGGCCGGTGCTGTCGACCCCGATCAGGCTCGCGCCCCAGCCCCACTGGAAGACGGCGACGATCAGGCCGAAGGCGGCGCCGATGCTGAGCAGGTTCATCAGGATCGCCTTCAGCGGCACCAGGATCGAGCGGAAGACGGCCATCAGCAGCAGCGCCGAGAGCAGCACGACGACGCCGATGAAGAGCGGCAGCTTGTCGGCGATCGCCGTGCCGAAGTCCTCGAAGATCGCGGTGATGCCGCCGACGTGGACCTGGGCGCCGGTCTGCTGCTCGACCGGCGGGATCACCTCGTCGCGGATGTGGTCGAGCAGTTCGGTCGTCTGCTCGCTCTGTGGCGAGGTGGTCGGGTAGACCTGGAAGACGCCGGTGTTCTCAGCCGGGTTGAGCATCACCGGCGTCGTGTCGGCGACGCCTTCTTCGCCTTCCAGCGTCTTGCTCAGCTCGGTCAGCGCCGCGTCGTCGCCCTCGCTGGGTAGCGACGCGACGATCGAGAAGGGCCCGTTGAAGCCGGCGCCGAAGCCTTCGGCAAGCAGGTCGTAGGCCTCGCGCGTCGTCGTCCCCGCTGGGTCGGTGCCGGCGTCGTTGGAGCCGAGGCGCAGCGAGAGGGTCGGGACGCAGAGCAGGAGCAGGAGGCCGCCGGAGAGCAGCGCCGAGAGCACCGGACGGCGCTGGATCTCGCGGCTCCAGCGGAACCAGCGCGTGTCCTCGGCGTTTGACGGCGTGCGGCCGAGGCCGGGAATGCGCAGCCGGTCCACCCGGCGCCCGGCGATCGTCAGCAGGGCCGGAAGCAGCGTCAGCGCCGCGATCATCGTGAACAGCACTGCGACCGCCGCCGCCATCGCCACCCCGTAGAGGAAGCTGAGCCCGAGCAGCAGCATCCCCATCAGGGCGATGATCACCGTGATGCCGGCGAAGAGCACGGCGCGGCCGGCGGTGTCGACCGCGGCGATCGCCGCGTCGCGGGACTCCATTCCCTCGTCGAGGCCGTTGCGGAAGCGGGTGAGGATGAAGAGGGCGTAGTCGATGCCGACGCCGAGGCCGATCATCGCCGCGAGCTGCGGGGCGAACTCGGCAGTGTCGAAGACGTGGGTGCCCAGCGTGACGACGCTGAGACCGACCCCGAGCGCGAACAGCGCCGTGATGATCGGCAGGCCCATCGCGACGGCCGAGCCGAAGGTCAGCAATAGCACGATGACCGCCGCCAGCAGCCCGATCGCGAAGGTGGAGTCGCCGCCTTCCTGTTCGGCGCGCACTTCCTCGATCGGCTGGCCGCCGATATCGACCTGCAGCCCGTCGCTGGCCGCTCCGTGCGCGGCGTCCATCACCCGTTCGATGTCCTCCGTCTCCAGCTTTTCGGTCGTCGTGTCGAACTGGACGGTGGCGTAAGCGATCTCGCCGTCCTCGCTGATCGCCGCGGCGCCGCCGTCTTCGTAGGGGCTGGCGACTTCGCTGACGTGCGGGACCTTGTCGACTGCTGCGAAGACACCCTCCATCTCGCGCTTGACGGCTGGCGCCTCGACCCCGTCCTCCGCCTTGTAGACGATCGTCGCGGTGTCGCCGGATTGGGCCGGGAACTTCTCTTCGAGCAGGTCGAAGGCTTCCTGCGAGTCGGAGGCGGGCAGCTTGAAGTCTTCGGAGAAGTCGGAGCCGACCGAGCCGGAGAGCATCCCGATCCCGATCAGGGCGACGATCCAGGAGAGGATCACGGTCTTGCGGTGCCCGGTGCACCAGGTGGCAAAGCGACGCATCGCGGCGCCACGCTAGCAATGCCGCCAGGCGGGCCGTTCGCCGCCGTCGTTGCGGGTGGCTAGATTCCACTGCCGATGCCCGATCCGTCCATCGCGCGCTTCCGGCGCGTCGTCACGTCTGCCTACGCTCACCTCGACGAGCGCCGCCAGGAGGTCAACGACCTCAACGTCTTCCCGGTCGCCGACGGCGACACCGGCGACAACATGGCGATGACGATGCGGGCGGTGATGGAGGAGCTCGACCGGCTCGACGGGCTCGAGGTCGACGAGGTCGGCCGCACCCAGCTGGTCCAGGCGCTCGCCCGCGCGGCGCTGATGGGCGCCCGCGGCAACTCCGGCGTGATCCTCAGCCAGATCGTCCGTGGCGCCGCCGAGGAGCTGGCGAGCCGTCCCGGCGAGCTGGTCGACCCCGTCCTCGTCGCCTCCGCCTTTGCCAGCGCCGCCGATGCGGCCTATGCCTCGGTCCGCGACCCGGCCGAGGGGACGATGCTGACGGTCTTCCGCGAGATGGCGCACTCGATCGCCCGCCAGCTCGCCCACCTCGAGGCCGAGAAGCAGCGCCTCGACCAGGGGGTGAGCGACGAGCAGCAGGACGCCGTCCTGGCGGAGGTCTTGGAGCAGGCGATCGCCGACGGCCAGCGGGCGGTCGAGCGCACGCCCGAGCAGCTCGAGGTCCTGCGCGAATCGGGAGTCGTCGATGCCGGCGGCTACGGCCTGGTCTTGATCCTCGCCGGTGTCGTGGCTGGCTTGCGCGGCGACGATACGGCGGCGCCCGAGGTCGCCCATCACGACGCGCCGCCTCTCAGCCGCCCCCACCACGAGGACAGCCGTTACCGCTACTGCACCAACTTCATCGTCTCCGGCAGCGGCCTAGCCGCGCGCGATTTCCTTCCCCGGCTGGAGGGCCTCGGCGACTCGGTCCTCGTGGTCGGCGACGAGGCCACGCTCAAGGTCCACGTCCACACCGACGAGCCCGAAGCGGCCGTGGGCCTGTTCGAGGGCGCCGGCGAGGTCACCAATCTCGACGTCGCCGACATGCGCGAGCAGATCGCCGAGCGCCAGGCGCGACTGGGGGGCGGGCGCACCGGCGCCCTCGCCGTTGCCGCTGGCGCTGGGCTCGAGCGGCTCTTCGCCGAGCTCGGCGCCCACGTCGTGCCCGGGGGCGAGACGCTCAACCCGTCCACGTACGAGCTGCTCGCCGGGATCCACGAGGTTCCGGCCGAGGAAGTGCTGGTCCTGCCCAGCTCCTCGAACGTGATCATGGCTGCCGAGCGCGCCTGCGAGCTGTCCGAGAAGCCAGCCCGCGTCGTCGCCGCAACCTCGCAGCAGGCGGGCCTGCTGGCCCTGGTCGAGCTCGACCCGGCGGGCTCGGCAGAGGAGAACGCCACCCGGTTCGCCGAGGCCCTGGGGGAGATCGTCTCCGGCGGCGTCGCGCCCGCCGCTCGCGACGATGCACAGGGACGCTTTCGCAAGGGCGATGCGGTCGGCTTCGTCGGCGATGAGATCGTCGCCTGGGGGGGAGCGGGCTCGACCCTGGCAACGACCATCGAGCGGCTTGCCGAGGGTGCGGAGATCGTCACCGTCCTCGCCGGCCAGGACGCGCCCATATCCCTCGACGAGATCGATACCCACGTGCCCGACGGCGTGGAGATCGAGACCCATGAGGGAGGTCAGCCGAGCTGGTGGTGGCTGCTGGCGGCCCAGTAGTCCGCGCATTCGCGGGCGCTTCAGACCTGACGCGTGAGCAACTGCTCGACGCGCCGGTTCACTGGCCGCGGCCGAGTGCGCTCGATGTCTCGCTTGAGATCCTCGGCGGTGTCGGTCCCAAGCTTGCGGAGGCTGCCGCTGAAGCCGGGATCGCCACTGTAGGCGACCTGTTGCTGCGCTTCCCGCACAGCCACAGGGACCGCACCGTCGTCCCTGTCGGCTCGCTCGAGCCGGGCAAGCAGGCGACGATCATGGTCGATGTCCTCGGTGACCGGGCGAGCACCTTCCGCCGCCAGAAGCTCTCGATCACTTCGATCAAGGTCGGCGACGACTCGGGCTCCGTGCGGGCTACTTGGTTCAACCAGCCTTGGGTTGCGCAGAAGCTGACGCCGGGGACCCGGCTCCTCCTAACTGGCTCGCGGGACAAACGCGGCTTCCGAGTCTCGGAATACGAGGTGCTTCCGGCCGCGGGTCCTGTCGGCGCAGGGGACCCACCACCCCCTGCGGTAGCTAAAGCTTCCTCGGGGGTGGTACCCCCTACACCGCCACCCGCGGGAGGGAAGCTTGTGCCGGTTCATCCAGCAACGGAAGCGTTGAAAGCTCAGCGGATCCGGCAGTGGATGGAGCAAGCGATTGGTTCTGTAGGGAATGTGTTGGAGCCGTTGCCTGCGGAGCTGCGAATACGACGTGAGCTTGCCGGGGCTGCCGACGCCGTCAAGGCAGTTCACTTTCCGGAGCACGGGGACGATGTCGAGGAAGCGCGCAAGCGGCTGGCCTTCGAAGAGCTGTTTCTGTACCAGGCGCTACTTACGACCCGGAAGCAATCGCATCGAACGGCGCGGCCAGCGCCAAAGCTGGGTAAGCATGGGGAGCTGGTGGGCAGGTGGGTCGAGTCGCTGCCGTTCGAACCGACTAAGGACCAGCTGAAGGCGTTTGACGAGATCGATTCTGATCTCGATTCAGGCGAGCCGATGCAGCGGTTGCTGATGGGCGAGGTCGGCTCGGGGAAGACGGTGGTCGCCCTCTACTCGATGCTGCGAGCGCTGGAAGCTGGGTTCCAGGCTGTATTGATGGCGCCGACGGAGACCTTGGCTGAGCAGCATGCCGTCACCTTGGGAAAGCTCCTTGCCGAAGAGGCGACCCCGTTTGCCCTGCTCACCGGGGCAACGCCCGCGGCGCGGCGCAAGGAAGCGCTGGATCGGCTCTCCACGGGAGAGCTCGGCCTTCTCGTCGGCACCCACGCGCTGATCGAGCCCGACGTCGAGTTCGCCCGACTCGGCCTCTGCGTCGTCGACGAGCAGCACCGTTTCGGCGTCGAGCAGCGCCGTGCGCTCGACACCAAGGGAGTGGAGGGGATGGCTCCCCACGTGCTCCACATGACGGCGACGCCGATACCTCGCACGCTCTCGCTGACCGCCTACGGCGACTTGGACACCACCGCTCTGCATCAGCTGCCAGCTGGGAGGCAGCCGGTCGAGACGCGGGTCGTCAACGAGGACGAACGCCCAGCCGCCTACGAGTTCCTCCGCGCCGAGCTGCGCGCCGGGCGCCAGGCCTTCGTCGTCTGCCCGCTGGTCGAGGAGTCGGAGAAGATCCAAGGCCGCGCGGCCGAGGTGGAGGCTGCACGGCTGCATGCTGAGGAGCTGGAGGGCTTCTCGGTCGGCGTCATCCACGGCCAGATGCCCTCGGCGCAGAAGGCGGAGGCGATGGCGGAGTTCGCCTCCGGCGCCACCGAGGTGCTCGTCGCGACCACCGTGATTGAGGTCGGGATCGACGTCGCCAACGCGACCGTGATGGTGATCGAGGGCGCCGAGCGCTACGGCGTCTCTCAGCTTCACCAACTGCGGGGGCGAGTCGGGCGGGGCGCGCATGCATCGCACTGCCTGCTCTTCCCTGAAGACGCCGGTGAGATGGCGCGAAGGAGGCTGAAAGCGGTGGCGCGCGAGCGCGACGGCTTCAAGCTGGCCGAGGTCGATCTAGGGCTGCGCGGCGAGGGTGAGGTGCTCGGCACCCGCCAGAGCGGTCTGCCGCGTTTCGCCGTCGCTGAGCTACCGGAGGAAACGGCGCTGCTCGCCGCCGCCCGCGACGAGGTCCTGGATCTTCTGCATCGCCACGGCTCGCTGGACGCCCCGGAGCTGGGCCCGCTGCTCGATGCCGCCCACCGTCGCTTCGGCGCCGGCGCCTCCGACCCGATTCCGCTCTGATGCAGTCATGAGGGTCATCGCCGGAGAGCTGAAGGGGCAGCGCCTGGTCGCGCCGCGCGGCTGGAAGGTGCGGCCAACTTCGGACCGCGTCCGCGAGGCGATCTTCTCGGCGCTCGGCGACGTCGGCGGCGCCCGCGTCCTCGACCTCTACTGCGGCACCGGCGCGCTCGCGATCGAGGCGCTCTCGCGCGGCGCCGCCACGGCGCTGCTCGTCGACCAGGACACCCGGCCGGCGCTGGGCAACGTCGAGCGGCTAGGTCTGAGCGACCGCGTCGAGCTCGTCCGGTCTAACGCCCTCAGCTGGCTCGAGAGCCAGGCCGTCAGCGCGGGGGACGACCCCTCCCCCGGGAACTCCCGCGAACGCGGCCCGGGGGAGGGGTCGTCCCCCGCGCTCACACCGGCTAGGCGATTCGACCTCGTCTTCGTCGATGCCCCCTATAGACTCGCCGATCGCGTGGGGCAGGAACTGAATACACATCTTCCGCGTCTTCTCGTCCCCGGCGGGAGGGCGATCGTCGAGAGCGGCGCGCGCCGGCCGTTGCGGATCGATTCGCTCGAGTCGCTGCGCCAGCGGCGCTATGGGTCCGCTGACGTTTCTTTCTACGGAGTGGGCGAGGATGGCTGAGCGCGACGGCACCGTCGTCTGCCCGGGTAGCTACGACCCGGTCACCAACGGCCACCTCGACATCATCACCCGCACCTCGCAGGTATTCGAGCGGGTCGTGGTCGGCGTCGTCAACAACCCGATCCGCAAGGAGAAGACGCTGTTCACCGCCGAGGAGCGCCAGGCGCTGATCGGCGAGGCGACTGCGGACCTCGCCAACGTCGAGGTCCAGATCTTCTCCAACCTGCTGGTCGAGTTCGCCCGCGAAACGGGGGCGAGGGCGATCGTCAAGGGCCTGCGGGCTATCTCCGACTTCGAGTACGAGTTCGAGATGGCCCAGCTCAACCGCAAGCTCGACCCCGGGATCGAGAGCATCTACATGATCTCCTCGCCGCATTACAGCTTCCTTTCGTCGACTGGCGTCAAGGAAATGGCGACCTTCGGAGGCGACGTCTCCGACCTCGTTCCGGCGCCGGTGGCTACCGCGATGGCGGGCCGCCTGGGCGAGAGGTAGGCTTTTGCCAACCGTTGCCCGCGTGGGCGAGAGTTTGCAAAAAGCCGAGGAATTCACGGCTTCTTCACCGAAAATGCCTCTGACACGTAGGCTTACGCCCTGCTAATGGACGTTCTCGTTCTAATAGACAAGCTGGACGATGTCGTCCACAACGCCCGACCCGTGCCTCTCACGGATCAGGTCCGCGTGGACCGCGAGGAGATCTACGACCTCCTCGACCAGATGCGCGCGACGATCCCCGAGGAGATCAAGCAGGCGCGCTGGATCGTCAAGGAGCGCCAGGAGATGCTCGCCGAGGCCAAACGCGAGGCGGAGCGGATCGTGCGCGAGGCGCGCGAGCAGCAGGCCCGCCTGATCTCCGACGAGGAGGTAACCAAGCAGGCCGAGCGGGCCGCCGACGAGATCGTCGAGGACGCCCGCACCCGTGAGCGTGAGATCCGCCTCGGCGCCGAGGACTACGCCGACGAGATCCTCAACACGCTCGAGGTCAACCTTCAGAAGTTCCTCGCGGCCGTGCAGCGTGGCCGCGACCGGCTCGCCGGCCGTGACGAAGAGCAGCAGCCGGTTCCAGAGCTGGACGAGCAGCCCTAGCGCGGCAAGCTTCGCTCAGTAGGTCGCGCGGACTACTGCGAGGCCGTCTGCCTGCCAGGTGATCTCGCCGTCGCACCACTCGACGAGGTTCTCCAGCTGGTCTCCCTCGAAGGCGTCGCCGATGACCAGGGCGCGGGAGTGGTCTCTTACTCGACGGAAGAGGGCCTGCTTTTTCTCGTCGGTCAGGTCGTTGACCGAGAGGACAGAGATGACCAGGTCCCAGGGGCCGTCGGGCAGCGGGTCCTCCATCCGGGCCAGCTGCACGTCGTCGTAGGTCTGGCGGGCGCGGAAGACCATGTCGGGGCTGGCGTCGAGGCCGACGACCCACGCGTCGGGGAAGGCCTCGATCAGGCGCCGCGTCGTCTCGCCGGTGCCCATGCCGAGCTCCAGGACCCGCTCGGGCGGAAATGGGATCGCGGCGACGGCCTGCTCTTGCAGCTCGTCGTAGCGCGGCAGCTTGAAGCGGATTCGCTCCAGGTACTCATCTGGCGTCCAGTCGAATTGACCCATTTCGTAACCTCGTTGGGGAGGTGCCATCGTAAGCGTCCGGGCGGAGGAGCTCGCAGTGGCGAAGACGCCAACCACGATCATCGACCTTGCTCGCCTCTCGCTCGCCCATGGCGAGGGGGCGCGCTTCGACGTCCCGGTTCGCCTCGAACCGCTGGAGCTGGGTGGGCAGACCTACGTTCCCCGCGGGGATGCCGTCGAGGCGAGGCTCGACCTTTCCCGTCCAAGCAACGGCTACGCCTTCAGGTTGCGCTTCCCCCTCCGAGTGGACGGCCCCTGCGTTCGCTGCCTCGGGGACGCCGCGGTCGAGACCGACGTCGACGCCCGCGAGGTCGATCAGTCCGACACCGACGACGAGGAGCTGCGCAGCCCCTACGTGGCCGAAGACAAGCTCGACCTCGGCCGCTGGGCCCACGACGCCGCGATCCTGGCCCTGCCCCCACGCATCCTCTGCCGCCCCGACTGCGCCGGCCTCTGCCCGGTCTGCGGCGAGTCGCTCAACGACGCCGATCCGGCGGACCACAAGCACGACGAGGGCGGCGACCCAAGATGGAGCAAGCTCAGAGAGCTGAAGCTGGACTGACTCGCATGCCGGAAGGACGGGGACGGGGTGTCCCTCTCGCTTGCTGGGTTTTTCGCCTCTGAGTCGCCATCTCTCGCCAAGCCGTAGGTGCGAAAAACAGGACGCCGCTGCGCGAAAGGGACACCCCGTCCCCGTCCCGCTACCATGCTCGACTCATGGCTGTCCCCAAGAAGCGAACTTCGAGGACGCGTCGCGACAAGCGGCGCGCGAATCACAAAGCCGGCAAGGCGCGGCTGAACCAGTGCCCGCGCTGCCATAGCCCGCGTCTGCCGCATCGAGTCTGCCCGACCTGCGGCACCTACAAGGGTCGCGAGGTGATCGAGCACAAGCTCGCCGATCCGACCGCGCCCGCGCCCGACACCGAGTAGCAGTGCCCGACGGCGTGACCGTCGCCCTCGATGGCTTCGGTGCCGAGCAGGGGTTCGACGTGCTTGCGGAGGGCGCCAGGCTCGCGGCGGCCGACGGCGTTCAGCTGCGTGTCTTTGGACCGGCTCCCGAGCTGGGCTTGGACGGCGTTGACGGGATCGAGGTCGTTCCGACCACGGAGTGGATCGGCAATGACGAGGATCCGGTGCCCGCTGTGCGAGAGAGGAAAGAGGCCTCGGTCGTACGCGCCGCCCGCGACGTCGCCGACGGCCGCTCCGCGGCGATGGTCAGCCCTGGCTCGACCGGCGCGACGATGGCCGCGGCGACCTTCGGGCTGCGCCGCCTGCGCGGCGTGCAGCGCCCGGCGCTCGCGGTTCAGCTGCCGGTCCCCGGCAAGCGCGTGCTCTTCCTCGACGTCGGCGCAAACGTCGAGGTGCGCGCCCAGCACCTCGTCCAGTTCGCCTTCCTTGGCGCCGCCTTCAGCGCCGCCGTGCTCGGCGTCGAGCGCCCCCGTGTCGGCCTGCTCTCGATCGGCGAGGAGAGCGGCAAGGGGAGGGAGGAGGTGGTCGCCGCGCACGCCCTGCTCGCCAAGGCGGCGGGGATCGAGTTCGCCGGCAACGTCGAGGGCGGCGATCTGCCCGCCGGCGTGGCCGACGTCGTCGTCACCGATGGCTTCACCGGCAACGTCTCCCTGAAGCTGATGGAGGGCACGGCCCGCGCGGTGACCGGCGCGATCCGCGGCGTCGCTCGCTCCAACCCCGTCGCCGCGCTGGGCGGGTTGATGCTCCGGCCCGCCCTCGGTGGCCTGCGCCGCGACCTGCACCCGGACACGACCGGCGGCGCGATCCTGCTCGGCCTGCGCGGCATCGCGGTCGTCGGCCACGGCAGCGCCGGCGCCGAGGGAATCGCCAACGCCGTGCGCCTTGCGGCGCGCAGCGTCGAGGTCGAGGCGGTTGGCCGCACGGCCGCCCTGCTCGCCGAGGGGGGCGCCACCAGGGGGGCGCTGGCCGCGGAGGAGAGTGCGTGATAGGAAGTCGGGCATGAACCGCGACGAGGTCTTCAACCTGGTCCGCGATCACCTCGCCGAGGAGCTCGAGGTCGATCCGGCCAAGATCTCCGAGGGAACCCGCTTCAAGCAGGACCTCGATGCCGACTCGCTGGACCTCTACGAGCTGGTGATGGAGCTCGAGGACCGCTACGGCATCTCGGTCTCCGAGGAGCAGGCGGCGCGGATCGAGACCGTCGGCGATGCGGTCAGCTTCGCCGTGGAGCACGCCCCGGCGTGAGCGCCGAGGCGCTGGCTGAGCTTGTCGCAGAGCTTCCCGGCGACCTGCGGCGCCTCGCTCTCACACACTCCTCCTGGACCGAGCAGCCGGCGCACTCCTACGAGCGCCTTGCCTACCTCGGCGACAGCGTCCTCGCGCTGGCGGTGGCGGCGAGCATCTACGAGCGCTTTCCCGACGTTGCCGCGGGCGGGCTGACCAAGATCCACAACCACGCGGTCAGCGGCGTCTCCTGCGCCGAAGTTGGCCATGAGCTGGGCGTGCCGGCGATGCTGGTCGAGGCGGAGCCCGAGGCCGAGGAGGCGATTCCGGCAAGGGTGCTGCTGGCGGGCTCGCGGCCGCTGCCGGAGGTGACCGAGGCCTTGATCGGCGCCTGCTTCGTCGCCTTCGGCTTTGATCGCGTCGCGGTCGCGGTCGCTGCCGCCTTCGAGGCGCAGATCGAATTTGCCCTGGAAGCTCCGGTAGATGCGAAGTCGGCGCTGCAGGAGCTGCTCGCACGGAAACGGGCGCGCGTAACCTACGGCGTGATCGGCGAATCGGGCCCCGCGCACCGTCGCACCTTCGAGGTGGAGGCGACTGTCGACGGCGCGCGGATCGGCACCGGCGCCGGTCGAAGCAAGAAGGCCGCGGAGCAGATGGCGGCCGAGGCGGCGCTGAAGCACCTGGATATTCCGGGGAAATGAGCGGAGAGTTGCGTCCGATCCAGACGCCAGCCTTCCGAGCGAGGACGACATGTATCTGAGATCGATCGAGATGAAGGGGTTCAAGTCGTTCCCCGCGCGCACCAAGCTGGAGTTCTCTCCGGGCGTCAGCGTGATCGTCGGGCCCAACGGGTCGGGCAAGTCGAACATCACCGACGCCGTCCTTTGGGCGCTCGGTGAGCAGAGCCCCGGGGCGATCCGCGGCGCCTCGATGCAGGACGTGATCTCGGCCGGCGGCCAGGGTGTCGGCCAACGCCGCGCCGCCGAGGTCGAGGTGGTGATCGACAACTCGGAGGGCCGGGCCGCCACGGATCTCTCGGAGATCGCGATCCAGCGCACCCTCGACCGCTCCGGCGACGGCGTCTACCGGCTCAACGGTGCCCGCTGCCGCCTCGTCGACGTCGTCGAGGTCCTCTCCGACACCAACCTCGGCCGCGAGATGCACTCGGTGATAAGCCAGGGCCGGGTCGAGACGATCATTCACTCGAAGCCGCGCGAACGACGCCTGCTGATCGAGGAGGCGGCGGGCCTGGGCAAGCACCGCAAGCGCCGTCGCCGGGCTGAGCTGAAGCTGCGCGCCGCAGGCGAGAACCTCGATCGCGCCCTCGACCTCGAGCGCGAGGCACGGGCGCGGCTGCGGCCGCTGAAGCGCCAGGCGCAGGCGGCGGAGCTCGGCGCCAGGATCGAGCGCGAGGAGCTGGAGCTGCGTGGTCGCCTGGTCGCAGAGGAACTTCGCTTCGGCGAGGACAGGGCAAAAGCCGCCGCGGCAGCGGCCGAGAAGGCACGGTCGCGGCGAACGGCTGTGGAGAAACGCCTTGCCGAGGTCAGCGAGCGGCGCCGCGCTGCCGAGGAGCGCTTCGCCGCCCGCGACCGCGAGCGCACCCAGGCCTGGGGCATGCTGACCAAGCTGCGCGGCGAGCAGCAGCGGATCGCCCTGCGGGCCGCTTCCCTCGCCGATCGCGAGCCCGAGCTGGAGCGTGCCCTGGAGGGATTGCGCGCCGAATTCGGTCCGCTGACGCTCGACCTCGGCTCGACCGAGGGCGGTCCGGCCGAGCGCGCCCGCAAGCTCGAGGACGAGCTGGGGGAGATCGACGCCGGTCTCGCCGGCGCCGCCCGGGGCCTGCAGCGAGCGCGTTCCTCCGAGGCCGCGGAGTCCGAGCGCGAGACCGGGCTGGGCGAGATCCAGGCCGGCGCCGAGCGGGCTGCGCGCCATGCGCGCCGTGCCGAGGGCCTGCTAGGGGAGCGTCATCGCGAGGCGCTGCGCGAGCGCGTCGTCACCGGCGAGGCGCTGCTCGACGACGTTCGCGCCGCCGCCGCGGCCGCGGCGGCGGCTGAAGGGGCGATCCGCGCCCGGGTCGAGCGGATCGAAGCGAAGGTGGTCGGCGAGCAGGGCGACGGCGACGCGATCGCCGAGGAGATGCGCGAGTGCTCACGGCAGGAGTCCGAGCTGCAGGTGGAGATGAAGGCGGCTTCCGACGAGCTGACCGAGGCCCAGGTCGAGGCTGCGCACCTCGGCGATCGCCGGGCCGAGGCGGCGAAAGAGCTGGCCTCGATCGCCGAGCGCCTGGGCGAGCAGATCGCGCAGGCCGAGCAGGCGCTGAGTGACGAGGAGCGGGCCGACATCGACCGCAGGCTGCACCGCCTGGAGCGCCGCCGCGCCCAAATCGGCCCGGTCAACCCGCTTGCCGAGCAGGAGTACGAGGAGGCCCGCGAGCACGTCGAGGCCCTGCAGACGCAGCGCGAGGACACCGAGCGGGGCATGCGTGAGCTGGAGGCGTTGATCCGCGACATCGACCGCGAGATCGAGCGCGCCTTCGAGCAGACCTTCGAGGCGACCGCGAAGAACTTCGAGGAGATGGTCGAACATCTCTTCCCGGGTGGGCGGGGCCGCTTGCGGCGGGTCAGCCTGCGCCCGGTCAGCGACGCCGAGGAGGGCGCGGCCGAGAACGAGGACGACGAGGAGTCAGAGGAAGAAGACCGGCAGGAGCTCGGCGTCGAGATCGAGGTCACCCCGGCCGGCAAGTCGACCCGCAAGCTCTCGTTGCTCTCGGGCGGCGAGAAGTCGCTGGTCGCCCTCGCCTTCGTCTTCGCCGTCTTCCTCGCCAGGCCGTGCCCCTTCTACATCCTCGACGAGGTCGAGGCCGCCCTCGACGATGCCAACATCGACCGCTTCCTGCAGCTGATCAGGCGCTTCTCGGATCGCGCCCAGTTCGTCATCGTCACCCACCAGAAACGGACGATGGACGCTGCCGACGTCCTCTACGGCGTCACCATGGGCGGCGACGGCGTGACCAAAGTCGTCTCCCGTCGCCTGCCGCGCGAAGTGGAGGCGGAGGAGGCTGAGCCAGAGGCCCCTCCGGCTTTTGCCGGCATCAGCTCCGAGCGGAAGGAGACGGCGCCGGGCGTGCTTGGCCAGACGCCGCCTGTCGAGCCGCCCGCCCGCGATGACTCAGCTGCTGCGGCCTAGTAGCTGATGCCCACCACTTGGCAGGAGATCTTCGATCTCGGCGCGCGCGACGGAGTTCCCGCGGACGCCGAGCCCGAAAGCGAGGAACGCCGCCGTGGCGTCTTCCGGCGCTTGCGTGAGAGCCTCGCCAAAAGCCGCCAGGCGCTGGTCGAGGAGGTCTCGGCCAGCCTCTTCGACCGAATCGACGAGGAGACCTGGGAGCGGCTCGAGGAGGCGCTGATCCTTGCCGACGCCGGCGCTCCTACCACCGCCGAGGTGGTTGAGCGGCTCGAGCAGGAGGTCGAGAGCGGCAGCGTCTCGCCCGATGGCGAGGCGGTCCGTGAGCGCTTGATCGAGATCCTCGCCGAGGTCGCCTCCAACGGGCGCCGCCCGATCGACCTCAGCGGCGAGCCGGCGGTGCTGCTGATGGTCGGCGTCAACGGCACCGGCAAGACGACGACGACCGGCAAGATCGCCTGGCACTTGTCGAGGGAATTTGGATTGTCGGTAGTCCTGGCGGCCGGCGACACCTACCGCGCCGCCGCCGCCGAGCAGCTGGCCGAGTGGGCGGAGCGGGCGGGGGCCGAACTGGTCCGTTCCGAGGAGGGCGGCGACCCCGGCGCCGTTGCCTTCGACGCGATCGCCGCCGCCCGCGCGCGCGGCGCCGACGTCGTGATCGTCGACACCGCTGGTCGCCTCCACACCCAGGGCAACCTGATGGACGAGCTCTCCAAGGTGCGCCGGGTGATCGCCAAGCAGATGCCGGACGCGCCGCACGAGACGCTGATCTCGATCGACGCGACCACCGGCCAGAACGGGCTGCGCCAGGCGAAAGTCTTCTCCGAGGCGGTTGAGGTCGACGGGGTCGTCCTGACCAAGCTCGACGGCACCGCCAAGGGCGGGATCGTGCTGGCGATCGCCAACGAGCTCGAGATCCCGGTGAAGCTGATCGGCACCGGCGAGTCGCTCGAGGATCTGCGTCCCTTCGATCCCGCAGACTTCGCCCGCGCGCTCCTCACCGAGTAGGGGTGGTTGAGGTTTGGTCCGGATACCGACTCAAACCTCAACCACACTCCCCTAAGCTCCCCTGCGGTGTTCGACCAGCTCTCAGACCGCCTCCAGGCCACCCTCTCCGACGTCCGCTCGCGCGGCAAGCTGAGCGAAGGTGACGTCGACGCGGCGATGCGCGAGATCCGCCTTGCTTTGCTCGAGGCGGACGTCAACTTCAAAGTCGTCAAAAGCTTCACCAAGACGCTGAAGGAGCGCTGCCTCGGCGCCGACGTCCTCGAGAGCCTCGATCCGGGCCAGCAGGTGGTCAAGATCGTCGACGAGGAGCTGACCGGCTTGATGGGCGGGACCGGGCGCGACCTGGCCTTCGCCTCGAAGGGGCCGACGGTGATCCTGATGGCCGGCCTGCAGGGCTCGGGCAAGACGACCGCCTGCGCCAAGCTCGCCCGCCACCTCGGTGAGTCCGGCAAGGACGTCGCCCTCGCCGCCTGCGACGTCTACCGCCCTGCGGCGGTCGACCAGCTGGTGACGGTCGGCGAGCGCGCCGGCGCCCACGTCTACCAGCAGGGAACCGACGCCGATCCGGTCGAGATCGCCGCCTGGGCGCTCGACCGCGCCCGCGAGGAGGAGCGCGACGTGCTGATCGTCGACACCGCCGGGCGCCTCCACATCGACTCCGATCTGATGGACGAGCTGGCGAAGATCCGCAAGCGGACCAAGCCGCACGACGTGCTCCTGGTCGTCGACGCGATGACCGGCCAGGACGCGGTCGGGGTCGCCGAATCGTTCGCCGAGGCGGCGGAGTTCGACGGGGTGGTGATGACCAAGCTCGACGGCGACGCCCGCGGTGGCGCCGCGCTCTCGGTCAAGGCGGTGACCGGCAAGCCGATCCTCTTCGCCTCCACCGGCGAGAAGCTCGAGGCGTTCGAGCGCTTCCACCCCGATCGCATGTCCTCGCGGATCCTCGGCATGGGCGACATGCTCAGCCTGATCGAGAAAGCCGAGCAGCAGGTCGACGAGCGCCAGGCCGAGGACCTGCAGAAGAAACTCGAAGGGGATCGTTTCACCCTCGAGGACTTCCTCCAGCAGATGAAACAGGTGCGGAAAATGGGCCCGCTCAGCGGCTTGATCGGGATGCTGCCGGGGATGGGGGCGATGAAGCAGCTGAAGAACGCCGAGGTCGACGAGGGCGAGCTGGACCGAGTCGAGGCGATCATCCTCTCGATGACGCCGCTCGAGCGCGCTAACCCGGCGATCATCAAGGGCTCGCGGCGCAAACGGATCGCGGAGGGCTCGGGAACCAAGATCCAGCAGGTGAACCAGCTGGTCAAGCAGTTCGACCAGATGCGCAAGATGATGCGGATGATGGTGTCCGGTGAGCAGCCGAGCCCGCAGCAGCTCGCCCAGATGGCGGGCGGTGGGGGCGGCGCTCCGCGCCCGAAGTACCGCAGGCGCTAGCGGCAACCGGCACGTCCTCCGCTTCGCTTCCGGGCGTACCGGGCGAGTCATGTAACCTCTCGCGCCCAATGGCCGTGCGAATCAGACTTAGAAGGGTGGGTTCGAAGAAGAACCCGATCTGGCGGATCGTCGTCGCCGACAAACGTTCCCCGCGCGACGGGCGGACGATCGAGACGATCGGCCAGTACAACCCGCAGACCGAGCCTTCGACGATCGTGCTTGACGAGGAGCGCGCCCGCCACTGGCTCGAGCACGGGGCGCAGCCCTCGGAGACGGTAGCGACGCTGCTGCGCACCAAGGGCATCGCCGCCTCCGGTACTTAGCCGTGACCGAGCTCCTGGAGTTCCTCGTCAGGGCACTGGTCGAGGATCCCGACGCGGTGGAAGTCGAGGAGCTGGAAGAGGACGGGGACCTGATCTACGAGATCAGCGTCGCCGAGGAGGACCTGGGCCGGGTGATCGGCAAAGGCGGCCGGGTGGCAAACGCGATCCGCACCGTCGCCAAGGCGGCAGCCGTGCGGCTCGATCGCCGAGTCGTCGTCGACATCCTCGACTGACCCGCGCCGTTCGCCTTGAAGCTCGACGTCTTCACCCTCTTCCCGGAGGCCTTCGACTGGTTCCAGTCGCAGCGCTCGGTGCAGAACGCTCTCGGCAAAGGGAACGAGCTGCGCTTGTTCGACTATCGCGAGACGACGCCGCTGGGGGCGGGGCAGGTCGACGACGCTCCCTACGGCGGTGGGGCCGGGATGGTGCTGCGAGTCGACGTCGTCGACGCCGCCCTCCAGGCTGCCTACGCCCAGGGTGAGAGCCCGCGGGTCGTGCTCCTCTCGCCGACCGGGCGGCTGCTCGCCGACGAGCTCGCCGACGAGCTGACGCAGGAGCCGCACGTGGCGCTTCTCTGCGGTCGCTACGAGGGCTTCGACGAGCGGGTCCACGAGCACCTCGCGGACGACGAGGTCTCGATCGGCCGCTACGTGCTCGCCGGCGGCGAGCTGCCCGCGATGGTGGTCGCCGACGTCCTGATGCGCAAGCTGCCCGGGGCGCTCGGGCACGAGCAGAGCGCCGTCGAGGAGTCGTTCAGCCGCGTGCTGGAGGGCGCGCCGGAGTACCCGCACTACACCCGCCCATCGTCGTATCGGGGCTGGGGAGTGCCCGACGTTCTCGTCTCCGGCGACCACGAGCGAGTGCGCCTCTGGCGGGCCGAGCAGAGCAGGGCGCGAGCCGAGCAGCTCGAAAAAGATCCCGAGTAGGTACGATTCCGCCACCGCGCGGCAGCCGAACCCGGCTCCGGCGGTTTTTTCTCGCCCAGCGAGGGAACGAGATCTCCGGTCATAACTAGCGTGAGCGAGCTATTTGCATGAGCAGCGTAATCGACAGCATCGAGCGTGGTCAGCTGAGGAAGGGCATCCCGCCCTTCGCTCCTGGCGATCGCGTGCGCGTCCACTTCGAGGTGGTCGAGGGCAATCGCCGCCGCACCCAGGTCTTCGAGGGGGTCGTGCTCAAGCGCCAGGGCTCTGGTGTGCGCGAGACCTTCACCGTCCGCAAGCAGTCGTTTGGGGTCGGCGTCGAGCGAACCTTTCCGCTGCACTCGCCGAAGATCGAGAAACTCGAGATCGCCGCGCGCGGCGACGTCCGGCGCGCCAAGCTCTACTACCTGCGCGGCCGCATCGGCAAGGCGGCCCGCGTGGCAGAGCGCCGCTGGGGAATCGACGAGGAGATGATCTCGACGCCGACTGCTCCGGTTGACGCAGAGGGAGTTGCTCAGCCTGAGGACGAGGACTCCCAGGCCGCGGGTCCTGTCGGCGCAGGGGACCCACCTCCCCCTGCGGTAGCTGAAGCTTCCTCGGGGGAGGCCCCCCCTACGCCGCCACCCGCGGCAGAGGCGCCTGAGAAAGATCAGTCGGAGGACGCCGCGCCGGCGGAGGAAGAGCAGCCGCCAGCGGAGGAGAAAGCTGAGCAGGCACCAGAGGCAGAGGCAGGCACGGACGCTGAGGCGCCCGGGGCAGGGGAGACCGAGGACACCGCCGCGGCGAAGGATGCCGAGGACGAGTCGCCGCAGGAGGACTCCGGCGACTCCGGCGAGGACTCGGCCTGACCCCTCGGATCCCCAAGCCGCAGAGTCGCGCGGGCGGGCTGGTCGAGCTGGTCGTGATCGTCGCCCTGGCGCTGGGCTTGGCGCTGGCGATCCAGGCCTGGCTGGTCAAGCCCTACCAGATCCCCTCGCAGTCGATGGAGCCGACGCTCGACGTCGGCCAACGCGTCCTGGTCAACCGCTTCCTCTACCACTTCACCGATCCGGGGGTCGGCGACATCGTCGTCTTCCACCCGCCCAAGGGCGCCGAGCTCGGCACGGAGTGCGGCACGCAGCACGGTCCCGAGGAAGCCTGCCCGGAACCGACGCCCGAGGAGTCGAGCCAGAACTTCATCAAGCGGGTCGTCGCCGGCCCCGGCGACACGCTGGCCGTCCGCAACGGCCACCCCGTCGTCAACGGCGTGGCGAAGACCGACGAGCCCTACACGATGCCCTGCGGCACGGCCCCCGCCTGCAATTTGCCCAAACCGATCACCATTCCACCCGACTACTACTTCATGATGGGCGACAACCGTGGGGCAAGCGACGACAGCCGTTTCTGGGGACCCGTCCCCCGTGAGTGGATCATCGGCAAGGCCTTTGCCACCTACTGGCCGCCCGACCGCGTCGGGATCTTCTAAGGCGCATAAGCGCCGGCTGGCGCGCTCTCGCCGCCTCTTCGCCTTCGACCGCGGCCTCGGCAGCCGCATGGTGGCCGGGGCTGACGAGGCTGGGCGTGGCTGCCTTGCCGGGCCCCTGGTCGCCGCGGCGGTCCTGCTCGACTACGAGACCCTCTCGCGCTCGGACCGGCGTGCGCTCGCCGGGCTGCACGACTCCAAGCAGATGAAGCCCGAGCGCCGCGAGGAGCTGTACCCGGTGGTGCTGCGCGCCGCGAGCAGGGTCAGCGTCGTCGTCCGTTGCGCACGGGGGATCGACGAGCGCGGCCTGCACGTGACCAACATCGAAGCGCTCTCCTGCGCGCTGGAGCGGCTGGCGCCCGGTGAGGACGCGACCTGCCTGGTCGACGGCTTCTCGCTGCGCGAGTGCACGGTCCCGCATCGCGCCGTAGTCGAAGGCGATGGCACCAGCGCTGCGATCGCCGCCGCTTCAGTGATAGCCAAGGTCAGCCGCGACCGCTACATGCACGGCGCCGCCGACGAGCACCCGGGCTGGGGCTTCGAGGAGCACGTCGGCTACTCGACCCCCGAGCACCGCGCGGCGATCGAGCGCCTCGGCATATCGCCGCTGCACCGCCGCTCGTTTCAATCGGTGGCCTACTCGCAGCTGGAGCTGGCCGGCTAGAACGCGCCTTCGAGGTGCTCGTAGTCGGTGACGTTGCCAGCGCGGTCGTAGGTGACGCCAACCGCGTCGAAGCGGATCTCGTCGTAGCGGGGCAGGTCGCGGCGCTCACCCATCCAGGCCGCGGCAAGGCGGCGGATGCGCTGCTGCTTGCGGAAGTCGATCGAGAGAATCGGTCGCTCGGGCCCGTAAGCCGAGCCCTCGCGGCCGGCCTTGACCTCGGCGAAGACGAGCGTGCGGCCGTCGAGCGCGACGATGTCGATCTCGCCCTGGCGGCTGCGGGCATTGCGCTCCAGAACCGCCCAGCCAGCGGCAGCGAGGCGGGTGGCGACGAGGTCCTCCGCCGCCTTGCCGAGTCGTTGCCTGGTCCCGGTCACGCCGCGAAGCTAGGGCAGCTGGCGACTACATGCCTTCGGTCACGTAGTCGGCTCTGAAGATTTTTCTTCCGCGCGCCATGCGCGCGTCGGGACGCGCCAACGTGGCCGCGATGCTCGCGACGACGCGGACATTCACCCTCGACGGCATCGCCGCCCGGCCCGTGCGGGTTGAGGTCGACGTGCATCGCGGCCTGCCCGCCTTCTCGGTCGTCGGCCTCCCGGACACGGCGGTCCGCGAGGCGCGTGAGCGGGTGCGCGCGGCGCTCGCCAACTGCGGCTTCGACTTCCCCCTGCGGCGGATCGTCGCCAACCTCGCACCCGCCAGCCTGCGCAAGGCGGGCCCGGGGTTAGATCTGCCGATCGCAGTGGCGCTGCTGGTCGCCTCCGGACAGCTCGAGTGGGAGCGCCTGCCGCGGCTGGCGATGGCTGGTGAGCTGGCCCTGGACGGCTCGGTGCGGCCGATTCCGGGCGTGCTTGCGATCGCCGAGGCGGCACGCGAGCAAGGCGCCGATGCGGTGCTGGTTCCTGCCGAGAACGGGCCCGAGGCGGCGCTTGTCGCCGGGCTCGAGGTGTTGCCGCTCGAAAGCCTCGACCAGCTTCCGGCATTGGCGGCCGGTTCGTGGGTACCGGACCACCCCGAGCCGTTGCCCTTGCCGTTGACAGCGCCGGCCGGCGGGCCCGACCTCGCTGATCTGCGCGGTCAGCCTCACCTTCGCTACGCCCTCGAAGTGGCGGCGGCAGGCGGCCACAGCCTGCTCATGGTCGGGCCGCCGGGCGCTGGCAAGTCGCTCGCCGCGAGCAGGCTGCCGTCGATCCTGCCGCCGCTCGCCCAGGACGAGGGCCTGGAAGTGGCGCGGATCGCCAGCGCCTGCGGCCGTCTCGGCCCGGCCTTCGGCGGTGGCAGGCCGTTCCGGGCGCCGCACCACACGGTCAGCCCGGCCGGGGTCGTCGGCGGCGGCAACCCGCCCGGTCCCGGTGAGGCGACGCTCGCCCATCGCGGCGTGCTCTTCCTCGACGAGCTCTGCGAGTTCCGCCGCGACACGCTCGAGGCGCTGCGGGGGCCGCTCGAGAGCGGCTCGGTCACGATCTCCCGCGCCGGCAGCAACCGGCGCCTGCCTTGCCGCTTCATGCTGGTCGCCGCGTCGAACCCGTGTCCCTGCGGGCGTGGCGAGGCCGATCCGGAGTGCAGCTGCGCCCCGCTCGACGTGCGCCGGTACCAAGGCCGCCTCAGCGGCGCACTTGCCGATCGCCTCGACATCCTCGTCGCGATCCGCCAGCCGAGCGCAGCGGAGATCGGCGGGCCGGCGGGGGAGGCCTCGGCCGCCGTGCGCGAGCGCGTTGCCGCAGCCCGTGGACGCGGCGAAGACCGGCTCGGCGCCGGCCGCTGCAACGCCGAGATGACCCCCGGCGAGGCGCGCGAGTGCGCGCTCGAGGAAGACGCCGCCGTCCTGCTCGCCGATACCTACTCGCGCCGCCGGCTCAGCGCCCGTGCTCACGACCGGGTGCTGCGCCTGGCGCGGACGATCGCCGACCTGGCCGCCTCCGACTCGGTCGGGCGCGAGCAGATTGCCCAAGCACTGCAACTGAGGAGGAGGGACCGTGATTAGCCAGCTGAACCCAGAGGCCTGCCCGGAATGCCTGCGGCGCTCTCGCCTGCTCGCCCACCTCGCCCCCTACATCGAGAAGATCGCCAGCGGCGCTCCCGGGAGGCGCACGCCCGAGCTGCTTCGCCTTGGCAACGAGGATCTGGCGACGGTGGCGGCGCCCCACGTCGCGGACCAGATCCTGGCCCAGATCGCGGCGCCGCCCGCCGAGCACCTGAACGCCGAGCTGACGGCGGCGCAGTGCTGGGGCTGTTGCCGCCACGACCCGCTCTTCCCGCCGGGACTGCGTGACGCGGCCGATGCGCCCTGGGCGCTGATCGGTCGTGGCGATCCGGGGCTGTTGCGGCAGCTGAGTCCGGAGAACGCGGTGACCGTGGTCGGCGCAAGGAGGGCGAGCACCTACGGGCGCGAGGTCGCGCGGGAACTCGGACGGGAACTAGCAGCGGCGGGGATGATCGTGGTCAGCGGCCTTGCCTTCGGCATCGATGCCTGCGCGCATCGCGGTGCGCTCGAAGGGGGGCTGACGGTCGCGGTGCTGGGCTGCGGCGCCGACCTCGCCTACCCGGCCGCCCATCGCTCACTCTGGCGACGGATCGGGGAAGGCGGGCTCGTCCTCTCCGAGCTGCCGCCCGGATGCGGTGCCTGGCGCTGGACGTTCCCCGCCCGCAACCGGATCATGGCGGCGCTGTCCGGGATGACGGTCGTGGTCGAGGCGGCGAAGCGCTCGGGCTCACTGATCACGGTCGACCTTGCCGCCGACCTGGGCCGCGACCTTGGCGCAGTTCCGGGGCCGGTCGGATCGCGGCTCTCTGCTGGGCCCAACAACCTGCTCGCCGGCGGCGCCTGCCTGGTCCGCGGCGCGCAGGACGTGCTCGACGCGATGCTCGGCCCGGGGGCGCGGCGCATCGAGCGAGCCGGGCCAGCGCTGGACGCGACGCAGCTGGCGGTCCTGGAGGCGCTGGAGCGGGGCGCGGAGACCTGCGATGCAGTCGCTGCCGGCCTCCAGCTCGAGGGCGGCGACGCGGCAGCCGCCCTGGCTGACCTGGAGTCGCTCGGTTACGTCAGCTGCTCCCTGGTCGGCGTCTACACGCGCACCACTCTGCAATTGCCATCCGACATCTAGGCTGGGAGGCCCGATGAACCAGAGACGTGTCCCAACTGCTCTCTCGATCGCCGGCTCGGACTCCGGCGGCGGTGCGGGCATCCAGGCGGACCTGAAGGCCTTCGCGAGATGTGGTGTGCACGGAATGACCGCGATCACCGCGATAACGGCACAGAACACGCGTGCGGTCGAGTGGGTCGAGGCGGTTTCGCCGGAAGCAGTCTTCAACCAGATCCTGGCGATCGCCGAGGACATGGGGGCCGACTCGGTGAAGATCGGCATGCTCGGCTCGCCGGCGACGATCGACGCGGTTGCTGTCGGGCTGACCTACGCCGGGGTCGCGCTCGCACCCGTTGTAATCGACCCCGTGATGGTGGCTGAGAGCGGAGCGGCACTGATTGACGACGAGACCAAGGCGGCACTTGTCGACGTGTTGCTACCGCGCTGCTCGGTTGCCACCCCAAATATCCCCGAGGCTCGTGAGCTGACGGGTTTGGGGAGTGGAGCTACGCAGGAGGAGTTGGCGCGTGGTGTCGTAGAGCTTGGCCCACAGGCAGTGGTCGTCACGGGCGGTCACAGCGAGGAGCTGATCGACATCTTCTTCGACGGAGAGCGCGTCGTCGAGATCCCCGGCGAACGCCACCCCGACGGAGCTGCCCATGGCTCGGGTTGCACCCACTCCGCGGCCCTGGCGGCGTTCCTCGCCCGGGGGGCTGCGCCGTTGGAGGCGGCGAAGCGGGCGCGAGAGGTTGCTTCTGAGGCGGTCGCCAATGGCCTGCGCGGGATCGGCTCCGGGCCGGGGCCAGTCGACGCACTCGACCTGGCGGGTAGATTTCAGAGTCCATGAGCAGCAACGGCTCCACGTCGACCAAGCTTCCCCGCCCGCGCTCGAGCGTTGTCTTCGACGGCCCCGAGCGCGCCCACGCCCGTGCCTACATGAAGGGCATCGGCTTCGACGACGACGCGCTCAGCCGGCCGACTATCGGGATCGCCAACACCTGGACCGAGGCGATGCCCTGCAACTTCCACCTGCGCGGCCTGGCTGAGCACGTAAAAGAGGGCGTGCGCGCCGCCGGCGGCACGCCGATGGAGTTCAACACCGTTGCCGTCTCCGACGGGGTCACGATGGGAACCCAGGGGATGAAGGCCTCGCTGATCAGCCGCGAGGTGATCGCCGACTCGATCGAGCTGATGGCGCGCGGCTACCAGTTCGACGCGATCGTCGCCGTCTGCGCCTGCGACAAGACGATTCCCGGCTGCGCGATGGCTCTGGCCAGGCTCGACGTGCCCTCGGTGCTGCTCTACGGCGGCTCGATCGCTCCCGGCCGCTGGCACGGCCGCGACGTGACGATCCTCGACATCTTCGAGGCGGTCGGCGCCCATGCCGCCGGCGATATGACCGACGAGGAACTGAACGAGCTGGAGGGTGTGGCAAGCCCCGGTGCCGGCGCCTGCGGCGGTCAGTTCACCGCCAACACGATGGCCTGCGCCTTCGAGGCGCTCGGTATCAGCCCCGGCGGCTCGGCGATGGTGCCCGCCGAAGACGACGAGAAGGGAACCGTCGCCGAGCAGATCGGCGAGCTCGTGATGCGGGTTCTGGTCGATGACCTGAAGCCGAGCCGCGTGATCACCCGCGATTCCCTCGAGAACGCGATTGCGTGCGCCTGCGCCTCGGGCGGCTCGACCAACGTCGTCCTGCACCTGATCGCGCTTGCCCACGAGGCTGGGATCGAGCTGGACATGGATGACTTCGAGCGGATCTCGCGCGCGACCCCGCTGCTGGCTGATCTGAAGCCGGGCGGTCGCTTCGTCGCCACTGACCTCTATCGCGCCGGTGGCGTGCCGTTGATCCTCAAGCGGCTGGCCGAGGCGGGCATCCTGCACGGCGATGCGATCACGGTCAGCGGGCGCACGATCGGCGAAGAGGCCGAGGCCGCCAGTGAGGCCGAGGGGCAGGAGGTCGTGCGGCCGCTCTCCGATCCGCTCAAGTCCGAAGGGGGTCTGGCGATCCTGCGCGGCAACCTCGCCCCTGAGGGCGCGGTCGTCAAGCTCGCCGGTACCGAGCGCAGGAAGCAGGTGGGGCCGGCTCGCGTCTTCGAGTCCGAAGAGGACTGCTTCCGGGCGGTCAAGGAACAGGCGATCCAGCCTGGCGACATCGTCGTGATTCGCAACGAGGGGCCGACCGGCGGGCCGGGGATGCGGGAGATGCTGCAGGTGACGGCGGCGATCGTCGGCGAGGGCCTGGGGGAGACCGTGGCGATGGTGACCGACGGCCGCTTCTCCGGCGCCACCCGCGGCCTGATGGTGGGCCACGTCGCCCCCGAGGCCGCCAAGGGCGGCCCGATCGCGGCGATCCGTGAGGGCGACGAGATCGGCCTCGACATCGACGCACGCCGGCTCGACTTGGCGCTCTCCGACGAGGAGATCGCCAAGCGCGTGGCCGAGTACGAGTCCCCCGCGTCGCCCTGCGAGCGCGGCGTGATGGCGAAGTACGCCGCCACGGTCTCTTCGGCCGCCCTAGGCGCTGTCACTTCCTGACGCGTAAGAGGGTGGTTACGAGTGGAGCTACGTATGCAGCGTCCGAAAGCGGTTCTGCGAGCACGCTGCCTGCCAGCGTGACGAACTGGAATGCCCCGGCGGACGCAGAAGGCTATTTGTCGTTGAACCGTAGACGACGCTACCGGTGCCCGTAGAGGGATCGATAACGGCTCTCGTAACCGGAGCGATAATGAGCGAGATAGCGTTGTTCGCAAGAACCACGCTAAGTCCTAACGGGAGTTGGGACTTAAGAGCTATAGTCAATAGCGCGATCTGATCAGATTGCCTGCAAAAACAGGCGTCGGCCTCCCTAGAAGAAGAACCGACGCCTGCGTAGGTGACTTTCCGGAAGCCATGGCTTCCGGAAGCCTGTGAGCCGAGTGAACTACGCAGGGTTTGGACCCTTGCGCCCTCGGCGTCAGTGCTTCTGATCTTACCTGCTTCTCTGACCCCCTCCCGCAATCTCCGCTTAGGCTCTAAGCACTGCGCCTTCCCGTCACATAGTCATCTTCCTAGAAGTGCGCATTTTGCACGCAATTGAAGCGGCGAAGGTGCGGTTGTAGACCTCGGGCACATCGTTCATCTCGGGGCGAGCGAACTCGAACTTGATGTCGGCCTTGAGTCGCCTTGGGGTAAAAATCCCTCAAACTTGGGTCGCGGTCTACGACCCCTCTCTCGGAGCCGCATGACTACTGGCCTAGCGAGTTTCGCTGGACCCACCTAGGCGCATCATGCTACGAACTCGTCCAAGAGCGCGTTAAAGCGTTCCGGCCGCTCCATCTGCGGCACGTGCCCGGTGCGCTCGAACAGCTCCAGGCGGGACTCCGGGACCAGGCGGTGGTAGCCGATCGCTGCCTCGACCGGGACGATCCGGTCGTTCAAGCCCCACACGACTAGCGTGGGGACTTCGATCTCTGGCAGGCGGTGGCGGGTGTCGTAGCCTCCGATCGCGCGAAGCGCCGGACCGAAGCCGGGGCTGTCGATGCTGGGGGAGAGCTGCTCCTGCAGCAGCTCCGGGCGCAGCCGATTCGGGTTGTGAAAGAGGCTGCCGAAGGCGAGCTTGCGCCCCCGCGGGCGAGTCAGGTAGCTGCGGTGAGGGCCGACCAGGAACGGGAAGGTCGCTTCGAGCATCCTCAGCGCCGCCTCTCCGCGGCGCCCCTCCGCCTCGGCGAAGCTGATCCCCGCCGCGGAGACCAGCACCAGCTTGTCGAAGCGAGACGGTCGTTCGATCACTGCCTCGGTGGAGACGAAGCCGCCCATCGAGTTGCCGACCAGCGCCGCCACCCGGTCGATGCCGAGCTTCTCGCAGAAGTCGTGGATCAGCCGCCCGTACGCGGGCATGTCGATTGGCCAGGATGGCATCGGGCTCTCGCCGAAGCCGGGCAGGTCGAGGGCGATCGCACGGTGGGTGCGGCCGAAGTGGGGGAGGTTCTCGAGCCAGTTCTGCCAGCAGCCGGCGATGCCGTGGACGAAGAGGATCGGCTCGCCCTCGCCGATCTCGGCGTAGTTGACTTCAGCCCCTGGCAGCTGCACGCGGTGCAGGTGCTTGCGCCAGTCGATCTTCAGCCACTCGGGGTCGGGGTTGCCGTAGTCGGTTGCCGGGAAGTTGACCGAGCCGCTCAGCACGGACTGCGAGTCCATTTAGATGAATGATTCCAATTCCCGCACCCACGGATGACCCGCCTGGCGCGGCGCTGGATCGGCACCCACGACCTGGCGCGTAGCGCTGCTACGCGCGGCGGCCGCGTGCACCGCCCAGCTTGGCCAGTCGCGCCCCCGCGGGCACGCTAATTGGGAATCAGTCATCAGGCGTAGCCCATCCTTTCCAGGATCGGTATCTCGCGGATTTGCGGCGGCTGCAGGTGATCCCAGAGGATGCCCCGGGGACGTTCGTCTGTGCGCTCGACCTCGATCACGGCGCGCGGCGTCGCGATCAGGTCGACGGGGAGGTCGTGGGAGACGACGGGCAGGTGGCGGCGCATGATCTGGATCGGGTGCACCGTCGTGGCGATCGTCGTGTGGTCGTCGATCTTGCCGGCGTCGATCAGGATCCCGTACTCGAGGTCGTTGTAGCCGCCGCCCTTGCCGATCCTTGCCCCGCTCAGGTTGACCGCCACGGAGCCGGTAAGGACGAAGTCGATCTCGGGCAGGTCGTCGAGGGCGACGACGCGGCCGTGCTTGAGCGCCCCCTTGATCGTCGCCGCCTCCTTCATCGCGGCCTTCGAGAGCCGCTTCGGGTCGAGCACGCGGAACGGATGCGGATCGCGCAAGCGTGGCACCGCCATGATCAGCGTCTTCCCTTCCTCCAGCGCCATGCGGCGGGCTTGGGTCTGGGGGGAGTCGGGGTTCGCCTTGATCGCTCGCGCCCGCTTCCAGAGGCGGTGCCCGGCGAGCTTCTCGGCGGCTAGCCTCGCCCCGGCAAAGTTCGGGATCCGGCCCTCGGCGCCTGGGAAGCGAGAAACCCCCTCGCGGTCCATCGCCTGCCAAATCTCCTTGCGAACCTCATCCTTGGAGCGCACAGTGTCGAAAGATATCCGTCAGAACGACCGGACCGTCTGCCTAAACTTTCCCGAATGGGCCGTAAGACCAAAATCGCGCTAGCTACCTGCGTTTGCCTATTGGCACTTGGTGCCGTAGCCGCTTACGCCTATGACAGCTCTCAGGACGACACGATCGCCGAGGGCGTGACGATCGCCGGCGTCGAGGTCGGCGGCATGAATGCGAACGAAGCGGAGCGCGCGGTGCGCCGCCAGCTGCTGGCGCCGCTGCGCCATTCGCTCGAGGTCGGCTACGACGGCGAGAGTTGGGCCCTCTCCGGCAAGGAGCTCAAATTCCACGCTGACGTAGACGCCGCGGTGGAAGAAGCGCTCGACGAGAGCCGCGACGGCAGCCTGCCCGAGCGGATAGTCCGCTACGTCAGCGGCGGCGAGGTCGACGAGAGCATCTCCGCCGACGTCACCTACTCGCAGCCCGCGATCAACCAGTTCGTGCGCGAGGTGGCCGGCGCGGTCGGTCGTGAACCGCAGGACGCCTCGGTCGAACCCAATGGCGCCGAACTGACCGTCGTCCCGGCCGAGTACGGGCGCAAGCTGCGCGACAACCTGCTCACCCGCCAGCTCAATTCCGCGGTTCTCAACGCCAGCGCCGATCACACGATCGCCGCCCGCACCAACTCCGTAGCGCCCGATATCACGGGGGAAGAGGTCGCGTCCGCGTACCCGACCTACCTCACGCTCGATCGGGCGAGCTACACCCTGCGGCTGTGGAAGAACCTGAAGCTGGCGAAGACCTACACCGTCGCGGTGGGCCAGGAAGGCCTGGAAACGCCCGAAGGCGAGTATGAGATCGAGGCAAAGGAAGAAAACCCCACCTGGAACGTGCCGGAATCGGACTGGGCCGGCTCGCTCGCGGGACAGTCGATCCCGCCGGGACCGTCGAACCCGATCAAGGCGCGCTGGATGGCGATCTACGAAGGCGCCGGCATTCACGGCACCGAAGAAACCTCGTCGCTGGGCACTGCCGCCTCGCACGGCTGCGTGCGGATGGCGATACCCGACGTCGAAGAGCTTTATGACTTAGTAGACGTGGGAACGCCTATCTACATCGGATAGCGGACGCTGCAAACCTGCGCATCTCGGGGTCTTCGGTCGTCTGGATCGGGTCACGCACAGAAGTGCGCTCCCCTCACCGTCCTCCCTGCATCCCCCGACCTGCTTGGTTTTCGCGCCCGCTCGCAGGGACGGAATCAGCTAGACCGAATCCCCTGTTGTGGATTGGGATGAGGCATTGGCCCTTTATGACCGTGACCTGCGGGCGCGGAGCATGGCCGAGCGGACCCGCAAGGCCTACGCCGTCGACCTCGGCCAGTTCGCCGAGTGGGCGGCCGCGCGTGGCTCAGAGCCCGACGACGTCCGCCACCGCGACGTGCGGCGATACGGCGCCGGGCTCTCGTCCGGCGGCGCGCAGCCGGCGACGGTGGCCCGCAAGCTGGCGGCAATACGCGGCCTCTTCGACTACCTGGTGCGGACCGAGCGCATCGGCCAGAACCCGGCCGACCTCGTCTCCAGCCCGAAACGGGAGGAAAAGCTGCCGCGGGTGCTGAGCGGCGAGCAGGTTCGCTCCCTGCTCGAGCGGATCCCAGCCCGCACGCCGCTGGAGCTGCGCGACCGGGCGATGTTCGAGCTGGCCTACTCCTGTGGTCTGCGTTGCGAGGAGATCGTCAACCTCGACACCGGCTCCTTCGACTTCGAGACCGAGCAGCTTCGCGTGTTCGGCAAGGGCTCCAAGGAGCGGCTGCTGCCGGTTGGCGAGCCGGCCCAGCGCGCCCTCCGCCGCTATCTCGAGCGCGGCCGGCACGTGCTTTCGACCGAGCCGCGGGAGGGGGCGCTGTTCCTCTCCAAGAACGGCAAGCGGCTCTCCGGGTCCGACGTGACCCGCCGCCTCGGCCTCTGGGTTCGCGAAGCGGCGCTCGCTGCGGGCGTCTCGCCGCACTCGCTGCGCCACAGCTTCGCCACCCACCTCTTGGAAGGGGGCGCGGACCTGCGGACGATCCAAGAGCTGCTCGGTCACGCCTCGATATCGACGACTCAGGTCTACACTCGTGTCGACGCGGCTCGCCTGCGGGAGGCCTACGCGGCGACCCATCCGCGCGCCTGAATCCCAAAAGATGCCCCAGCGGCCATAGAATCGAGCCGAATTCCATGGAAACCGGCGTAAAAGAGGTGGAGCTGCGCGATTTGTGGCGCCGCTACAAGGACGACGGCGACAAAGCCGCGCGCGAGCGACTGGTCGTCGCTTACTCGCCGCTGGTCAAATTCGTCGCCGGCCGGCTCGGCGCCGGACTGCCCTCGCACGTCGATGACGCCGACCTGATCTCCTACGGCCTGATGGGCCTGATCGGCGCGATCGAGCGCTTCGAGCCCGAGCGCGGGATCAAGTTCGAGACTTTCGCGATGACGCGGATCCGCGGCGCGATCATCGACGAGCTGCGCTCGCTCGACTGGGTGCCCCGCTCTGTCCGCTCACGCGCCCGCGAAATCGAGGCGGCGCAGTCGAAACTGGAGCACGAGCTGCAACGGGCGCCGACCGAGGCCGAGCTGGCCGCCAAAGTCGGCCTGAGCGAGGAAGAACTGCAGACCTCGCTGCTGGAGATCGCCAACTCCTCGATCTACGCGCTGGACGAGCTCTGGACGATCTCCGATTCCTCCGGCGACTCGGTCTCGCTGCTCGACACGATCTCCGACCCGCGGGCGGAAGACCCGCAGGAATCGCTTGCCAGCAACGAGATCAAGGACCGGCTAACCGAGTCGATCGCCGGCCTGCCCGAGCGAGAGCAGCTCGTCGTCGCGCTCTACTACTACGAGAACCTCACCCTGCGCGAGATCGGCGAGGTGCTCGGGGTGACCGAGTCGCGCGTCTCGCAGCTGCACACCAAGGCAGTGATGCGCTTGAAGTCCTCGTTGCAAGAGGTCTAGCCCGGGGCTACCCTCGTTTGCGTGCCGCACAAGGCCGCAGACCGGATTCGCAACGTCGCCCTGATCGGGCATCGGGGCTGCGGTAAGACGAGCCTGCACGAGGCGATCCTGTTCGAGGCGGGGGCGACGCGGCGGATGGGCAGCGTCGGCGCCGGCACCACCGTCTCCGACTCGGAGCCCGACGAGCAGGCGCGCGAGATGTCGATCGGTGCCGCCGTCGCTGGCTTCGAGTACGACGGCCGCGAGATCAACCTGATCGACACTCCGGGGGAGCCGAGCTTCGTGGCTGATGCAGCCGCCGCCCTGCGAGTCGCTGATGCCGCGGTCGTCGTCGTCAGCGCTGTCGCCGGCGTCGAGGTGCAGACCGAGCGGCTGTGGCAGCGGGCCGATGCCGAGGGCCTGGCGCGCCTCGTCTTCGTCAACATGCTCGACCGCGAGCGGGCCGATTTCTTTGCCGCCCTCGACTCCTTGAAGGGAGCCTTCGGCCCGCACGCCGTCGCCACCGAGATCCCGATCGGGGGCGAGCACGACGTCCGCGGCGTTGTCGATCTGATCGACCTCGAGGCCTTCGTCTACGAGGGCACGGGGCAGGGAAACGCGACCCAGGTCGAGATCCCGGACGAGCTTCGCGCCCAGGCCGAGGAGTACCGGGAGAAGCTGATGGACGAGGTCGCGGAGAACTCCGACGAGCTGATGGAGCGCTACCTCGACGGCGAGCGGATCGACCACGGGGAGATCGTCGCCGCGCTCAAGCAGGGGGTCACCGCCGGCCGGCTCTTCCCGGTCACCTGCGGTGTTGCCACTCGCAACCTCGGGACCAACCGCCTGCTCGAGGCGCTGGTCGAGGACTTGCCCTCGCCGGCGATGCGAGGCCCGGTGGAGGCCCTGGGCGAGGACGGCGAGTCTGCCGAGATTGCCCCCGACGAGGACGGCCCGCTCGTTGCCTATGTCTTCAAGACGCTCGCCGATCCCTACGCCGGCCGGATCAACCTGCTGCGCGTCTACCGCGGCGCCCTGCGCTCGGACTCGCAGATCGTCAACGTCGCCAGGGGCGAGAAGGAGAGGATCGGCCAGCTCGGCCGCCCGCTCGGCAGCGAGCTGACCCCGGTCGCCGAGCTGGGGGCGGGGGAGATAGGTGCCGTGGCGAAGCTGAAGCAGACCCAGGCTGGCGACGTGCTTTGCGAGCGCCAGGAGCAGATCGCCTTCCCGCCGCTCGAGCTGCCGGCGCCGGTGATGGCCTTTGCCTACGAACCGAAGTCGAAGGGCGACGAGGAGAAGGCGGCGACCGCCGTACGGCGGCTGTGCGAGGAGGACCCGACGCTCGACGTCCACCGCGATCCGCAGACCGGTGAGCAGATCGTCGCCGGGCTGACCCAGGTCCACGTCGAGGTGATCGTCGAGCGGATGAGGCGCCGCTTCGGCGCCGAGATCGAGCTGCACCCGCCGCGGGTGCCCTACCAAGAGACGATTCGCCAGCCGGCCGAGGCGCACGCCCGCTACAAGAAGCAGTCCGGCGGCCGCGGTCAGTTCGCCGACTGCCGGATCGAGATCGAGCCCACCGAGGACGGTGCCGGGCTCGAGTTCGTCAACCGGATCAAGGGCGCGGCGATCCCGGGATCCTTCATTCCCGCGGTCGAGAAGGGGGTGATCGAGGCGATGCGCCACGGCACCGTCGCCGGCTACCCGGTGAAGGGCGTGCGGGTACGGCTCGTCGACGGCAAGCACCACGACGTCGACTCGTCCGAGATGGCCTTCAAGGTCGCCGGCTCGATGGCCTTCCGCGAGGCGATGGAAGCCGCCGACCCGGTCTTGCTGGAGCCAATCGTGCGGCTCACCGTGAGCTGCCCCGAGGACGTCGTCGGCGAGGTGATCGGCGACCTCAACTCGCGTCGCGGCCATCCGCTCGGGATGGAACCGAAAGGCGGCGCGACCGAGGTCAGGGCCGAGGTGCCGATGGCCGAGGTGCTCGACTACGCGCCCGACCTGCGCTCGATCAGCGGTGGCCGCGCTGAGTTCACGGTCGAGTTCGAGCGCTACGACCCAGTTCCGACCCAACTGGCCGACAGGATCGTTGCAGCGGCGTGACGCGCGTGGCGCGGCGCATCTCTGCGTCCTCGGTCACTCGCGTGCAGAGCACGCCACGTTCCCTGCGTCCTTGATCTGCTTGGCCACGCACGCCACGCCATCGACTAACTTGCAGATGTGCCTGACGAAGCTTGCGCTGTTTGCAGTCGAACGATCCTGGCGGGGGAGCGCACTCGCTCATATATGAGCCCGAAGGACGGCCCGCGCCTGGTTTGCGACCTCTGCCGCGGGCGCGCCGAGACGCTCGGCTGGGTCGATCCCGCTGCTCCCGGCGCGAACGTCGGCCGCCGACCGGCGCCGGAGGCCACAGAGTCGCCGCGGGGACGGCTCGAGCGCGCTGCCGCGCGCTTCAACAGCAGCGACGCATCCCGCACCGTCGCCGGGCTAACACGGACCCTCGGCGATCCGCGCATATCGATCGGCTCGGCCGCCGGCTCGCCCAGCGAAGTGCGGATCACGGTCGCCTGGGAGCTGGGCTGGTACCAGTGGGGAGTCGATCTCGGCGACGAGCTGCGCCCCGTCTTCCAGCTCGGCAAGGGCGAGGAGATCGACCAGCTCGACGGCTCGGCGCGGCAGTGGAACGCGCGAGCCGAGGAAGGCGGCCGGATCGCGCTCGGCGTAGAGCGCCGCCAGCAGAGCCGCGATGGGGAGCCGGTCGGCTAGATGCCCTTGAAGGTGGTTGTCAACGTCGACGGCGGCGCCCGCGGGAATCCGGGGCCGGCCGCGATCGGCGCCGTGGTTCAGGACGCCAACGGCGAGGTCTTGGAAGAGCACGGCGAACGAATCGGCATTGCGACCAACAACGTCGCCGAGTACCGGGCGCTGCTGCTGGGGATCGCGCGCGCGGCCCAGATGGGCGCCGAGGAACTCGAGCTGGTCGGTGACTCGGAGCTGATCGTGCGCCAGGTCAAGGGCGAGTACAAGGTCAAGGACGCGACCATGCGCGAGCTGCACAGCGAGGTGAAGCGGGCGTTGCGGCCCTTCGACAGCTGGTCGATCCGGCACGTGCGGCGCGAGCTGAACACAGAGGCCGATCGCCTCGTCAACGCCGTCCTGGACGGGGCGGAGGTCTGAGCTGTGGCTGAGCCGATCGATCCCCGCGTCGACATCGGCCACGTCCACCTCAAGGTGTCCGACCTCGACCGCGCCCTCGACTTCTACTGCGGCGTGCTCGGCTTCGAGCTGCAGCAGCGGATCGGCGACGACGCAGCCTTCGTCTCGGCCGGCGGCTACCACCATCACATCGGCCTTAACACTTGGCACTCGAAGGGCGCTCCGCCGCCGCCCGCTCACAGCACCGGCCTCTTCCACGTGGCGATTCGCTATCCGGACCGACGCACCCTTGCCGATGCCATGCGACGGCTCTCGGACGCGGGCATCCCCCTCGAGGGCGCTTCTGACCATGGTGTCAGCGAGGCGCTCTACCTGAGCGATCCCGACGGCAACGGCATCGAGCTCTACTGGGACCGCCCGCGCGAGCGGTGGCCACGCTCGCCCGGCGGCGAGGAGATCGCGATAGTCACCGAACCGCTCGACCTACCGGATCTCCTCGCCGAACTGGACCCGGACGCCTAGGAGCCGAGGATCGCCCCGACGAGGTTTGGTTTGAACGGCTCAGTGCCCTGGACGAGCTGCATCCCTCCGAAGCCGGTATTGGCGCGGAGGTAAGCGAGCTCCTTACCCAGGTCGCCGACCCCGTTGGTGCCGGTCAGCGGCGCGATCTGCAGCGTGCTGAGCACGCCGAAGGCTGACCCGAGCCGTTGAAGAAACCGCTGCCCGAGTCGCCGGGAATGCCGGGGGTGAGAGTGACGACGATGTGGCTCCAGTCGCCGCCTTCGTTCTGGACGACGACGCCCTGCTTGGGGCTGAGCTTGGCGATGCCGGCGCGCAGGGAGGAGTTGCCGTAGGAGTAGACGGTCGAGCCGAGGCCACCGACTGCGCCGACGCCGGTTGGGCCGCCGAAGCCGGGCACCGAGGGATTGACGCTGCCGACGTCGGCCGGGTCGAGCTTGATCAGGGCGAAATCGTTGTAGGCGCAAGCGTCGGGGTCGGTCTCCCCGCTTGCCTGCATCGTCAGCCAGGAGCTGTACGCGAGGGTGCCGGGCTTGCTCGCGCCGGTCACTTCGACCGGCGTGCCGAGCGGCAGCGAGCCGCTGCTGCAGCCATCCGTTTCGGTCTGCCCGCCAGTGCCCGAGCAATGGGCGGCCTGGCCGAGGAAGACGCTGGAGCCTTCCTCGAAGACGAAGTTCGAGGTGCACTGAGCGCCTTCGGTGAAGACCTGCACGCCAGGATGGATCGTCGCCGTTTTCGCCGGCGCCCAAGCAGAGGAGCTGGCGGGGACGATCAACGCAACCGACAGGGCCAAAACGGCAAAGAGCGTGGCGATCATGCTTCGCTTCACAGGAGCCTCCTTGGGAGTTGCCGGACGTCGAGCGCGCCCGCTTGAGAGCCAAAAGCTCGCTACCCATTAGTTAGTAGGGCAAACAATGCACTTACATTTCTGCTCCCAGCAATGGCCACCGGCAAGGCGAAGCCGACCCACCCGCCTATAATCCGCGACCGATGCGGCTGTAGCTCAGCTGGCTAGAGCGTCTGCTTGCCATGCAGAAGGTCGTCGGTTCGAATCCGATCAGCCGCTCTGAGGAAAAGCCCCGCTCCGGAGGCTGTCGCGCAAACCGCGCGGCAGCCAGGTGGGCATGGCTACCGGGAGCGCGGTTGGCCGTCCATCGACGTTGTTTGAGCGGTGAGGGGCGAGCGATCCTGCCTCAGGCGGGCAGCGGCCGGGCCAAACC
>JBEVMR010000041.1:0-29826 GCA_040508545.1 Solirubrobacterales bacterium
GGTTTGGCCCGGCCGCTGCCCGCCTGAGGCAGGATCGCTCGCCCCTCACCGCTCAAACAACGTCGATGGACGGCCAACCGCGCTCCCGGTAGCCATGCCCACCTGGCTGCCGCGCGGTTTGCGCGACAGCCTCAAATGCGGGGTTTTTGTTTGTTTTATCTGACAGACAACAGGGTGCAAAATTGGCCGTGGGGCAACGCCTGGGGCAACATGAGCTTCGAGAGAGGTTGATCCAGCCCTTGAAATGGGCTGTCGATCTGCCGGGCGTTACTCCTCTGACCCTTGCAGTAGGTCGCGGAAGTCGCGGTGCCCTTTTGCCAGCAGTTGATTGACCAGCTGGACGGCCAACTCGCGCTCGTTGCCCTCGAGGCCCGCTTCGACGATGGCTTGCAGATCCTTTCGATGCGCATCGATCGACCAGGGCTTTGGCGGTTTCTCGACGAAGAGGAGTGCGAATCGGAGGGCCGTTTGCGGTGCCGAGAGGGCACGCGCCACCAGGCGGTCGAAGACCACGTATTCGGCACCGGCGACTATCCCTTCTCCCGCGAGGCGAAGGAGTTCGCGGTCCGCCCAAGTCTCCTCGAACACGCCCGACGCGTAGAGCTCACCGAAGCCGGCGAGGATCACTGAGCGCTCCTCGGGCGCCCTTCCCGCGATCCACCCCGGGATCGCCGTCCAGAGGTCTTCGAGGCGACTCAGGACGACCGGGGAGACCGGCTGGTTTGCCTCTTCGGCCAGGGAGCGCCCCAATACCTCCAGTAGATGCGCCGCCTGGTCCGGCTCGGCCGTCTGGAAGTAGCGCTCTGCCAGGCCATCCGACGTGGTGTCAAGGGTGCCCCACCACAGGAAGGTCGCCAGATGCTCGGCGAGTGCATCGCCGGGATCCTTGCGAGCCTCAGCCTTCCGCTCCTCCCCGATTGGCAGCTCCTCGATGGCGACCCTGTAATGGTGTTCGAGGATCTCGAAGAGCCCGGAACTCGGCCGACCCCAGATCAGGTAGGTGTCCCACGCGGCCAGGCGCTGCGCTCGCAGATCAGCCTCGGGTGGGAAGAGAGCGGTGATCCGCTCGGCCAGCCAATCGGGTGCGACGGAATGCAGTTGATGTAGGCGGGCGCCGAAGACTCCCCGGATCGTCACTGAGGGCTCGGCACGCGGGTCCAGATGTTCGTCCAGATTGCCCAGGGCCTTCTCCAGAGACTCCTCGTCCTCACGCTGTCCCGCCCAGAGCGCAAATGCGACGACACCGTGCATCGCCTCTCCTCGCGTGGTATTCAGGGACAAGGTCAGGGGGTCCATATTCGAGCCGCCGAAGCGCCGCTCGTACTCGGCGTCGGGCTCCCTGTCCCAGCTGAGTTTCTGCAGTGATTCCCATGCTCGCTCCGACAACTCCGATGGGAGGAGATCGTTCTGGAGGACGGTCTCGATCAGGCTGGCCGCCCCCTTTCGAGCCCAGCGCCAATCCGGGTCGCGATCGTCGCGTTCTCGCTGCTCGGGAGTCTCGTCAAGCGGCGGGCTGCTGACTGCGACCTCGACCAACGTCAAGGCATCGGGCCACGGCAGGTCCTCACCTTGCCTCGCCGCAGTCTCCAAGCCGTCGAGGACGGCGCGCACATAGGTCGGATCCAGGTCGATGATCCGCTCGACCAACGTCCCGAACTCCAGCGGTGAGGCCTTCACGCGATCACTCAGAACCCGCGCCAGGCCCTCGGGAGTGGGGCTTCTGATCTCCTGCTCGGGTGTCCAGTTGGCGACGAGGTCGATCACCGCGGCCACCGGCATCCCCGCCATCTCCGACTCGGTGATCGGCGAGGTCGGCCCCGACCAGTATGCCGCCGATACCCGGAAGCGATCTGGCTGGGGCTCTCCGTAACGCTCGGTCAGTTGCTCCAGCCTCTTTGTCCAGTGGTCGGGAAGGTGCCCGGCGAGTGGCGCGAGGCGGTCGCGTTGCCAGAGTTCGAGCCGCTGTCGGTTGCGCTCGGCATCCTCGCTAGGCGGCTCTTTCGAGGCCTTCTCAAGCTTTGCGAGGTAGGCCTCGCGCCGAGCATCGTCGAGATTTCCGAACACGGCGGCGACAAGTCGATCGCGCTCCCGATCAAGTGGCCCTTCCTCGAGCAGCGTCGACTCCATGGCCAGCTCCTGGGCGAATGCGGCATCGGCGCTCGCCCGCTCGGCGGCGACGTATAAGGCGATCCTCGTGAAGAGGTGCCACCCACGAGCCCTCAGCCTGTCGACGACCTCCGCCAGGTCGGCACGGTCTTCGTCGATCAATGCGAGCGCGGAGTCGCGGACCGCCGCGACGAGTCCGTCGGTGACGTCGTCGCCATGATTTTCGGAATCGTCCTCGATAGCCGGCCGCCAATATTCCGAGAAGTCGCGAGGCGCCTCCCGACGATCACCGTGCTCGATCGTCTCCGCGAGGAGATCCGCTGCCAGTTCCATCGCCTCCAGGCCGCTCCACGGGACTAGTTCGGGGATCAGCGCTCCGACTAGGCGCTCGTATTCGTAGGCGTCGACCCGGCCGGTCGGCTTTGGCGGTAGCGACCCCTCCGCCTGGGGTGTATGCAACGCCAGGAGTTCCGCCGCGAAGTGCAGCGCAAGCTTTGGCTCTCCGGCGGCCGCGACGGCCACGATCAACTCGCTCATCGCCTCGGGCAGCAGGAAGAAGAGCGGCCGGCCTTTCGTCTCCTCGCGGACCTGCTTTGCGACCGCGAGTCGCATCGGCGCCGGCAGGGAGGCCCCGATCCGGCATATGTCGGTCACCACCCGCACGTTCTCAGTTGGCGGGATCGCAGCTACCGCGGCGGCCACCGAATGCGGATCGCGCTCGACCATTCGCAGGAGGAACTGCGACTCCGACCAGTAGGGGTGCATCGACCCTTCGCCGCTCACCACGGGCGGCGTGGGGGAGGTGAAGAAACCACGCTCAAGCAGCGGCTCGATCCAGGAAGGGTCCTCGAGATTGTCGAAGAAGTAGTCGTACTGCGCCGGACCCTTCCCGACTAGCTCCAGAGCTCGTTTGAGCGTCTCGGCGTCTGGCATCAATCGCCTTCCCGTCGTGCAAGCAGGGCGTCGATCTCGCCGAAGTCGCGCACCGTCTGCGGTGCCCAGCGTGCGTAGAGAAAATCCTCAAGCTCACCAAATCGCTCGGCGACGTCGGCGAGCGTCTGCTGTCTTCCGTCGACGGTACGGTGATGGGCGACGTCGGTGAAGAAATCACGTAGGCGCATCCACTGTTTCCGTTTATCGGCCTGCAGATGCACGGGGATCCTGCCTATTGAGAAGTCGACCATCAATGATGCGTGGTTGCGACGGCTGAGAGTATGGCTTTGCTTCCACTCGATCATGTGCTCGACGGCGTCCATCACGGCGAGGATCTCGGGACCCAGCTCTGCCCCTAGCCAGAGCGCTCGCTCGGGCGACAGGGCTCTCACTGCGACCCCATAGGCGCCCTCGATCTCGCGTGCCCGGTCCCCGAGGTTCCCCCGCCGCTCTGGCGTGTCGTCATTGACCTGCCAGCCGAGCTTCTCCATCAGCTCTCGTGCGCCGTGCGCCGCATAGGCTGCGCCGTCAGGCGCGGCCGTATCGGCCAGTCTCACCAGGATCCCTTCGTAGATCGCCCCGAGCCGCTGTGGCCCGTCCTTCGGACCGAAGTTGACTAGGCCCTCGAGCACCGCTCGTTGACGACTGCTCATGATCGGCGGAGGACTGGGGGAGGAACTGATGCCCTGCGGAGGTGCCTGTTCGGGTTCGCCCTGGTTGGCCATCGGTACCAAAGATTGCAACCTTAGGCGACACCAAGGCTGCGCCGCACTCCTCTGCTCGAACTGTCTCGACTTCATTCGATCTGAGTCGGTCTCGTCTTGTGGCGATCATCTCAGCCACGCCGTTTGATTGAAGACAAAAAGTTGAGTCCGCAAGCGAGGCTAATGTCGGCAGAATGGGCAGGCACCCGAGAGCATGGATAGTTGATTTCGATGGCGATGCGGTCCTCGACTTCGAGGACTTGAAGTCCCGAGGAGACCGGAAAGCAGTCTTCAACGTCGTGCAGAAGCTGAAGGATCTCGGGCCGGATTTGCCGTCGCCGCATATGAAGTCGTTGAAGGGCGAGGCAAATCTGTTTGAGCTTCGGCCGAAGCAGGGGGCCTGCGAGGCTCGGCCGATCTATGCGCGATTCGGCGCTCGATTCGTGGTTCTGGCGGTGGCCGCGAAGAAGAAGGACTTCGATCGAGCCGTCGGGGCGGCGAACGATCGCCTGGGGCGCCACGGTTGACGATTGATAATAGAACTATTATCATCCCCGCGATGGCAGCTTCACAAAAGAACTTCGATGCCCTCTTGGTAGAGGAGCAGCTGGCCGATCCGAGCTTTCGGGCGGAGTGGCAGAGGCTGGCTCCTGCGCGGGAGTTCGCGGCAATGCTGCTGCGTTATCGCGCTGAGCACGAACTGAGCCAGAGGGCTCTGGCGAAGAAGCTGGGCGTTTCGCAGCCTCGCGTCGTCAAGCTCGAGTCCGGGGAGCACAACCCGGAGGTCGACACGATCATCAATGCCGTCAGGCGGCTGGGGATCGAGTTTGTGCTCGACGTGGCGCCCGCGAGCCGCAAGCCGGCGCTGGTGACGGCGCGGGCTCAGAAGCGCGGGGCGATCGCGCACGACGATGTTTCTGTCGTGGCGGCTTCTTCCGTGTAAATCTGGCTAAGTCTCGAGTTCAGCGCGCCGGACGAGATCGAGGTCAGCGTAGAGGCCTGAATCGGCCGGTGCCTCGCGTCGTATTCGGCGAAGGTACGCAGATGGGACCCAGGGGTCGCGGGGCCGCACCTGCTTCACCCGCTCGGCGGCATTGCCTCCATGGGGATCGGTGTGGCGTAGCAGGGTCTGCATCTCCGTCGCACGGTCGGCTCGGCGGCGGCGCAAGGCGGCGTAGGTGAGGTCCCGCATGACGGCGCTGCGGCTTGCGCCGGTGCGGTCGGCCTCAATATCGATCTCAGCAAGGAGATCGTCCGGCATGTAGACAACAACCTTCTTCACACAGGCCATTATGCCTCGGTCAAAGGTGGTTACGCCGGAAGGCGGCACCTGACGTTCGCGCAGCGAAGGTCGTCAAGAGGCCGCCTTCTCGCCAACAAATGGGGCGTCGCCTAGTTCGGACCGGGGCGAGTGTCGGCGATGGCTCGACCAAGCGCGTCGAGTTCATCTTCCCCGACCTCGTCCTCTAGCTTCCCGAGGCGGATCAATTCGCGACCGACCGCCGTTGGGGTCATTGCTGCGACTGACTGGGTGGTGAGCTGACCCCCGCCGAAGGTGGTCGAAGGGTTGGAAATCCGCCCGCCAGGGATGCCGGTGCCAATCAGTTCCAGGGTCAGGCCAAGTTCGGAGAATTCAGCGCTTAGAGCCGGGGCGATGTCGATGTCGCCCTCTTGACCCGCTGCGACGATGCGCTCGCGTTCTTGGGCTCGCTCTCCTGCTTGCAGAAATTGGAGGGCGACGAGCTGGCGCCAGGAGCAGGCCCGGATGCGTTCGATGTAGAGGAGGGCGTCGGCAATCGTGATTGAGGGGTCAAAGGCGATCGAGGCGTAGACGTTGGCGATGACAGCGCGCTTCCGATCCTCGACGCTCTGAGCCGCAGCCTCAATCACTGCCTCGAACAGCGCGGTGGCGTCGTCGCTCTCAGGGTCGGCAATCTCCGCGCGGACCTTCTCGCCGGCCGCGATGCGGGTCGCGGCCTCATCGGAGATCTCGATCAACGTCCGCGAAATTCGACCGCTCTTTCGATCATCGAGGAAGGCGACAGCCGCGACCCCCGCCTCGGAGATCGTCTCAGCGACGGCGGGGCCGGCCTCGGGACCGAGCACGGTGCTCAGCCATCCGCCGGCTGCCGCCGCGCCGATGCGGACGCCGGCCCGGATCGCTTTCCCCCTGCCCGACTCCATATCCGAAGAACCTACGTCACCGAGTCGGCTGGGCTGCGTACGATCCGCCGGTGGAGGTCCGGCGCATGCGTCCCGATGAGCTTGATTCGGCGGTCAGCGTGTGGCGTGAGGCGAACGTCGCCCGTGGTGCCCCGCACGGGCAGGAGCGCACCGCCCGCGTCCACGCGAAGCTTTCAGCCTCGGATGCCCTGGCATTCGTGGCGCTACGGCCGGGCATCGTGGGTATGGCGCTGGCCGAGCCGGGACGGTTTGATGACGGCGCAGGCGAACCCGACCCGTCGCTCCTGCACATCTCGATGGTGTTCGTGCATCCCGCCGCGCAGCGCTCAGGAGTCGGCCTTCCCCTGCTCCTTCATGTCCTCGACATCGCCGGTTCGCACGGATATCAGCGTGTCGCTGTCTGGACCGCCAAGGACAACACGGGCGCCCGCAGGCTCTACGAGCGCGCCGGGATGACCCTCACCGGCAAGAGCGCTCCTTTTCGTGCGGGAACGCAGCTCCAATACGGTTGCTTCCTCAGCGACTAGCCCCGCTGGGGCGACAAATGGGGCAACAAACCCCACAGATTCCAGCCGATCCTGCTGGAAGGGGGGCGCCGCTGGCCGCGATAGGTTGCGCAACCAGGGAGCCGATCGCTGTGGCAAACATCGACCAGCCGAACTTCGACGAGCCGCGCGAGCGGGAGGGCTTCCGGGCGCGCCGGGCGCGGATCGGTCGCCAGTTGGGGACCGAGCGGATCGGGATCAGCCTCTGGGAGCTGCCGCCGGGGCAGAAGGCCTTCCCGTACCACTTCCACCTGGCCGAGGAAGAGGTGCTGATCGTGCTCGCGGGCACGCCTTCGCTGCGGACTCCCGAAGGGTCGCAGACCCTCTCCACGGGGGACGTGATCCGCTTTCCCATTGGTGAGCAGGGCGCCCACCAGGTCTGGAACGAGGACGAGGAGCTGGTCCGCCTGCTCGCGGTCAGCACCCACGGGACCCCCGACATCGTCATCTATCCCGACTCGAACAAGCTCAGCGCGGCCGAGCGGCTGTCCGAGTCCGACGGGCGCAAGCACTACTTCCGGATCGAGGACGAGGTCGACTACTGGAGGGCGAGCAGGCCTGAGGTGCGAATCGCTGGGCAAGAAATGGGGCAAGAAGCCCCACAGACCCCAGCCGATCTCGATCTCGCGGAAACCGCTCTAGACCGCGCCCCACAGTACCCAGCCGAGCCAGCGGGCCGCGCTCATAACCGGACCGTCCGCATAGGAGCCCGAGGGTCGCGTGGCCTCCCTTTCAGAATCTGTGCTCTTACTGCTCCCCGCAACCCCGCAATCAGGGTACCGCGAAATACATTGACTGTTGCCGATCTCTTGTTGACAGGCGGGAGCGGTAGCTGCATCGATGCGAGCGCCATCCGATTGGGAGCGTCTGGGGGATACTGGACGGGCGAAGGCTTGGGTGGCGACGTCGTCGGTCGCGAGACCGCCGCTCCACGTGACGTATACACGAAGCCAAAGGGCGACTACACGAGAAGGGTGACTCGATGGCTAAGGCAGCAGCTGGCGCCGGCGGCGCAGATAGCTCAGTCTCGGACGAGCTCCGCAGGCTCGGCGTGAAGGGTGTCCTCGTGCAGATGGCCGAGCGCGGCCAACTCCTCGACCTGAAGTGCGAGATGCCGCAGTGCTACCACCACAAGGGTCGAGCCGCATTCGATCCGGTTGCGAAGACGCGCACCAAGTGGGCGCCCTCGCCCGACCACTACCCGACCCTCAAGTCGGCCGGCGGGCAGCTCCGCCCCGAGAACGTTCGGCTGTCCCACACGGAGTGCAACCAGCGGGATTACACCCGGCGGAAGCAGATCGGGACACTGCTCGCGAAAGGCAAGTCCCTCGCCGAGATCGCCGAGGCTCTGAACCGCAGGAATGTCCTCCCAGCCCACGGTACGAACCGGTGGACGGCCGCGATGGTGCGCAAGGCCTACGTGTCCTAGGTCGGCCGTAGAAAGACTGCTGCTTCGCGCGACATCCGGCTGCCTTCGGTGCGCTCAGGCTTCGAAGCAAGTCGTGTCTGCTGGGGCAACAAATGGGGCAACATGCCCCACAGATTCCAGCCGATCTCCACGTAGTCCGATCTCGCGGAAACCGCTCTAGAACGCGCTCCACGTAGTCCAGCCGATCCAACGGATCAAGCTCATAACCCGAAGGTCGCAGGTTCGAATCCTGCCCCCGTTTTTCTTGGTCGGAGCCTGACGCTGGGGCTGGCCGTGGGTACTAATCGGGTACCGATTTTGCCTGTGGGCGCTACTTCTGCGCTCAGGGTGTTGGCGGGTTACCTGGGAGGATCGGCCCAGAGGCCGGCCGTTGCGTTGGCGTCGAGCGGGCAGGTCAATGACTTGCCTCCGTACTGGCTGACGGCCGCCAGGACCGTTTCCCGGGTAACTCGCCTGACTGCGACCAGCAGCACCGAGCTTCCGGGCCTCAGCAGGCCCTTGACCTGCTGGCGAAAACTTAGGTCGAGCTTGCTCGGCTCGGCCTCGTTCATCACGACGCCGAAGATGACTCCCCAGAATCGACTCCATGCAGCCGTTGCTCCGGGGTGCCGGCTGGTCATCAGCTGATGGTTTCCGTTCTTCTCGGCCACGATCACGCCGATCGCGTCGGGGTCGAGCGGAATTTCAGCTGCGCATCGGTCGAGCTCCGCCGCTGCCTGGGCGGCGACGGTCTCCTCCGTGTATGCGATGGCGATTAGCTCTGGCATCGGTGGAGCTGCCCCCAGAGGGGCAACTGTCCCAACGTAGGTCTGGGCCGCCGGGCCCGCATCGCCCGAAGCGGGTGATCGTCGAGATTCCTACTCCGGTGCGGGAGGACTCTGCGAGCCGGCCTCTCGGTCGAGCAGCCCGGCCTCCCGCGCCAGTTCGACCGCCTCACGTCGTGAGGAGGCGCCGAGCTTGCGGTAGATGCTCTGCGCCTGCGTCTTGACCGTGTTCGGCGAGACGAAGGTCTCGGTGGCGATCTGGGGATAGGAGAGATGGCCGGGCAGGAACTGGAGCACGCGCAGCTCGGCTGGGGAGAGCCCGCTCACCTCCGCAACGGAAAGCTCCTCGACTGCCTGGGCCGACTCCTCGATCCACTCGCCGAGCACGAGCGCGTCCGGGGTGCGCTTCAGCAGCTTCTTCGCCTCGGCGAGAAATGCTTTGGCCGCCGTGCCATCGCCCAGGCGCGAGGCGCAACGAGCCAGCGCGATCCTGGCCTCGACTTCGTACCAGGGCGCGAATTCATCGAGCTCACTGAGCAGGCCCATGCCGATCCGCATGTCGGCCATCGCCTTCTCGACCCTTCCGAACCTGGATTCGACCAGGGCGGAGACCGCCATCGCCAGTGCGACCATCGGGTACTCGATCAGCCCGGAGCGGTTGACCTGCGCTCGGGCCTGAGACGCCAGCGATTCGGCGAGTGGCCAGTCCTCATCCTCGATCGCGAGCAGGGCCAGCTGAGCGAGGGCGAGCACCTGAATGGTCGGGGCGCTGACCGATCCGCGGCGCGCGCCCTCCACCAGCCTTTCGCGCGCCGGCTCGCGGAGTCCTCGGAGATGCAGCCCGACCCCGTCGAGCATGCAGCACATCGACAACCAGGGGCTCTCGTCCGAGAGATCCTCCGCGGCGACCTCGGTGCTGGCGCACATCGTCTCGACCCCCTGCCGAGCGAGGCCGGCTTCGGCCAGCGCCAAGCCTGGCACGAGGTCGAGGCTCCTAGCCGAGCCCCCTTCCGCCTCCAGCAGGCTCCTTGCCACCGCGGTCCAGTGCTCTGCCTGCGAGCCGGCGCCGCGGGTGATCCCACCGAAGGCCGCGGTCAGGCTCAGGGCGGGGTCCGAGGCGATGGTCTCCTCCCCGAGCCGGTCCAGCCAGCCGATCACGGTGGCGACCCGTCCGCGGGTCATGTATCTGGGCACCCCTAGCCACAGCAGCTCCCCGGCCCGCGCCGGGTCTCCCGCCTCGATTGCGTACTGGATCGCCCGGTCCCAATCGCCCTGCTCGGCCCACCATTCCGAGGCGCGAAGGTTCAACTCCGCTTCCCTGGCCGGCTCTACGCGGTGCAGCTCCGAGCGCAGCATCTCGCGGAACATCGGGTGGAAGCGAAACCACTCGTCGCGTCGGTCCAACGGCGTCAGCAGCGAGTTCGAGCGTGACAGGTCGACGAGCGTCCTCGCCGAGCCGGTGCGCCCGAGGAGCGCGTCGCAGAGATCGCCGCTGAGACGGTCGAGGACCGAGGCACGCCGCATGAACTCCAGCCTGCGCTTGGAGACCGAGGCGAGGAATTCCTCCTTGATGTAGTCGACGACGATCCGGTCGTCGCCGGCAAACCTGGAGATGGCCCTGTCGAGGTCCGGCTGCTCGGTGAGGGCGAGGCCGGCGAGGTAGAGAGCAGCCGGCCAACCCTCCGCGTGCAGGATCATCGCGTCGAGTTGTTTGCTGGTCAGCTCGACGCCAAGCCCGGCGAGCAGGGCCGCGCACTCGGCCTTCGTCATCACCAGCTCCGCCCTGCCGAGCTCGGTCAGCATGCGGTGGGCACGCAGCCTGCCGATTGGCAGAGCCGGCTCGGTTCGGCAGGCGAGCGCGAGTCGGGAGCCGGAGGAGAGCTGGCCGGCGATCGCCGCGATTACCGCCAGCGCCTGCGGAGACTCGATCCGCTCGAGGTCGTCGAGGACGAGGACCATCGGGACCGTGCGATCACCCAGGGCACGGCCGAGCCGCGGCAGGACGATGCTCTCGATGCTGGGCTCGGGAGCCTGGAGGGCGGTGGAGACATCGTCGGGCACCGGCTCGATCCGTTCGAGCGCCTCGACGATCGAGGCCACGAGCATCCCGGGGTCGTTGTGCAGATCGCCGAGGATGATCGACGTGAACGGGCGCGAGTCCTCTTCGGCCCACTGCTCCAAGAGAACCGACTTGCCGTACCCCGAGGGCGCGCTGAGGAGGACGACCGGCGCCGTGCTCTCCCTCAGCTTCTCGATCAGGCGCGAGCGCGGAACCAGGGACGGGACGTTCAGGGCGCTCGGAGCGGGCTGAGCGATGGCGCCGCCATCCTCGTTCAAAGCGCAACTCGGTCAGAGAGGTGCATGGTCGGCCTCTGCCGACTGTACCGCCCGTCGAAGAAATTGGGAGAGCCCGATCATCCGATCGGGCTCTCCGTAGCGATCAGACCGTCTCGGGCTCGCCGTAGACCACGAGGCCGTGGATGCAGATCACGCAGAGCGCGAAGATGCCCAGCGACCAGAACGGGTAAGCACCGCCCACCGCCAGGAGCGCGCCAATCGCCCCGAGCGAGGCGGCGACGATCCCGATCACGCGGCCGAAGGCGCCGCCGGCGAACAGCGAGAAGCCGGCGAACAGCTGAATCACACCGAGCAGAATCGTGATCCAGCCCCAGGTGTGCAGGCTGGAGAGCACATAGTGGGTGCTGCCGGCATAGAAGTTGGCATCGGCGACTGCGGCGATGCCGTAGATGATGTTGAGCGTGCCCGCGATCACCAGCAAGATGGCGACGAACACAGCGCGACCCAGACCTCTCATAGTTCGCTCCTTCGTAGTTGCGTGTGCCGGCAGGCTCGCGTCTGGGTGACGCGCGGGCATCATCTGAAACGGGTGATTCTCGGCCGCTTGGGGGTTCACCCGGTTCAGGTGATGTGCCCGACGCCTGGCGTGCTTAGCTTCGGATGGGATGAGCCTCGAGGCCACCAAGCCCACTTCGATGGTGTCGCTTTCGGGCGGCGTCTTCCTGATGGGAGCCGAGGGCCCGGAGTGCGTCGCCGGCGACGGTGAGGGGCCGGTGCGCGAGGTCGAGGTCGGCGCCTTCGCGATCGATCCCTGCGCTGTCTCGAACAGCCGCTTCGCCGCCTTCGTCGAGGCGACCGGCCATGTCACCGACGCCGAGCGCTACGGATGGTCGTTCGTCTTCGGCGGCCTGCTTCCCGACGAGTTCCCCGACACTCGTGGCGCCGTCCAGGCGCCCTGGTGGCGCCAGGTCTACGGCGCCTGCTGGCGCCAGCCCGAGGGGCCGCACTCCTCGATCGACGACCGGCTCGATCATCCCGTCGTCCATGTGTCCTGGCGCGACGCCGAGGCGTTCTGCCGCTGGAGCGAGGTGAGGCTGCCGACCGAGGCCGAGTGGGAGTTCGCGGCTCGCGGCGGCCTGGTCGGGAAGCGCTTCCCCTGGGGCGATGAGCTGGAGCCGGGCGGGGAGCACCGCATGAACGTCTGGCAGGGCACCTTCCCTGCGGAGAACACCCTCGGCGACGGCTACCTCGGCACCTGTCCGGTCGACGCCTTCCCGGCCAATGGGTATGGGCTCCACAACACCACCGGCAACGTCTGGGAATGGTGCGCGGATTCCTTCGACGGCGATCAGGCGATGGTCACCCGCGGTGGCTCCTATCTCTGTCACGACTCTTATTGCAACCGCTACCGGGTCGCGGCCCGGAGCTCCAACACGATCGACACCTCGACGGGAAACACGGGATTCAGGTGCGCCCGCGACCAACTCACGAACTAGGGGGACGAGATGAGCAGCAAGAACGACGAGGTCAAGCGCGACGTCCTGCCGATTCCCGACCGGCCCTATGAGGGCCCGATCACCTACGACGCGAAGGACCCCGACACGTCCTTCCCCCCGATCGAGCAGCTGCGCCCGCCCGCGGAGGCGCCGAACGTCCTCGTCGTCCTGCTCGACGACGTCGGCTTCGCCTCCTCGAGCGCCTTCGGCGGTCCCTGCGCGACCCCGGTCGCCGAGGCGCTGGCCACCGAGGGGCTGAAGTACACCCGCTTCCACACCACCGCGCTCTGCTCGCCGACCCGCGCCGCCCTGCTCAGCGGCCGCAACCACCACTCGGTCGGGATGGGCGGGATCACCGAGATCGCCACCTCGGCTCCCGGCTACAACTCGGTCCGCCCCAACACGGCGGCGCCGCTGGCCGAGACGCTGAAGCTGAACGGCTTCTCGACCGCCCAGTTCGGCAAGTGCCACGAGGTCCCGGTCTGGGAGACCAGCCCGATGGGCCCCTTCGACGCTTGGCCCTCGCGCGGCGGCGGCTTCGAGCATTTCTACGGCTTCATCGCCGGCGAGACGAACCAGTACTTCCCGGCGCTCTACAACGACACCGTCGCGGTTGAGCCCGACCGCTCGCCGGAGGAGGGTTACCACCTGACCGAGGATCTCGCCGACCGCGCGATCGGGTGGGTGCGCGAGCAGAAGGCGCTGATGCCGGACAAGCCCTTCTTCATGTACTTCGCCCCCGGTGCCACCCACGCTCCCCATCACTGCCCCGAGGAGTGGTCGGCCAAATACAAAGGCCGCTTCGACAAGGGCTGGGACGCGCTGCGCGAGGAGACGCTGGCCCGGCAGAAGGAGCTCGGCGTCGTGCCCGAGGACGCCGTCCTGACCGATCGCCCCGAGGAGATCCCCGCCTGGGATGAGATGCCGGAGGAGCTGAAGCCGGTCCTGGCGCGCCAGATGGAGATCTACGCCGGCTTCCTCGAGCACGCCGACCACCATGTCGGCCGCCTGATCGAGACCCTGCGCGACCTGGAAGCGCTCGATGACACGCTGATCTACTACGTGATCGGCGACAACGGGGCCTCCGCCGAGGGCACGATCAACGGCACCTTCAACGAGAATTTCACCTTCAACGCCGCCAACGCGCTGGAGACGCCGGAGATGCTCGCCGCCAGGATCGACGAGCTGGGCACGCCCTCGGCCAACAACCACTTCGCGGTCGGCTGGGCGCATGCGCTCGACACCCCCTACAAATGGACCAAGCAGGTCGGCTCCCACTGGGGCGGGACGCGCAACGGCACGGTCGTCCACTGGCCCGCCGGGATCGAGGCCAAGGGCGAGATCCGCCACCAGTTCAGCCACGTGATCGACATCGCCGCGACGGTCCTCGACGCGGCGGGACTGCCCGAGCCGACCTTCGTCCACGGCGTCCAGCAGATGCCCTTGCACGGCAAGAGCATGCTGCCGAGCTTTGCCGACGCCGAGGCCCCCGAGCACCGCGAGACGCAGTACTTCGAGATGTTCGTCAACCGCGGCGTCTACCACAAAGGCTGGACCGCGGCGACCCGCCACAGCATTCCCTGGGTGGTCGGCGCCGAGCTGCCGGCGATCGACGACGACGTCTGGGAGCTCTACGCCCCCGACGACTGGACCCAGTCCAACGACCTCGCCGCCGAGCAGCCCGAGAAGCTGCGCGAGCTGCAGCGGCTCTTCCTGATCGAGGCGACCAGGTACGGGGTGCTGCCGCTCGACGACCGCCGGGTCGAGCGCTTCGTTCCCGAGATTGCCGGCCGGCCGAGCCTGATCAACGGCAACTCGCAGCTCCTCTTCGGCGGCATGAAGCGGATCTCGGAAAACTCGATGATCGTGATCAAGAACCGCTCCCACGCGGTCACGGCGCAGCTCGTCGTTCCCGAGGGCGGCGGTGAGGGCGTGATCATCGCCCAGGGCGGCTCCTTCGGCGGCTGGAGCATCTACCTGCACGAGGGCCGTCCGACCTACTGCTACAACCTGCTTGGGATCGCGCGCTTCAAGGTCGCCGGCACCGAGCCGCTGGGCGCCGGAGACCATCAGGTGCGGATGGAGTTCACCTATGACGGCGGCGGCCTCGGCAAAGGCGGCGATGCCGCGCTCTACGTCGACGGCGCCAAGGTCGGCGAGGGCCGCGTCGAGGGAACGCACCCGCTCCTCTTCTCCGGCGACGAGACGACCGACCTCGGCTCCGACCTCGGCACGCCGGTCAGCGACGACTACGCCTCGACCGACAGCGCCTTCACCGGCAAGGTCGAGTGGGTCCAGATCGACGTCGACGACGCCGCCGAGGACCCCGACCACCTGATCTCCCCGGAGGAGCGCTTCCGGGTGGCGATGGCGCGGCAGTAGCCGAGCCTCTTCCCGCTCTGCTCAGTTGGACCGCGCGGGGAACTCCGCCGCCGTCTGACGCCGCAGCGCCTCGGTACCGAGCACCATCAGCACCGCCAGCAGGGCCATCCCGATCGGTTTCTGGAAGGCGACCACTGGTGCCCAGAGGACGAGGGCGAGGAAGATGAGCGCGACCGCGCCATAGGTGGTGCCCCGCTCGCGCAGGTGGGGGGCGGCCTCGCGGCGCAGCCTCGTCGCGGCGCGGGTCGGCCCGGCGAGCCAGGCGGCGAGGACGAGGAGGATGCCGAAAGTGATCGCCGAGACGGCGACCGAGACCAGCAGTGAGGTTCCGATCTCCCACACTGCTTCGACGGCGGGCTCGACCGAGTCGCTGCCGGCCAGGGCGCCGGTCACCTCGACGCCGGCGAACTTTCTCAGGACGAGCGCGAGCACCCCGGCGGCGAGAAAACCGAAGCCGACCGAGCGCAGCGCCTCGCGGCGTCGCGGTCCCGCGAGGTAGACGGCGAGCCCGTAGAGCAGCACTGCCAGCAGCGTGAGCACGACGGGCAGGCGCCTGACCAGGGTGGTCGCGTCCTGCGCGGTCGAGAGCTCGTCCGACTCGAGGATCGTCAGTCGCCCGGCGTCCGGCGGCAGTTTCGCGACCAGGTTGCCACCGACCCCGAGCCGGTCGGTGAGCTGGGTGAGCAGGGCGCTGAGGTCGAGGGTCACTTCGCCGTCCGCCGTCGAGAGGTTCGAGGAGCCGGAGTCGTCGAGGACCGCCAGCAGCCGCTCATGGGCGACCCGGTTGGCGGTGTTCCAGAGGCTCTCCACCTGCGAGGTCTCGAGCGCCCGCTCGGCCGCCTGCGGGGCGAGCTGCTGCAGCGCCCCGGCCGCCGGGCCGGCGAGCGGCGCGAGGCGCGGCGGGAAGGTCCTTTCCAGTTCCCCCTCGACGTCCACGTTCGCGATCAGCTCGTCGGCGAGATAGTTGGAGAGCTGCGCCCGGATCTCCTCGTCCTGCAGCAGTCTGTCGCTCGTGTTCACCCAGTTCTCGGTGTTGAGCGCCTGGCGATTGACCCAGATCGAGAAGATGGCCAGGAAGGCGAGCAGCGTCCCGATCAGGAGGAGCGAGAGGACGACGCGCGGATGTTCCCGGGGCGGCTGCTCGGCACTGCGCTCGGGTCCTGGGCTCGCCATTGCTCCTCCTCGTGTCTTGGATAGCCGACTGCAGCGGAGCGTAGCCCAGGGTCGCCCGCCGACTATCACCCTGTTCAGATGATGTTGCGCACCTCGAGCGGCGTACCATGCGGTGGGCCGGATCACCAGTCACGACGAAGGGAGCGAGCTTGTGAGCGCCGAAGAGTTCGACGAAATGGGCCCAATCGACTACTTGCTGGTCGAGTGGCCGGGGCGCCAGCCGACCGGAGAGGCGGCACCGCATCTGATCGAGTTGGTCGATCGCGGCTTGATCCGCATCCTCGATCTCGTCTTCCTCCACAAGGAAGAGGACGGCTCCCTCGTCAGACTCGAGATCTCCGACCTGGGGGACCATGTGGAGGCGTTTGCCGACTTCGAGGGCGCCTCCTCGGGGCTGCTCTCAGACGAAGACACCGACGAGGCCGGGAGCGCCCTCGAACCCGGCACCTCGGCGGCGCTGCTCGTCTTCGAGAACCGCTGGGCGGCGCCCTTCGCTTCCGCCCTTCGCCGCTCCGGTGGCCAGTTGGTCGCCACTGGACGCATCCCAATCCAATCCGTGCTCGCCGCCCTGGACGCGGCGGACGCGGCCTGAGCAAAGGAGAACTGCCATGCCGGGACTAGTCAGAGGTGTCGCGCGGACGGCCGTCGTCGCCGGAACTGCCACTGCCGTGAGCGGCCGTGTAGCGAGGCGCCAGTCCGCGCGCTGGGCTGCGCAGGAAGCGCCCCCGCCGGCGCAGGCCGCGCCGGCGCCCCCTCCCGCGGCTCCGGCAGCGCCTGCGGCGTCGACGATCGACCAGCTCAAGGAGCTGGGCGAGCTCAAAAGCCAGGGCATCCTCACCGAGGAGGAGTTCGCCGCCCAGAAGGCCAAGTTGCTCGGGTAGGTCGGGGATCCTGTCCGGCGCCCACCCGGCGGTGTTCCGTGCCATCGACATATCCGCGCCCGTGGCCGTCGTCTAAGCGCCTGGCGGAGAAGGCCGCGGCGGCTGCTTAGGCGGACTTTGGTCCGGCGGTCAAGGTTGCCGCCCGAGATTCCGATCTTGGAGGAGTGGTATCCGGGCTGAGCAAGCGTGAGCGAAGAACCGTCCTCCTTGGCGGTCTCCTTGCTCTCTGCCTGCTCGCCGCCTTCACGACGCACGTTGCGCTCGGGATTGGCGGTCCCGGCACCGATGCGCTCTTCAACACCTGGATCTACAGCGCCCTGATGCTGACGAGCGGCGTCGCCTGTCTGCTGCGGGCCGCGCTGGTTCGCCGCGAGCGGGTTGCCTGGGCGCTCCTTGGCGTCGGCTTGCTGCTCTATGCCGGCGGAGAAATCTATTACGCGGCGGTGCTTGCCGGGCAGGCGTCGGTGCCGATCCCCTCGCCCGCAGACGGCGGCTACCTCGCCTTCTACCCGCTCGCCTACGCGGCGCTGATCTTGCTTTTGCGAGCGAGGATCGGGGCCTTTCCGATGGCGCGGTGGCTGGACGGCGCAATCGTCGGCTCTGCCGTCGCAGCGCTGGCGGCAGCGTTCGCGCTCGGGCCGATCGTCGATGCCTCGAGCGAAGGCCAGACGCTTGCCGTCGCCACCAACCTGGCCTACCCGATCGCCGACTTGACCCTGTTGACGATGGTGGCAACCGCTGCCGCGTTCACCGGCTGGCGACCCGGACGCAGTTGGGCGGTCCTCGGGGCCGGTCTCTTACTGCTCGCCGTCTCCGACGGCGTCTATTTGTTGCAGGCCGCCAAGGGGACCTACGTCGAAGGCACGATTCTCGACGCCGGCTGGCCGTGCGGTGTTCTGCTGGTGGCTTGCGCGGCGTGGATCGAGTCGGGCACAACGGAGCCAGTGCGACCGCGGGCAGTGCGGATCATCGCGATACCGGCCGCCGCGGCCCTGGTCGCAATCTGCATTCAGGCAGCCGAACGATTCACCACGGCCCCTACCGCAGCCGCAGTCATCTCCCTGCTCACCCTGGTCGCGGTCGTCGTGCGGCTGGTCCTCTCGTTGCGTGAGACCCAGGGGGAAGCCCGCACCAGCGTGCAAGAGTCGCGCACCGACGAGCTAACCGGGCTGCCCAACCGCAGGGCGCTGATGCTGGACCTCGAGCGCGCCGTCAAGCGGCCGGCAGCAGCGGGTTCCCTGCGGCTCTTCGCGCTCTTCGACCTCGATGGCTTCAAGCTCTACAACGACACCTTCGGCCACCCGGCGGGAGACGCCCTGTTGGAACGCCTCGGCGGGCGGCTGGAGCTCTTCGCGGCATCGAAGGGCGGCGTCTATCGGCTGGGCGGCGATGAGTTCTGCCTTCTGGCCGAGTGCACGGCAGCGGAGGTCGACGCGATCATCGCCGGCGCCACCGCTGCCCTCTCCGAGCGCGGCGAGGGCTTCTCGATCACGGCCTCGCAGGGCAACGTCCTGTTGCCGAGCGAGGCCGGCTCGGTAAAAGAGGCAATGCAGCTCGCTGACCGGCGGATGTACGCGAACAAGGTTGGCGAGCGGACCTCGGCCGGCTCGCAGTCGCGCGACGTGCTGCTGACGGCGCTACGCGAGCGCCAACCGCAGCTGGCCGAGCAAGCCGTTGATGTCGCCGAGCTGGCGCTGGCTGTCGCCGAGGAGCTGGAGATGGAGGCCGAGCAGCGCGACGAGACTTACCGCGCGGCGCAGCTGCACGGGATAGGAAAGATGGCGATCCCCGACGCGATCCTGAGCAAGCCAGGCCCGCTCGAGGAGGCCGAGTGGGAGTTCGTGCGCCAGCACACCCTGATTGGCGAGCGGATCATTGCCTCGGCGGCGGCGCTCGTGCCGGTCGCGCGTCTGGTTCGCTCGAGCGGCGAGCGCTGGGATGGCAGTGGCTATCCGGACTCCTTGCGCGACGAGCAGATCCCACTCGGCTCGCGGGTGGTCGCCGTGTGTGAGGCCTACGCGGCGATGGTCTCAGAGCGCCCCTACAGCATCGCGATGCGTCCCTCGCGAGCTCTCGAAGAGCTGCGCCGCAGCGCCGGCTCGCAGTTCGACCCCCAGGTCGTCGCGGCCTTCGAGCAAGTTGCAGCGCAGCGCGGGAAGGGTGTAATCGGGGCTGCCTTCCATTCACCCGGCGAGAGCCAGATTTCGGCGCCTCCCGACGCCTGAGATCGGCGACCCCGGCCAGGGACGCCATAGAATTGCGCTGTGCCGTTCACTCTCAGGAACCTCAAGGAGGATCTGGAGGATCTCGGGTCCAACTTCGACGGCTCGCCAGACCTAGAGTTCCGCATGGCGACCCAGGCACTCGAGCTCGAGCAATCCGGCCTCAGCTACCAGCGCGTCCCGCCCGGCTATCGCTTTCCATACGGCCACACGCACGAGAAGCAGGAGGAGGTGTACGTGGTCCTGCGCGGGTGCGGCCGGATGAAGCTCGACGACGAGATCGTCGAGCTTAAGGAATGGGACGCGGTGCGCGTCCCGCCCGGCACGTGGCGAGGCTACGAGGCCGGGCCGGAGGGCCTCGAGATCCTCGTCATCGGCGCGCCCAATCTCGGCGAGGCTCCGCGCGAGGACGTCGAAGGCCAGCGCGACTGGTGGGCTGACTAGCGCCGATCCGATCGAAGCGGTCAAGCGCTACCCCCGCGCAGGGGGGTGGAGCCTGGTCGAACGGAAAGCCGGTCGCGGGCGGGGCGTGGGAGCGATCTCGCTGCGTTCGAGACCCGTCCGCCCCGCGCGACGAGCGCGGCGCTGCTCGGGCAGGATCGTGGGCATGAGGTTCACGCGTGCGGAGTTGGAGGCGTTTCGCGGCCACGAGGTCGACGACCTCGTGGGGCCGGGACTCAAGCTGCTGTTCGTCGGCATCAACCCCGGCCTGTGGACGGCTGCGGTCGGGACCCACTTCGCGCATCCCACCAATCGCTTCTACCCGGCGCTGGCCGCGGCTGGCATCACCGATTACGAGGTCGATCGGATTGCCGGAATGACCGATGCCGATCGGGCGCATCTCGTGGCGCGGGGCGTCGGGATTACCAACCTCGTGCGGCGGGCCACTGCGCGTGCCTCCGAGCTCTCGCGCGAGGAGCTGCGTGAGGGTGGCGAGCGGCTCTTGCGGTTCGTCGCCGATCACCGGCCCAAGGTCGTCGCGATCGCCGGCATCTCCGCCTACCGCGACGCGTTTGGCGAGCGCGGCGCGGCTTTGGGTCGACAGCCGGACACGCTCGACAGTGCGATCCGCTGGTCCGACGCGGCGCTCTGGGTGGTCCCCAACCCGAGCGGACTCAACGCCCACGAGACCGTCGCGACGCTCGCCGTCGCCTATGAGGCGGCGGCCACTGAGGCCGGGGTCCTCGTCCCAGCCGCGGTCAAGACGCCGGGAGGTAGGTGAGGAGAACCACTCCGGAGTCGAACCGCTTCACGCCGTCGAGCGTCATCCGGACCGTTCCCCTGTCGCCGAGCACGTGGACGTTTCCCTCGCCCCAGACGAGCGGGTTCAGGTAGACCTCGTACTCGTCGATCAGGCCCTTCTCGGCGAGGGCGTACGCGAACTCGCCGCTCCCGTGCAAGAACAGGTCACCGTCGACCTCGTCCTTCAGCCTTGGGATCGAGTCCTCGAGCTCCCCCTCGAGCAGGGTCGCGTTCCACTCGAGATCGCCGGACAGGGTGTTGGACCCGACGAACTTCGGAATCGAGTTGACCATGTCCGCCCATTGGCCCGTCTGGCTCGGCCAGTAGCCCGCCAGCCCCTCGTAGGTCTTGCGGCCCAGCAGCAGCCCGCTCGATCTCGCCTGACGCTCGAACGAGTACTCGCCGTGGTCTCCGTCCGCCTGCACCCACTCGCCGACTGGGTCGATGACGCCGTCGACGGTGGCCTGCGTAGTCGCGATTAGCGTTCCCATCTCGATTCTCCTTCGGTCACGAGGGCTTCCTTTGGCCCCCTCTACCCCTGCGACGAGCGGGGACACGCGGATTCGACGCTTTCGGTTTCTTATTGGCGCGAGTCAGTTTTCTCATGCCCGGTGGAGCGCCGCTACGCTCGCTTCGTGACGCCGGAGGAGCTCGCCAACCTCGCGCATCTGCGCCGCGCCCGCGACCTGATCGACCGCGAGTACGCGCGCCCGCTCGAGGTCTCCGCGCTGGCTCGCGCTGCGTTGATGTCGACCGCGCACTTCTCGCGGCAGTTCCGCGCGGCGTACGGCGAGACGCCCTACGCGTACTTGATGACGCGGCGAATCGAGCGGGCGAAGGCGCTGTTGCGGCGTGGCGACATGTCGGTCACCGAGGTCTGCATGGCGGTCGGGTGTACGTCGCTTGGCTCGTTCAGCGCCCGCTTCACCCAGCTGGTGGGCGAGACGCCGACGACCTATCGGGCCCGAGACCACGGCGCGCTTACGCGCGTGCCGGGCTGCGTCGCCAAAGACGTCACCCGCCCGAGCCCGCGGACCGAGCAGGATCGGAGAAACGCGCGCGGTGCCGGCTCCCTAGCCTTGCGGGCATGAACCTCACTCTCTCCACCTGCTTCGTTCAAGTCCACGACCCCGACCTCGCCCTCGCCTTCTACCGCGACGCGCTCGGCCTCGAGCTGCGCAACGACGTTGCCAAAGGGGACTACCGCTGGATCACCGTCGGCGGTGCCTCCCAGCCCGACGTCGCGATCGTCCTTACCAACTACGTGAACGGCGGCCCCGACGACGACGACGCGCTCGCCGCCCTGCTTGCCAAGGGCGCCCTCAACGGCGTCCACTTCCACAGCGACGACCTCGACGCCACCTTCGAGCAGCTCCGCGCGGCGGGCGCCGAGATCGTCGAAGAGCCGAAAGACCAGCCGTGGGGCACGCGGGACTGCGCCGTGCGCGACCCGTCCGGCAACCTGGTCCGCATCGACCAGCCGCCTGCCGCCTAGAGCTGGTCCAGGGCATGGCGAAGAAGACGACCAAAAAGTCGCCTGCGCCTCACGCTGCAGACAGCCATGAGCTGATCCGCGTGCACGGCGCACGCGTGAACAACCTCAAGGACATCAGCGTCGAGATACCGAAGCGCCGGCTGACGGCGTTCACCGGCATTTCCGGCTCGGGCAAGAGCTCGCTGGTGTTCGGCACGATCGCCGCCGAGTCGCAGCGGCTGATCAACGAGACCTACAGCGCCTTCGTGCAGGGCTTCATGCCGACCCTGGCCCGGCCCGAGGTCGACGTGCTCGACGGGTTGACGACCGCGATCACCGTCGACCAGGAGCGGATGGGCTCCGACCCCCGCTCCACGGTGGGCACGGTCACCGACGCCAACGCGATGCTGCGCATCCTCTTCAGCCGGCTCGGCAAGCCGCACATCGGCTCACCCCAGGCCTTTTCCTTCAACGTCGCCTCGGTGGCGGCGTCCGGGATGCTCAAGAAAGGCGACGGGAAAGCCGAGCGGGTGAGCTTCTCCCGCACCGGCGGCATGTGCCCGCGCTGCGAGGGCAGGGGCGAGGTCACCGACTTCGACCTTGCCGCCCTCTTTGACGAGACCAAGTCGCTCAACGACGAAGCGCTGACGATCCCCGGCTACAGCATGAAGGGCTGGCAGGGGCGCATCCTGAGGGGCTGCGGCTTCTTCGACCCCGACAAGCCGATCGAGAAGTTCACCAAGAGGGAACTGGGCGACCTGCTCCACAAGGAGCCGACCAAAATCAAGGTCGAGGGAATCAACCTGACCTACGCCGGCCTGATCCCGACGATCCAGAAATCGTTTCTCGCCAAGGACCGGGAGGCGATGCAGCCGCACATCCGGGCGTTCGTCGACCGGGCGGTCATCTTCACCACTTGCCCCGAGTGCGACGGCACCAGGCTCAGCGAGGCGGCGCGGTCGTCGAAGATCGAGAAGAAGAACATCGCCGACCTCTGCGCGATGCAGATCAGCGACTTGGCCGGATGGGTCCATGGGCTCGACGAGCCATCGGCGGCGCCGCTGCTGGAGGTGCTGGGGGAGACGCTCGACTCGTTCGTCGAGATCGGGCTCGGCTACCTCTCGCTCGAGCGGCCCTCGGGCACGCTCTCGGGCGGCGAGGCGCAGCGGGTCAAGATGATCCGCCAGCTCGGGTCGTCGCTGACCGACGTCACCTACGTCTTCGACGAGCCGACTATCGGGCTGCACCCGCACGACATTGCGCGGATGAACGAGCTCCTGCTGCAGCTGCGCGACAAGGGCAACACCGTGCTAGTCGTCGAGCACAAGCCCGAGGCGATCTCGATCGCCGACCACGTCGTCGACCTCGGCCCCCGCGCCGGCGCGGGGGGCGGGCAGGTGGTGTTCGAGGGCACCGTCGAGGGCCTGCGGGCGAGTGACACCCTCACCGGGCAGCACCTGGACGATCGCGCCTCGCTGAAGCCCTCGGTGCGGACCGCGTCGGAGGCGCTGGAGGTGCGCGCCGCCGCCACCAACAACCTCCAGGACGTCAACGTCGACATCCCGCTCGGGGTGCTGGTCGTCGTCACCGGGGTGGCGGGCTCGGGCAAGAGCTCGCTGATCGGCGGCTCGGTGTCCGGGCGGGACGGCGTGGTGACGGTCGACCAGGCCGCGATCCGCGGCTCGCGGCGGAGCAACCCGGCGACCTACACCAAGCTCCTCGACCCGATCCGCAAAGCGTTCGCGAAGGAGAACGGCGTGAAACCGGGGCTGTTCAGCGCCAACTCCGAAGGGGCCTGCCCCAACTGCAACGGCGCCGGCGTCATCTACACCGACCTGGCGATGATGGCCGGGGTCGCCACCACCTGCGAGGAGTGCGAGGGGAAGCGGTTCCAGGCCGAGGTGCTCGAGTACGAGTTCGGGGGCAAGGACATCAGCGAGGTGCTGGCGATGTCGGTGACCGAGGCCGAGGGGTTCTTCGGTGCCGGCGGGGCGGAGATCCCGGCGGCTCACAAGATCCTGCAGCGCCTCGCCGAAGTCGGGCTCGGCTACCTCGGTATCGGTCAGCCGCTGACCACCCTCTCGGGCGGCGAGCGGCAGCGACTCAAGCTGGCCACCCATATGGCCGAGAAGGGCGGCGTCTACGTTCTCGACGAGCCCACCACCGGCCTCCACCTCGCCGACGTCGAGCAGCTGCTCGCCCTGCTCGACCGCCTGGTCGACTCCGGCAAGTCGGTGATCGTCATCGAGCACCACCAGGCGGTCATGGCGCACGCCGACTGGATCGTCGACCTCGGCCCAGGCGCCGGCCACGACGGCGGCCGAGTCGTCTTCGAGGGCACGCCCGCCGACCTCGTCGCCGACGGCTCCACCCTCACCGGCGAGCACCTCGCGGACTACGTCGCTGTCTGACGAAAGCGAAAGCCGCCGAACCAGCTCGCGGCGGGTTGGGTCAGCCCAGGCCTGCGCTACGTGGTCGCGCGCTGGTCGCGGAGCTGCTTCGCGCCGACGTCGACCCGGTAACCGGTGCAGATCTCGTCGAGGCGGAGTCGGGCTCCGTTCTCGGGGACATCGAAGGTGTCGACCTCGGTGCCCTCGGACGGGACCGGCATGGGACCGCCGTGCTCGTCGTCAACCTCTGCGGCGGCCAGGATGCGGCCGTGGGCGTCGTAGAGCGCGGCGATCCTCATGACCCGATCGCTGCGATTGCGCTGAACCGGATCAGGCCGCCCGCGTTGGGGCCGGGGGTCTGGACGAGGAAATGCTCCGTCCAGTGATAGTCATTGTCCGAGGTGGTCCACTGGCGGAGAACCTCCACCGCGCTGTTGAGCTGGTATGGCCGAATCGAGTACCCCCAATAGTGTTCGTTCTCGCCTACGACCCAGGTCCATTCCAGCGTAGTTTCGGAAGCCTGGAAGACGTTGTTCCCGGTCCAGTGATGCTTCATCTCCGGCATAGGAAAGAACTTATCAGTCAAGAATTCTCTGTGCACAGAGGGGCAAGTTCCCGGGGGGAGAACGGCGAGCACCTCGCGACCCGCGTCACCTAGTCGTGCCCGGTCTCAGAGGTCGCGGTGGCGAAATGCCAGCGCCGCCAGCGCCAGCACGGCGGCGGACCACGCCACCGCCCATGGCCAGATCGCCGCGCCGACGTTGCTGGCGCCGCCGAACGGCCCGAGCTGGACGATCACGCCGGCCGCGCCGCCGATATCCGCGGTCAGCGCATGGAGCCCGTTCTGGTAGAGCGCCTCGAACGGGACGATCCAGGAGATGATCGAACTCGCCGTCGTCAGTCCGTCGACGTCGAGCGCCTCGCCGATCTGGCCCAGCAGCCCGGCGGCGAGCCCCGTGGCGAAGACCATGAAGATGGCGATCCCGTTGGCGGTGGTCCCGAGCACCGTCGAACCGAGCAGCGAGATCGCCACCACCGTGACGACACCTAGGGCCAGGCCGGCGGCTGGGACGACGAGCGAGGCGGGCGTGAAGTCGCCGGCAGCCTGGGTGATGAGGACGGCGACGAGGAAGACGATGACGACGTAGGGGGCGCAGACGGCGGAGGCGGCGAGCAGCCGCCCGATCAGCAGCGTCGTGCGTCCTACCGGGCGCACGACCAGCGGCTGCAGCAGGCCACGCTCGGCGTCGCCGCGTACCGCGCCGAGCGTGAGGAAGACGGCCAGCACGACGCCGAGGAAGAGCGCGACGAACATCGCCAGGCCGAGCAGCGTCCCGCCCGCCAGGGCCCGTTCGTCGATCGGGACGAAGCCCCCGGCACTCGTCCGCTCGAGCGAGTCGAAGGCCTCGAAGGCGGCCAACGCGTAGAGCCCGAGGAAGGCGGCGGTCAAGATCGCGACGACGAGCAGGACCCGGCGGCGGACCGCCTCCCGCAGCGCATGGCCGGCGATGGCGAGCGCGTCGCTCATCCGTCGCGCCCCACCACGGCGGCGAGGTAGGCGTCCTCAAGCGTGCCGCTCACCACACGGACGCCGTAGACCTCGGCGCCGCCGGCGACGAGCTCGCGGACGATCCCCGGGACGTCCTCGCGGCGCGCGTCGGGCAAGCGGCGCACCCCGTCGGAGGTCTCGACCTCGACGCCGCCGGGCGCGGTCAGGTCTTCGGGCCGTCCCTCGGTCACGACCCGGCCACCGTCGATGATCAGGACCCGATCGCAGACGAGCTCGATCTCGCTGAGCAGGTGTGAGTTCAGCAGCACGCCGACGCCCTGATCGCGCAACCCGACGAGCAGGTCGCGCACCGTTCGCCGGCCGCCCGGGTCGAGGGCGCTCGTCGGCTCGTCGAGCAGCACGAGCCGGGGCGAGCCGACAAGCGCCTGGGCGATGCCCAGCCGCTGCTGCATGCCCTTGCTCATCGTCTCGACCCGGCGCCCGCCCTCGTCGCTGAGGCCGACCCGCGCCAGCAGCTCCTCGCGCTCGGCCGCCCCGCCGTCGGAGCGGGCCAGCCGCTGGTGCAACGCCAGCACCTCCTCGGCGCGAGCCCAGCCGGGGAAGCGGAACAGCTCGGCGAGGTAGCCGGTGGACGCTCGCGCCGCTCGGCTGCCGGCCGTCGCCCCGCCGACGCTCGCCTCCCCGCCAGTTGGCCGGACCAGGCCGCAGGCGATCTTCACCAGCGTCGACTTGCCCGCCCCGTTGGGGCCGAGCAGGCCGACGAGCTCTCCCGCCGCGACCTCGAGATCGACGGCGTCGAGCGCGGTCGTCTTGCCGTAGCGCTTCGAGAGGCCACGGGCAGAGAGGGCGGCGGTCATCCCCAGAGTCTTGCGATCACCGCCGATCGATTCGGGGGAACAGAGGTGCGCCGCGCAGGGTGCTGTAGTCGCCTGCCCCGCCGGCGATGGCGATCGCCGCGGCCAGGGCCAGGTAGGCGCCGATCTCGCGGCTGGCGCCGGACGGGAAGGCGAACAGGACTAACCAGGCGACCGCGGTCGTCGCCACCACGCCGAGCAGATCGGCCGCCCCGGTCAGGGACATATCGGGGCGAAAGAGCCCGAAGCGCCCCCACGTGAGCGCCGCTCCGATCGCGACCAGGCCTACGATCAGCAGGAAGACGTCGCCCATCGCCAAGAGCTCGAACCCGGTTCGGTCCGCCTCGCCGCCCGCCCAGGGCAGAAACAGGGAGGCGATCAGCAGCACGCCCCCTGCGCCGGTGATCGCCTGCCCGAGCTTTGGCGTTCTCATGGTCGCCCTGCCTCTCACTGGCTTCGCGCTCCCAGCGCCTCGGCAGTTGCCCTGTCGGCCGGGAAGAGCAACTCGATCGCCAGCTCCGAGCTGGTCACCTCGAACGGAGTGTCGAAGCTCGCGAACATGCCGAAGAAGGAAAGCTCGCCGCCGCCGGGGGCGCGCACCTTGACCGGGCCGAGCATCTCGCTGCCCACGAGCTCAGACGCGACGTCGTGCTCGGGCTCCGGCACGGGGTAGCCGGCGACCTCGTCGATCAGGGCGGCGAGCTGCTCGTCGCCCGTTGCGGCCAGCTGTCGCTCCAGCCGCCTGAGCCAGTGCGCGTGCCAGTCGCCGAGGTTGACGAACAGCGGCCCCAGCCCACGGGGATGGAGGCCGACGCGCATCACGTTGATCGGAGGCTCGAGCAGCGCCGGATCGATCTCGACAGACGCGGTCAACGCGAGCATGGCGGAGTTGGCGGCGACCATGTTCCAGGCGCGATCGACCGCGACCGCCGGGTAGGGCTCATGACCGGAGAGGACCACGTCGAGCGCATCTCGCACCGGAGCCAGATCGGGGTCGTCCTCGAGCGAGCGCTCGGGGAAGGCGGGGGCGTGGCCAGCGGCGAGCAGCAGCCGGTTCTGCTCGCGAAAGGGAACCTCGAGTTGCTCGAGGACCTGCAGCAGCAGCTCGCGGCCGGGCTGCGAGCGGCCAGTCTCCACGAAGCTCAGATGGCGGGCGGAGACCCCAGCGTCGAGCGCGAGGTCGAGCTGAGTCACGCGCCGGCGCGCGCGCCACTGCCGCAGGAGCGACCCGACCTCGGGCTGAGCCGTCGCCATCGCGGGCGACTCTAGTGCGCGCGAGTACGCAGGTCGATTACCTCGGGGTAATCGACGACAGGCACTGGATGTCGAAATCGGCGAGCCCCATTCGTCGTACCTTTAAAAGCAGGTTTCCAAGGCTCTAGACGGAGGTCGACAAATGGCAGCACGGATCGTTGTGACGGAGTTCGTTTCGCTCGACGGTGTGATGGAGGCGCCGGGGGGAGAGCCGGGCTTCAAGTACCCAGGCTGGACCTTCGAGTTCGACCGGGGTGACGACGGGAACCAGTTCAAGCTGGACGAGACGAGGCAGTCCGACGGGCTGCTGATCGGCCGGCGCACCTACGAAAGCTTCGCCGGGGCCTGGCCGCAGCGCGAGGGCGAGTTCGCCGACAAGTTCAACTCGATGCCGAAGTTCGTCGTCTCGACGACGCTTGGCGAGCCGGAGTGGAACAACACGACCGTCCTCGACGGCGACGACGCGACGGCTGAGGTGCGCCAGCTCAAGGAGGCCTTCGACGGCGAGCTTCAGGTGCCTGGAAGCCACCGGCTCGTCCAGGAGCTGCTCGCGAGCGACTTGGTCGACCAGGTCAACCTGATGGTCTTCCCGGTGATCCTCGGAACCGGCAAGAAGGCCTTCGAGGAGCTGCCCGAGCGACGCAGCCTGCGGCTCAAAGAGTCGAAGGTCGTCGGCGAGGGGGTCGCCGTGATGATCTACGAGCGAGCCGCTTGAACGTCGCTCGCGCACACAGGCAGCTCGGTCACGCTTAGGATCGCTCACCATGAGTCTTCGTGCCATGTGGCGGGGCCTGCTCGTCCTCCTGCTCGACGCGCTCACGCTGCTGCTGCTCTCGGAGGTGCTCTCGGGCTTCGTGCTCGACGGCGCGCCGACGGCGCTTGCGGCGGCCGCGATGATCGGTCTCCTCAACGCCCTGATCTGGCCGATCCTCGCTCGCTTCGCGCTGCCGCTCACCGTGCTCACCCTGGGCGGCGCGGCGCTGGTGCTGAACGGCGTGCTCGTCACCTTCGCGATCGACGTCCTGCCCGGGGCCGAGATCGGCGGTGTGCTGGAGGGAATCGTGGTGACGATCGTGATGGCGGCGGTCACCTCGGTCGTCTACGCCCTGCTCGCGATCGACGAGAACGAGTCGTGGTACCGCTACGTCGTGCGGCGGCAGGCGCGCCGACGTGAGCACGTGGTGGAGAGCGAGGTGCCGGGGGTCCTCTTCCTCGAGATCGACGGCCTCGCCCACGACGTCCTGCACCGCGCGCTGAGCGACGGCAGCGCCCCCAACCTCGCGGCCTGGCTGCGCAGCGGCTCGCACCGGCTGCGGAGGTGGGAGACCGACTGGTCCTCGCAGACCGGCGCCTGTCAGGCCGGGCTGCTGCACGGCGACAACGACGACATGCCCGCCTTCCGCTGGTGGGAGAAGGACCGCGGCAAGGCGATCGTCACCAACCACCCACGCGACGCGGAAGAGCTCGAGCGGCGGCACTCGAACGGGCGCGGCCTCCTGCACGCCGACGGCGCCAGCCGCGCCAACATCCTCTCCGGCGACGCGCCGCACTCGATGCTGACGATGAGCACGGCGCTGCGCCGCCGCCGGCCGATCGGCCGCGACTATGCGGCGTACTTCGCCCGCCCCTACGCCGTCGCCCGCACGTTCGTCCTCGTCCTCGCCGAGGTCGCCCGCGAGCGCCGTGCCGCTCGCTCTCAGGTTCGCGACGACGTTCGTCCTCGGATCGCCCGCAGCCGCTCCTACGCGCTCGTCCGGGCCTGGGGGACCGTGGTTCAGCGGGACCTGCAAGTCGCCGCGGTCGTCGGCGACGCCCTCGCCGGGCGCCCGGCGATCTACACGACCTTCCTCGCCTACGACGAAGTCGCCCACCACTCGGGAATCGAACGGCCCGACACGATGGCGACCCTGCGGCTGGTCGACCGGCAGATCAACCGAATCGTCAAAGCCTCACAGGCGGCGCCGCGGCCCTATCGGTTCGTCGTC
>JBEVMR010000044.1:0-15040 GCA_040508545.1 Solirubrobacterales bacterium
AGGGTGATAGGCCTGCACGGTGGGGTGGAACTTGAAGCCCTTCACGCCATGCTCTTCGATGAGGCGCCGTGCCTCGCGCGCACCCATCTTTCCCTTGTGCGGGTCGATGCTGCCGAAGGCGATCATCACGTCCGGATTCTTCTGCGCCGCCTCGGCGATCTCCTCGTTGGGAATGCGCCGCCGCCCCACGTTCGACTCGGCATCCACGCCGAACATCACGAAGCCGATCTTGCGCTCGCGGTAGTAGTCGATGCTCTCCTGGATGGTGGGGCGCCGGCTGGAGCGGAAGTACTTGTCGGCCGCGCGATCGTATTCCTCGCCGTAGTTGTCGAAGGGGTTCCAGCAGCTCAGCTCGGCATGCGTGTGCGTGTCGATGGCGATCAGGTTGGCGATGTCCATGCGTGTCTCCTGCGCAGCTTCGGGTAAGTACCAGCCTTCAACCCGTATTCCGCGCTTGAATTGGTTATTTTCCATAACCATAATCGATTCATACCGCGGATGCAAACCATGACCTACCCCGACCTCCATATCGCGCTGGACGACCACATCGCCGTCATCCGCCTGATGCGCCAAGCCAAGCGCAATGCGCTGTCCGATGGACTCATTCTGGCCCTGCGCGACACTTTCGAGAAGCTGCCTTCGGGCGTGCGCGCGGCCGTGATCGACGGCGACGGGCCGCACTTCTGCGCCGGCCTGGACCTGTCCGAGCTGAAGGAGCGCGACGCGGCCCAGGGCATGCACCACTCGCGCATGTGGCACGCCGCGCTGGACTGCATCCAGCACGGCCCGGTGCCGGTGATCGCCGCGCTGCATGGCGCGGTGGTGGGCGGCGGGCTGGAACTGGCCAGCGCCTGCCACATCCGCGTGGCCGACAGCTCCACCTTCTATGCGCTGCCCGAGGGTTCGCGCGGCATCTTCGTGGGCGGCGGCGGCTCGGTGCGCATTCCCAAGCTGATCGGCGTCGCGCGCATGACCGACATGATGCTCACCGGCCGGGTGTACGACGCCGAAGATGGCGAGCGCGCCGGCTTCGCGCAGTACCTGGTGCCCGAGGGCAAGGCCTTCGACAAGGCCATGGAACTCGCACGTCGCGTGGCGCAGAACGCGCCGCTGACCAACTACGCGCTGATGCATGCGCTGCCGCGCATTGCCGAGCAGCCGGCCGACCATGGTTTCTTCACCGAATCGCTGATCTGCGCCATTGCCCAGGCCGCGCCCGAAGCCAAGGAACGCCTGCGCGACTTCCTGGAAGGCCGCGCCGCCAAGGTCAGCAAGGGGTGATGCGGTGAGCGCCGCCCCTGCCCCCGACCCCGCCCCGGCGCCCCCGCGCTACCGCCCGCTCGCCTTCGGCGTCACCCGCGGCGTGGTGCGCGAAGGCGGCCCCGGCGTGCGCTACCTGGAGGCCGAGGTGCCGCTGCAACCCTACGGCGAGCGCATCACCGACCAGCTGCTGCACTGGGCCGCGCAGGCGCCCGAGCGCACGCTCATCGCGCGGCGCGAACGGCTGCCGGATGGCAGCACCGGCGACTGGCAGCGCATCAGCTACGCACAGGCACTGCAGAAGGCGCGCGCCATCGGCCAGGCGCTGATCGACCGCGGCCTCACGGTCGAACGCCCGGTCGCCATCCTTTCGGAAAACAGCCTGGAGCACGCACTGATGGTGCTGGGCTGCCTCTATGCCGGTGTGCCGCACTGCTCGGTGTCGCCGCCCTACTCCGTCGTCAGCCAGGACTACGACAAGCTGCGCCACGTGCTGGCCACGCTCACGCCCGGCCTGGTGTTCGCCGGCGACGAAACGCGCTATGGCCGCGCCATCCGCGAGGCCGTGCCGGCCGACATCGAGATCGTGCTGGCCGAGGGCAGCATCGAGGGCCGCCGATGCACCCGCTTCGACGCACTGCTGGCCACCACGCCCACCTACCGTGCCACCCGCCGCGAGAAGCGTTGTATGGTCAGCGGATGGGCGAGCGGCCGCGAGCACTCACAGCGGAAACTATGTGCGAGGCGTTTCAGATTACGGCTGCTGAGCGACCGGAGGGTCCGGCGCTGCGGTTCAAGGACAGCAACTACGAGGCGAGCTGGGGGGACTACGCGGCGGCGGTGCGCAAGCGGGCCGCGGGACTCGCGAAGCTGGGGGTGGAACGTGGCGACACCGTGGGCTTCATGCTGGTCAACAGACCGGCCTTTGTCCTCACCGATTGCGCCGCCATGCATCTTGGAGCCACTTGCTTCTCGGTCTACAACACCTCCTCGCCGGAGCAGATCGAGTACGTGGTGAGTGACGCGGCCAACCGGGTGATCGTCACCGAGCAGGCCTTCCTGCCGCAGGTGCTGGCGGCGCGTGAGCGGGTTGAGACGCTCGAGCACGTCGTCGTGGTCGATGGTGAAGCTCCCGAGGGGACGATCTCGCTGGCGGAGCTGGAGGCGATGGGCAATCCCGACTTCGACTTTGAGGCCACCTGGCGCGCGGTCGAGCCGGACGACGTCCTCTGCCTGATCTACACCTCCGGGACGACCGGGCCGCCGAAGGGGGTACAGCTCACCCACGACAACATGGTCCAGCAGTGGCGGGCCGGCGACCAGGTCCACGCGACGACGCCGGGCGGCCGCACCATCTCCTACCTGCCCAGTGCCCACGTCGCTGACCGCTGGGGGCTGCTCTACTCGCAGATGTTCTACGGCAGCTGCATGTACTGCTGCCCCGATCCTCGCGAACTGGTCGCCTACTCGATCGAGGTCAGGCCGACGATCTGGGGCGGCGTGCCGCGAATCTGGGAGAAATTGAAGGCGGCGATAGAGATGGGGATGGCCGCTGAGCCGGACGAGGAGAAGCGCAAGGGCACCGAGTGGGCGATGGAGGTCGGCCGCCGTCGGGTCGCCGCCTACATGGCGGGTGACATCCCCGCCGATCTGCAGACCGAATGGGACAAAGCCGACGAGCTCGTCTTCTCGAAGATCCGCGAGACGCTCGGAATCGACCAGGTCGAGTGGTTCGTCGTCGGCGCCGCGCCAACCCCACCGGAGGTGCTCGAGTTCTTCCTCGCGATGGGAGTCGAGATCTGCGAGCTGTGGGGGATGTCGGAGACCACGGCGGTCGCGACGATCAACCGCGGTGGCGCCGTACGGGTGGGCACGGTTGGGCCGGCGATCCCGGGGGTCGAGGTGAAGCTAGCCGAGGATGGCGAGGTGATGGTGCGCGGGCCGGTCGTGATGAAGGGCTACCGCAACATGCCGGAGAAGACCGCGGAGGCGCTGACCGATGACGGCTGGCTGCTGAGCGGCGACGTCGGTGAGTTCGACGGGGACGGCTACCTGAAGATCGTCGACCGCAAGAAGGAGCTGATCATCAACGCGGCGGGCAAAAACATGTCCCCCGCCAACATCGAGGCGAAGCTGAAGGCCGCCTCGCCGCTGATCGCCCAGGTGGTCGCGATCGGCGATCGTCGCCCCTACAACGTGGCGCTGGTCGTGCTCGACCACGAGACGCTGGCGGCGCGCGGGGCCGCCGCGGAGGATCCGGAGACGATCGCCGAGATCGAGCGCGCGGTGGAGAGCGCCAACAAGCGCCTTGCCCGGGTGGAGCAGATCAAGCGCTTCCACGTGCTCGACGGCGAGTGGGCACCCGGCGGCGACGAGCTGACGCCGACCCTGAAGCTGAAGCGCAAGCCGATCGGCGAGAAGTACGCGGCCGAGATCGACGCGCTGTACGCCTGAGCACCCGGCGGCGGGCCCTGTCGCCGAGCTGAAAGGGTCTCGGCGTGGGTGTCTTGCTAACCGCAGTAGCGATCGCTGCCGGCATCGGCGTCGGCGTCCTTGCCGAGCGACGGCGGCCGCAGGCTGCGGGACTGGCGGCCCGCCAGGCGCTGACGCTGATGCTCTACGTGCTGGTTCCGCCGGTGATCTTCTTCAACCTGGCGGCCAGCGAGATCGACGTCGAGCACGGCGTCGGCCTGCTGCTCGGCATCCTCGCCGTCTCGCTCTCGGGCCTGGCCGCCTGGTGGGTGTCGAGCCGCGTGCTCCGGCTCAGCCGGCCCAGCACCGGGGCGGTCGTCTGCGCCGTGCTCAGCGTCAACACCGGCTACCTCGGCTACCCGCTGACCGTGGCACTGCTCGGCCGCGACCAGCTGACCACCGCGGTCCTCTACGACGTCCTGGTCACCGCGCCCTGCCTGCTGCTCGGCGCCTTTGCCGTCGGCGCCGCCTTCGGCACCAAAGCTGGAGAAGGCCCGCGCGACCGCGTCCGCGCCTTCTTTACCCGCAACCCACCGCTCTACGCAGCGATCGCCGGCCTGCTCGCGCCTGACGTCCTGGCTCCAACCGTCCTCGTCGACGCCTCGCAGATCCTCGTCTTCGCGATGCTGCCGCTCGGCTTCTTCGCCGTCGGCGCGACCCTGGCCGAGAACGCCGAGCACGGCGAGCTGCCGATGCCGCCGCCGCTGACCAGGCCGGTCGCCGTCGCCCTCGGGGCACGCCTCGCCCTCGCCCCGGCGCTGTTGATGCTGTTGGCGGCGCCGCTGATCGACCTGCCCGCCGCCTACCGGCTGATGTCGGCGATGCCTTCGGGCCTCAACTCGATGGTCGTCGCCCACGCCTACGGCCTCGACATGGAGATCACCGCCGAGGCGGTGACCTGGTCGACCGCGATCGTCGTCCTCGCCGCCCTCGGCTCGCTGCTGCTCTAGGCGGATCGAGACTGCACGCGGCATCGCTATGCGGGGTCGAATGCGGCTTCGTCCTATTCTGGGTCTGTGCTCCATCACGTCACGCTCGAGCTCTCGCCGGAGGACGTCGAGCGCTCGCTCGAGCTCTGGGCACTGCTCGGCTTCGAGCGGGTCGAGCCGCCACCCGCGCTCGCCGAGACCTTCGTCTGGGTCGAACGCGAAGGCACCCAGATCCACCTCGAACGCACCGCGTCGCCGACCGTCCCCCTGCACGGCCACGCCGCGGTCGTCGTGGCCGATTTCGAGCAGGCGGTCGAGCAGCTTCGCGTGCACGGCTTCGAGGTCAAGCCGGGACGCGAGCACTGGGGCGCTCAGCGCGCAAAGGTCGTTGCCCCCGGCGGCCACCAGGTCGAGCTCATGGCCGCACCACCGGGATGATCCGGAAGAGCCCGCAAGGAAGGACGAAATACAGGCTGGTTTGACGTCCAGTCGAATTGGGAGATTGGAAGCTGATGGGATTCGACGCCAAAGTCCTCGCTGATTCGCAGTCCCCCGCGGGCTACCGGCTGACGACGCTCGAGGCGACCTTTCCGCGCTTCGTCCTCGCCGAGTTCAACACGCACCGCGTCTTCTCGCGCAACTCGGCCAGCTCGCGCGCGATCCCGATCGCCAAGCAGCTGCGGCGAGTGCTCGAGGAGCCATACGTGCCGATCGAGTTCGGCTCGAACCAGCCCGGCATGCAGGCGGGGGCCGCGCTGGAAGGTGAGAAGAGGGAGGCCGCCGAGCGCGAGTGGCTGCGCGGTCGCGACGACGCCGTGCGGCGAGTGCTCGGGCTCGTGGCCGATCCCGAGACGGTCGCGGAGCACGACGACCCGTTCGATGCGCTGCAGGAGGTCGAGGAGGCGATCCGCGACCGCTCTCAGCCGGCTGAGTGGCTGAACGTGCACAAGCAGGTCGCCAACCGCTTGCTGGAGCCCTTCATGTGGCACACCGTGATCGTCACGGCGACCGAGTGGGACAACTTCTGGAACCTGCGCTGCCATCCCGACGCGCAGCCGGAGATCAGGCTCGTAGCCGAGACGATGCGCGAGGTCGCGGCAGCCTCCGAGCCGGAAGAGCTGGCTGAAGACGAGTGGCACCTGCCGCTCGTCCGCTCAGAGGACCGCGACCAGGTTGGATCGATCGAGGACCTGATCAAGGTCTCAGCCGGCCGCTGTGCGCGGGTCAGCTACCTGACCCACGCTGGCAAGCGCGACCTCGCCGCCGACGTCGAGCTCCACGACCGCCTGCTGGAAAGCGGCCACATGTCGCCGTTGGAGCACCCGGCCCGCCCGCTCTCAGAGGACGAGCTCGCGGCAACCGAATGGAGCGGCAACTTCCGCGGCTGGTTCCCGTACCGCAAAAGCATCAAAGGCGAGGCCAACCCGCTGGGCCCTAAGGTGCCCGTACGGGCCGAACAGCAGCTAGCGGTGGCAGGACGATCCGGGTAGGGGTGGAGCGTCTTGTACTTTTTCGCCGCCGGGCCGGCGGACGACCGGTAGCAAACCACCGAAAAAGTTAAGCGGAACCCCTGCCCGGATCGTCCCCCACATCTGGGGGCTCTTCGAGTTCTCCGGCCGCTTTTTCGCCCGGCGTAGGCCAGGGCTCCGCTTCACCGCTCTTCCAGGCCGGTGGTTTGTCGCCCGGGATGAGTCCTATGAAGAGGAAGCCGAGGTAGATGAACCAGAGCAGGGTGAACTGGAAGAAGATGAAGGAGACGGCGCCGAGCGCCATCCCGAGCGAGCCCCAAAAGCGGGTCAGCAAGCCGGTCCGCATCGCGTGCATCGAGGTGTAGAACATGGCGACGACGAAGCCGATCTGGCCGCCGAGGCCGAAGCCGGCGGCCAGCGGTCGCAGCGACGAATCGCTGATCGTGTCGCCGGCGACGTCGTTGGCGCGCTCGCTGCCGAGCGCCACGCCCCCCTCGATCAATCGCGGCACTTCGTCGTTGACGAAGGTCGAGGCGGCTTCGAGGTTGGAGAGGCCACTGAGGATCGCCAGCACCGCGAGGAACAGCGGCGCCGCGACGACGACGCCGACCAGCTGACCGCGCATCGCCTCGCTGCGCGCGTTGGCGGCGCGAAAGAGGTAGTAGAGCGGCACCGCGAGGAGGCCGACGCCGAGCGCCTGCAGGATGCTGGAGATCAGCTGGGCGCTGCGGTGGGCGTCGACGTTGCGCAGCAGCTCCGAGTCGCCGTCCCCGCCGCCGATCTTGCTGGCGACGACGATCGCCGCGATGATCAGCAGGATCGAGCCGAAGGCCGCGAGCCCAGCCGGGCGCGACCAACGCTCCTCCCAGGCCAGAGCCGCCTCCTTGCTGCGATTCAAGCTTCGCTCAGCCCCGCTCGTGGAAGTAGAACTGGGGCAGCGCGCCCTCGATCACCTCGGCGGTCATCTTCTGCGCGACCTCGAGGTTGCCGGTCCGCACGGCTATGTCGTCAAGCGTGACGATGCCCGCGAGGCTATCGCCATCGACCACAGGCAGTCGCCGCACCCGGTGCTGGACCATCAGCGCCGCCGCCTCGTCGAGCTCCATCTCCGGCTCGCCGCAGATCAACGGCCGCGAGGCATGGTCGCCGACCGGAGCCTCCGGGTCCGCCCCGTCGGCAAAGATCCGCACGGCGAGATCGCGATCGGTGATCATTGCCACCGGCGAGCCGGCAGGGTCGACGAGGACGACCGAGCCGACGCGGTGGTCGCGCATCTGGCGAGCGACGGAGACGGCGCTCGCCTCGGGCGTGGCGGTCACAACGCCGGCGGTCATGATCTCGGTGAGCTGCATGCCCTTACGCTACCGCGCAATGAGCGCCAAGCGAGAGCAGTCGAGATGAGCACGAAACGAGCAAGTCGAGCAACGCCCGTAGTCCCGCTCGAGGCCGGCGCGGGACCCGACAACCCGCCCTGCCCCGCCTGCGGCGAGCCGCTCTTCGGCTGGATCGACCAGCGGCCCGGCCTGGCCGGCCCGGTGCGCCGCTGCGAGAGCTGCGGCCTCGGCGTGGTCGGAGCACCCGGGGACGCCGGGGAGGCGCTACGCGAGCTCGACCGAGTGGGCGGTGACGGCCAGGCGCCGAAGATCGCCAACCGGGCCGGCTTCTCGGCCTGGATCGGCGGCGCCGGCTGGGCCGGGCTCGAGCGCGGCTCCCGTTACCTGTTCACGGTCGAGTCGATCCGCCGCCTCGTCGCCCACCGCGACCAGATCGTCAAGTCGGCGCGCTGGTCCCCGGGCGCCGGCTTCGCGACGATGTGGCAGACGATCCTCAACGGCTTCACCTTCGGCCGCAACGTCGCGCTTGGCGCCATGGGGCGCAACAACGCGGTCGCCGCCGACAAGCCCTGGCAGCGCCGCCTCGACGCCTTCGTCACCGTAGTAGTGGCGATCCCGGCCCTGCTCGTAGCCGTCCCCCTGGAGCTGACCGCAGCAGCCCTGAGGCGCGGCGGCGCGACCTCGCTGAAATTCGAGCTGCTCTAGCTAGGCGAGGCCTTCGCGGGCCTCGCGCACCAGCGTGACAGCCTCGGGAAAGAGGACGCGGATCGCGTCGCGAACCTGCATCGCCTGCTCGTCGCTCGAGCCCGTCAGCTCGATCCGCTCGATCGAGGCCACGGTCAGCTCGACCGCCAGCCGGATCGCGTTGTCGGCCCAGGCGACGCGCTGGGAGGACTGCATCTGCTCGCTGAGCTCCTCCATGCGGGCGCGGAACTCGTCGGGGTCACCAAAGAGGTTGAAGCCCTCCACGCGAGGAATGTAAGCAGACTGCGCCAGAGGCGGCACGAACTCCTTGCATTTGGCGCGCCACCCGCGCGCCAAGGCCCCCTAGCGTCGCGCCAATGCGATCGGAGAGGGGATCCGCCAGCGTCGAGCAGGCAGGCCTGACCGCGCTGATAGCGCTGCTGCTGATCGCGGCGATAGCCGCCCTCGCCGCCGCCGACCGGATCGATCCCCATCGCTCCCTCGCTGGCACGATCGCCCGCCGGATCGCCTGCGCCCCGCGCCAGCCCGGCGCCTGCCGGCGGCACCCGCTGGTGCCAGCCTACGGCTGGCCGCTGGCCCGCCTCGCCCGCGCCCTGGCTCCGACCCCGGTCGCCCTGGCCGGGCCCTCCGGCCTGCCCCTGGTCCCGGTCGACTTCCGCCGCTGCCGCCGCCAAAGCTGCGCCGTGCCGAGGCCCGGGGCCGGACTCCACCTGACCGGCTCCGGCCGCCGTACCACCGCCTTCACGACGGTCGAGGACAGGCGCCGCAGCCTCGGCTGGGTCGAGCTGACCTACTGGCTCTACCGCCCCGGCCTGGGCTGGGAGCGGGTCGTCCGCCGTGCCGGCCAAGCGGAGGTAGAGGCGGCAAGCGACGTCCGCGTCCTACTCGGGGACGACCCGGCCCTGGTGCCGCTGGAGACCTTGCCCGGGCGCGACCACTACGAGCTCCCCCCGGGTGAGCGCCCGCCCTGGCAGTGGCGGGTCCGCGGCAGCTACCCCGGCTGGTCGAGCTGATCGCACCGGGTCAGGCGGGACCGCATGGCACCATTGCGACTCGCGATGGTCGCCGCCTGCAAACGAGTAGCCGAGTCGACGCGGTTCCAGCTCTTCATCCTCGGCGTGATCGTCGTCAACGCCGTCGTGCTGGGACTCGAAACCTACGACGCGATCGACGAGGAGATCGGCAGCACTCTCAACGTCCTCAACGACGTCTTCCTCGGCATCTTCGTGGTCGAGATCGCGATCCGTATCGCCGCCCACGGCAGCCGCCCCCAGGACTACTTCAAGAGCGGCTGGAACGTCTTCGACTTCCTCATCATCGGCGGCGCCTTCGTCCCCGGCCTGCGCCAGAACACCACCGCCCTGCGGGTCCTGCGCCTGCTGCGGATCGTGCGCGTGGTCAGCCTCTTCCCCGACCTGCGCTTCCTGATCCGCGGCATGGCCGCCAGCCTGCCGCCGATCGGCAGCATGGCGATGCTCACCTCGCTGCTGATCTACATCTACGGGATGCTCGGCTGGATCCTCTACGCCGACACCAACCCCGCCCGCTGGGGGGACATCGGCCAGGCGATGCTCTCGCTCTTCATCGTCCTCACGCTGGAGAGCTGGCCCGAAATCATGGGCGAAGTGATCGACGCCCATCCATGGGCATGGCTCTACTTCGTCAGCTACGTGCTGATCGCTTCCTTCCTGCTGATCAACATGGTGATCGCGATCCTGATCAACAGCCTCGAGGAGGTGCGGGCCATGGAGGCGATCGAGAAGCGCCTCGAAAACCGCCGCGCCGAACGCGACGCCGAGGGAGAGTCAGGTGGAAAAGCGGCGGCCGAGAGACTGCTGAGGATCCGCGAGGCGCTGGACGAGCTCGAGGACGAGCTGCACCTGGACGGCCACCTGGAGACGCCCAAGGGAAAACGCGACGGGCCCAGAATGATCAGGCGCTTCCGGGGGTAACCGCCGCCTCGTCAGAAGCCTTTTTGTCTTCCTCCGCCTGGCGGATGAGGCCGCGCCAGTCGGTCGTGCGGAAGACGAGCAGGATCGCGGTGAAGCCGAGCACGACCGACCAGGCCGCCATCGCGATCTGGGTGCCGACCGAGAAGGAGAGGACGGCCGTGCGCGAGGGCCCGTGCAGGGTCGCGACGAGCAGCGCCTGCTGGGCGCCGGCGCCGCCGGGGGTGAAGGGGACGATGTTGGCGATCGCCTGCACGCTCATCACCAGCAGCACGTTGGAGAACGAGCCGCCGATGCCGAAGGCCTCGAGGAAGAAAAAGAAGGCGGCGAAACGGCAGAGCCATCCGGCCCCCTGCCAGGCGGCGACCTCGCGCAGGTAGCGGCGTGGCGTCCTGAGGATCACCACGCCCTGTTTGACCCGGTCCCAGAAGCGGCGCACCCGGTGCGCCAGCAGGTAGATCCCAACCGCGATCGCCAGCAGCAGCGCGCCGACCGTGATCAGGAAGATCTGCGGGTGTTCAGCCCAGAAGGCAATCTCGAAGGCAGGCAGGTTCGGCAGCTGCGGCGGCTCCGGCAGCAGGCCCTGCGAGATCGCGTAGAAGAGCACCAGCACCCCAACCGTGGTGTCGAAGACGGTCTGCACCAGGAACGACGAGGTGACCGCGGGATAGGACGAGCCGGGGATCTGGCGTTTGGCTAGAAAGACTTTGGTCACATCGCCGGCGTGGGCAGGCAAGATCGCGTTGATCCCCGCCCCCGCCAAGTAAGCGGCGCTGAGGCGCAGGTAGGAGATGCGGGCGTCGGGGTAGGCGGCCCGGAGCACGTTGCGCCAGGCCCAAGCGCGGGCCAGTTGCATCGCAGCCAGGCAAACCAGCGCCAGGGCGAAGGAGGACCAGTCGATCTCCGAGAGGTGGCCGAAGAACTCCGCGGCACGGCGGCCGAAGGCTTCGGCGCTGGAGGCAAAGTCGGCGTGTGGCATCGCAGTTACACTAGCCCGCTCGTGTCAGAGCCAGAGACGACTCAGACCCTGCCCGGCGCCCCCCGCGACCCCGCCGACGAGGCGATGTGCGCGCGTGCCCGCGAGCGCTACACCGGCGACCGGAAAAGCAGGTTCCGGCGGCGGCGCAAACGCCACGCCGAGCTGCCCAACCTGATCATCATCGGCGGGCTGAAGTGCGGCACGACGAGCATCCACCACTACCTCGGGCTGCACCCGGAGATCCAGATGTCGAAGCCGAAGGAGCTCAACTTCTTCAGCGAGGAGCTGAACTGGGACCTCGGCCTCGACTGGTACGCGAGCCGCTTCGACGACCGCTTCGAGGTGCGCGGCGAGTCCTCCCCTCACTACACCAACCTGCCCCGCTTCCACGGCGTTCCCGAGCGGATCAAGCAACACTGCCCCGACGCGCGCCTGCTCTACATGGTGCGCGACCCGATCAAGCGCATCCTCTCGCATTGGGTTCACGCGACCGGCGCCGGCTACGAGACCCGTGAGCTGGTCCCGACCCTGTCCGAGCCCGACTCTTCCTATGTCTGCCGATCGATGTACTGGATGCAGCTGCAGCCCTACCTGGAGCTGTTCGACCGCGAGCAGATCGAGGTGATCACCCAGGAGGAGCTGCAGACCGAACGCGAGGAGACGATGCGCAAGGCCTTCCGCTTCGCCGGCGTCGACGAGGGCTTCACCTCGGAGCAGTTCGACCGCGAGTGGGAGAAGTCGAGCGCCAAGCAGGGCGACAAATACCAGTTCATGGAGAAGGCGATCAAACTGCCGGGCCTGCGCTCCTTCGATCGCAACTTCGACCGCCTGCCCGAGTCGCTGCGCTGGATCGTCGAGAAGGTCGTCCACGACCCGGAGAAGCCGCCGGCGCCGAAGCCGGAGCTGCCCGACGACCTGTTCGAGACGCTCCGCAGCCGCTTCGGCACCGACGTCGCCGGGCTACAGGAGTTCGCCGGCCGTAAGTTCGCCGGCTGGCACGACTACTCCTGAGCGACCGCGGTCGAGCTTTCGACCGCTATGCGACTCAAACCTCGACCGCACTAGGCTCAGCTCCCAGTGCATCGGCTACTGCCAAACCCAGGACCAACCACGGTCGAGGAGCAGCTCGGCTCCTACCAGCCACGGGAGCATGCGCACGCGGATCGCCCCTTCGTCGCGATGAACTTCGCCGCCACGGTCGACGGCCGGGCCACGATCGGGGGGGTCTCAGGCCCGATCGGGTCCGATACCGACACGGCGATGCTGGTCGGGCTGCGTAGCCGCTTCGACGCGGTGATGATCGGCGCCGGCACGATGCGGGCCGAGCGCTACAGCGGGCTCGATCGGCGCCTGGTGGTGGTCGAAAGCGGGCCCGAAGGACGGGTGGACCTAGCAGCGCTCCTACGCTCCCTGCGAGAGGAGGGCGTCAGGGCACTTCTCTGCGAGGGCGGGCCGACCCTGCACGGCGCGCTGCAGGCCGCCGGCCTGGTCGACGAGCTCTTCCTGACGATCGCGCCGAAGCTGAGCGGCGGCGGCGTGCCGCCGCGCATCCTCGAGGGCGAGCTGGACGAGGTGATCCCGCTCGAGCTCACCTGGCTGCTGGAGCAGGACGGCGAGCTATTCGCTCGCTACAGCCGCCGTTGAGCGCCACCCCGGTACCGTTCCCACACCCAGGACCCGAGGAGAGGACGCAGCAGCGATGGACTTCAAGCCGAGCCCCCAGGTCGAGACCCTGCGCGAGCGCATCCTCGACTTCATGGACGACCAGCTCTACCCGCAGGAGCGGGAGATCATGGAGGCGCTCGACGCCGAGGTCGCTCCCGGCGTCCCCTACCCGAAGGTCCTGGTCGAGGTCCGCGAACGGGCCAAGAGCGAGGGCCTGTGGAACCTCTTCATGCCCGACGAGCGCTTCGGCCCCGGCCTCGGCAACTGGGAGTACGGACTGCTCTGCGAGGAGATGGGGCGCAGCCCCGCGGCGGCGCCGATGGCCTTCAACTGCGCCGCTCCCGACACCGGCAACATGGAGATCCTCGCCGAGCACGGGACGAATCAACAAAAAGAGGAATGGTTGGAGCCGCTTCTAGAGGGTCGGATTCGATCTTGTTTCTCGATGACGGAGCCAGAGGTATCGGGTTCCGACCCAACCTTGCTTCAAGCGCGCGCCGTGCGCGACGGCGACGAGTGGGTGATCGACGGCCACAAGTGGTTCACTTCGGGCGCGGTAGGTGCCGACTTGGCGATCGCGATGGTCGTCACCGACCCCGACGCCCCGCCCTACTCACGCGCCTCGATGATCTGCGTGCCGACCGACAACCCGGGCTTCAACCTGGTGCGGCCGATCCCGGTGATGGGCCACGACAAGGGCCCCGGCCACTGCGAGATCCGCTACGAGGAATGCCGCGTGCCGGTCGCCAACCTGCTCGGCGAGGAGGGCAAGGGCTTCGCGATCGCCCAGGACCGGCTCGGGCCGGGGCGCATCCACCACTGCATGCGCGCGATCGGCACCGCCGAGCGGGCGCACGAGATGATGTGCCGCCGCGCCAACGAGCGTCAGGCCTTCGGCGGGCCACTCGCCGACAAGCAGTTCGTGCAGGAGGCGATCGCCACCTCGCGGATGGAAATCGACCAGGCCCGCCTCCTGACCATGTACGCGGCCTGGAAGATGGACACCGAGGGCAAGCGCGCCGCCCGCCAGTCGATCTCGGCAATCAAGATCGTCGCCGCCAACATGGTGATGGAGGTGCTCGACCGGGCGATCCAGATCCACGGCTCACTCGGCATGACCGACGACACCCCGCTCGCCGCCCTCTGGCGCTTCAGCCGCATGCTGCGTCTAGCCGACGGCCCCGACGAGGTCCACAAGATGGTCCTAGCCCGCCGCGAGCTCAACCGCTGGTCGAAGCGCGCCGAAGCCGAGGCCGCCGGCGAGCTCGAGCCCAGGCACGCCCCGCGCCCGATCTAAGGGTTCTCCCACAAGCGCAATGAAAGAGCCGGGCTTTCGCCCGGCTCTTTTTACTGATCGGCCGTGCTCAACAGCCTCTATGTACTACTGACCCGCTCGCGATCAAGAACCGCCCAGCAGGACTGCAGAGAGCGTCGAGTCGGTGAGGAATACATCCGCGTCGGTCTCGTTGCACTCAAGCGAAAACGTGTGCGTTCCCGCCGAGAGCGGTCCGGTCACAGTCGTGACTGCGACGCTTCCACCTTTCCCGATCGTGTGAACGGAGGTCGCCTCTCCGAAATCGACTGCTTCGGGACCAACTTCGTTTCCGTCGGCAGTCAGTCGACAGGTGCCAGCATTGGGAGCGAGGCCTTCATTGTCGTTGTCCCATGACGAGGCGCCGACCAAGAGGACTCTTCCCGAGGTCGGGAGGTTGATCGGACCGGTGCTCGCGCAAGTCTCAAATACGGTGCTCTGAGGATCGCACCCACCATCGTCAGAGCGACCGAACGTGGGACCGACGTCACCCTTAGCTCCCGTATCTCCCTTGGGCCCTGCGGGTAGCTGCCCCACTTTGAAGTCAGTGCTGAGCAGCGAACCGTTTTTGATTTTGGCTGCGGTTACGGCGTCTTTCTTGATTTTCGCTGCCGTGACCGCGTTTTTCTTCAGCTGTTGAGGGCCAACCGAGTTTTTGCCCAGGGCGGCGAATGCGGTCGCGCCGCCGAGGATGAGGAAGACAGCAAGTGACGACATCACGTTTGCGTACGTGAGTCGCTTGCGGATCTGCTTCACAAGTCTCTCCTTGAGTGGTGGGAGAAAGGACTACAAGTAAGGCCTACTCCCAATTGACGAAACGCCAGGACAATCCCACGTTGTCCGGTCGGAATCAAGACTTATCGACCGGCGCACGGCATCAGAGCAGTCCAAAAAGAAGGGCCGGGCTTTCGCCCGGCCCTCTTTCAGCTCAGAGCTAACCTTGGATCAGTTGGCTAGACAATAAAC
>JBEVMR010000054.1:0-18203 GCA_040508545.1 Solirubrobacterales bacterium
CCGAACGCTTTGGATAATCATCCAAAGCAACAGCAGATAGAGGACTGTTGTTGGGTCCATTTGCCTCCTTTCTCTCGGGGACAAGCCCGTGATGCCTGCCATGCCCGAGTAGGAGGAGTCGTGGACCCCAGTTCTCCGCTACCTATTGTCTAGCATACTAAAAGTTGCAGATGTTTTGTCTTCATTGCGCTTTACGGCACGCCGGCGGCGAACTCGATTGACCAAACCATCAGGCCAGGGGGGACATGCAGGTTCAGCCGGTGTGCCTCGTGGCGTGGGTGTTCAGCCAGTCGATACAGGGCCGGTCCGTTGACGGAGACCGGCTGCACCGCGACGCCGTCGATCTCGACCGCGATCTCGCCGGTTCCCTCGACCGTGGCGTGGGCGCCACCCGCCTCGTACTCGACCTCCAGCTCGGCGCCGTCCTCGCCCGCGGTCCAAGGCCGCTCCCAGGAGCCGCCGGGGAAGAGCTCGGGCGTGGGGGGCATCACCTTGGCGCCCGGCCCGTCCGTCGGCCGCAGTGCGTCCATCGGCTCCGGCAGCGTGCGCAAGACGTCCTGGTCGCGCAGCTCCTCCTGGATCGCTTCCTCGGTCGCCCGGTACTCGCCCTCGCCGAAGTGGAACCAGGTCAGCGCGCCGCCCAGTTTCCAGAGGAAGAGGCTGGGCCAGCCGGTGCAGCCGTAGGCGTGCCAGAGGCGGCGATCGGCGTCGATCGCAACGGGGAACTCGATGCCAAGCCGGTCCAGGCCCGCCGCAACCGCGCCGCGCTCCGCCCCGAAGGGGAAGCGCGGCGCCTGCACGCCGATCGTGGCCAGGCCTTCCGGCCCGTAGCGCCGTGCCCACTCCGAGACGTAGGGCAGCGTGCGCACGCTGTTCAACTGAGCGAAGTCGAAGAAGTGAACGAGGGCCGGACCGGCCGCCGTCGCGATCGGCATCGAGCGCGGCGCCTCGCCGATCCACTCGATCCCCTCGGGTAGGTCGGGCGCGGCGATGTTCTCTTGCTCGGGGCGCATCGGGGGGCGGAAGTTATCCGGCGGCCAGACGTGCCGTCACTTATGCACCTATATGGACGTCTAAGTGGCGGCACGTCCGCTAGCGTCTCTGGCGATGATCGAGTTCCTAATCGCGGCGGTGCCGCTTCTCTTGCTGCTGGCCTCGCTCTTGCTTGGCCGCTATCCAGGCGCTGAAGTCGCGATGCGACTTGCCGAGCGGATTGCCTCCCGGGCCCGCGCGCTCGCGACAGCGGCACGCAGCTGGATCCGCCCGCGCCCCCCGGCCTCGCACGCCGCCCGCGGCGGCCTCCTCCTCGCCTTCAGCCTCTCGGGCCGCGCTCCGCCTGCCTGAGCGCTCTGCCCAGAGACCGTTCACCTCGAGCGAGAGGAAGCTTCATGACCCACGCAAAGAATGCCCTTGCCCTGCTGCTCGCAGTTTTCGCCGTCGCCGGCATCGCAGCCTGTGGAAGCGACGACGACAGCACGACCAGCACCGGGACCATCACCACCAACGAAAAGGCAACCACCCCGCAAGAAAGCAAGAAGCGGACCGTGCCGACGATCGTCGTCCGCAGCGGGGAACCGGTTGGCGGCGTGCAGGAGCTCGAGTACAGCGCCGGCGATCAGATCCGCTTCCGCGTCAGCTCGAACCAGGCCGACGAGGTCCACGTCCACGGCTATGACGTCGAGGAGGAGATTCCCGCCGGGGGCGCCGCCACGCTTTCCTTCCCCGCTGACATCGAAGGGATCTTCGAGGTCGAGCTGCACGGCAGCGAGACCCAGATCGCGGAGCTGCGCGTCAACCCGTGAACCTGCTGCCGTTCGCGCACGCGCTGGCCGCCCGGCAGGACCTGCCGATACCGGCCTGGCTGTTCGCCTGGGGGGCTTCGATCGTCCTGATCGTCTCCTTCTTCGCGCTCTCGGTCGGCTGGCGCGAGCCCCGCTTCGAGGATGACCGCTGGCGTCCCCTCGGGGCGGGGCTCTCCCGGGCGCTGCTCAGCCCGCCGCTGCAGATCCTCTGCGGCACGATCGGCGTCTTCCTCCTCGGCCTGGCGGTCTACTCGGGCCTGCGCGGCACCGAAGCTCCCGATCGCAACTTCACCCTCACCTTCCTCTTCGTCACCTGCTGGCTCGGCTTCCCCCTGTTCAGCGTCCTGCTCGGCGACGTATTCCGGCCCTTCAATCCCTGGCGCGCCGTCGGCCGCGTCGCGGGCGGCGCCTTCACCGCGCTCGCCGGCCAGCGGCCGGCCCACCTCTCCTACCCGGCTTGGCTCGGGCGCTGGCCTGCTGCCGTTGGCCTGGTCGCAGTCGTCTGGCTGGAGATCGTCTACGGCGTCAGCGGCGGCGTCGCCGTCGGCCTCTCCCCACACCCGGCGGCCGTCGCCATCCTCGTCTACACCGCCTACACGCTGACGATGATGGCCCTGTTCGGGACCGAGAAGTGGTGCCGGAACGGGGAGGTCTTCTCTGTCTACTTCGGCATGTTCTCCCAGCTCGGGTCCTTCGCCTTCGAGGACGGTCGGCTCGGCCGCCGCCGTCCGCTCGCCGCGGCGACCCACTGGGCGACTGTGCCGGGATCGGCCGCCGTGGTGATCGCCTCGATCGCGACCACCAGCTTCGACGGCGCCTCGGAGGGCGCCCTGCTCAGCGCCCTCGAATGGACCTTCGAGCGCTTCAGCGACGCCGACCTCGGTTTGACGACCGCACTTCGGCTCACCGACACGATCTTCATCGGGCTCTGCGTCGTCGGCGTGGCGCTGATCTACCTGATCGGCGTCTGGGGGATGTCGACCGTGGCCGGCGCGCCGCCCCTGCGCAAGCTCTGGACCGGGTTCGCCCACACGCTGATCCCGATCGCCTTCGCCTACCTTCTCGCCCACTACTTCAGCCTCTTCGTCTTCCAAGAGCAGGCCCAGTTCACCTACCTCCTCTCCGACCCCCTCGGCACCGGCACCACCGACCTGTTCGGCACCGCCTCGTCGGGCATCGATTTCCAGCTGCTCAGCGCGAATGCGATCTGGTACGTCCAGGTCGGCGCGCTCGTGGTCGGGCACGTGGTCGCGCTCACGCTCGCCCACGACCGCGCCACCGCTTACTGGGGCGACTACCGCCAGGCAGCGCGCTCGCAGTACTGGATGCTCGCCGTGATGGTCGCCTTCACCTGCTTCGGCCTCTATCTGCTCTCGGTCGCCAACGCCTAGATACCGCGTTTAACGCCGGAGGATGCGGGAAATCGTAGGAGTACTCCTGGCAAATGGCGGTTTTCTACTGATGCCGGCGGGTGCTCTGGGTGGTCTACTAGAGCTTGAGGTTGCGAGTCGCAGATGCACCCGTTTCTCCCCAAAGCAGTTCCCTCCCATAAGCAAGAAGCAGCATCGAGGTCGCCGGGCATATCAGCCACTCCGGTGGCCTCGATGCAGTTAACCGGGGCGCAGCTAGAGGATCTCGCCGAGCCGCCGCTCGAGCGCCGCCGAGACCTCGTCGCGCACCGGGCCCTCGGCGAGGCGTTCGACCAGCGACTCGAGGAAGCCCTCGATGATCACCTGCTTGGCCGTCGCCGGATCGAGCCCGCGCGAGGTCAGGTAGAAGAGCTGGTCGCGATCGATCTGGGCGATCGCTGCGGCGTGGGTGCAGCGGACGTCGTCGGCTTCGATCTCGAGGCCGGGGATCGCATCCGCATGAGCCTCGGGGGAGAGCAGCAAGTTGCGGCTCTCCTGGAAGGCGTCGGTCTGCTGGGCGCCGGGGTCGACCCGGATCATGCCCCGCCAGACGGCGGTCGAGCCGGCGGCGAGGACGCCGCGAAAGGCGAGGTCGGAGAAGGTGTTCGGCGCCGCGTGCTCCTGCGTCGTGTCGTAGTCGAGATGCTGCCCGGGGCCGCTGGCGTAGCCGCCGGTCACGCGCGCCTCCGAGCCCGGGCCGGCGAGGTTGGTCTCCATCCGCACCTTGCCGCGTCCGGAGCCGAAGCCGAGTGCGGTCCAGTCGAGCCGGCCGTCGCGCTCCACCTGCGCCCGCTGGCTGGAGAAGATCCAAGCGCGCTCGGAGATGTCCTGGGTCGAGATGTAGCGCAGGGTCGCGGCCTGGCCGACGTGAAGCTCGACCACCGAGTTGAGCAGGGCGTCGGTCTCGTCGCCGGCGGAGCCGCTGTGCTCCCAGACCTCGGCCTCGGCGCCCTCCTCGAGCACGACCAGCGTGCGCCAGGAGACCGCCGCGCCGTCCTCGTCGAGCGGCAACTCGACTTTGATCGGATCGGCGACCGTTACCCCGGCGGGAACGTGGACCAGGACGCCGTCGCGCCAGCCCGCCTCGTTGCGGGCGACGAAGGGGTCCTCGGCTGGCACCAGCGCGCCGAGCCGCTCGCGCAGCAGCTCTCCGTGGCTCTCGAGCGCCTCGGCAAGCGGCAGCACGGTCGCGCCCTCGGCGCCACTTACGGTGGGGGCCGGAGTCGTCGCTGCGTAGGCGTCGAGGTCGAGCGTCGCGAGGTCGGTGAATTCCCAACCCTTCGCTTTTTGATCGGGGAGGGGGAGGCTTTGCGTGAGAGAGGCGCCCCGCTGGCGCCTCTCGTCCAACCAGCTCGGCTCGGTCGCTACCTCAGCCAATTGAGCCCTCCATCTGCAGCTCGATCAGGCGGTTGAGCTCGACCGCGTACTCCATCGGCAGCTCTTTGGTGACCGGCTCGATGAAGCCGTTGACGATCATCTTCGAGGCCTCTTCCTCGTCGAGCCCGTGGCTCTGCAAGTAGAAGATCTGCTCGTCGCCGATTTTCGAGACGGTCGCCTCGTGGCCGACGTCGGCGTCGTTCTCGCCGATCCGGATCGTCGGGTAGGTGTCCGAGCGCGAGTCCTCGTCGAGCAGCAGCGCGTCGCAGACGACCTTGGAGCGCGACTCGCTCGCGCCGTCGGCGACCTCGAGCAGGCCGCGGTAGGTCGCCCGCCCACCGTCTTTGGAGATCGACTTGGAGAAGATCGAGGAGGAGGTGCGCGGGGCGGCGTGGATGATCTTGCCGCCGGCGTCCTGGTGCTGACCCTCACCGGCGAAGGCGATCGAGAGGATCTCGCCGTGCGCTTCGGGCCCGAGCAGGTAGATCGACGGGTACTTCATCGTCAGTTTCGAGCCGAGGTTGCAGTCGACCCACTCCATCGTCGCCTTCTCGTGCGCGACGGCGCGCTTGGTGACCAGGTTGAAGACGTTCTGCGACCAGTTCTGCACGGTCGTGTAGCGGACGCGCGAGCTCGGCTTGGCGACGATCTCGACCACGGCGGAGTGCAGTGAGTCGGTCGAGTAGACCGGCGCCGTGCAGCCCTCGATGTAGTGGACGTCGGAGCCCTCCTCGGCGATGATCAGCGTCCGCTCGAACTGGCCCATGTTCTCGGTGTTGATCCGGAAGTAGGCCTGCAGCGGCATCTCGACCTTGACCCCGGCCGGCACGTAGACGAAGGAGCCGCCCGACCAGACGGCCGAGTTCAGCGCCGCCAGTTTGTTGTCGTTGGGCGGGATGATCGTCGCCCAGTACTCGCGGACGAGGTCCTCGTGCTCGCGCAGCGCCGTGTCCATGTCGGTGAAGATCACACCCTGGGCCTCGAGCTTCTCGTTGACTTGGTGGTAGACGACCTCGGACTCGTACTGAGCGCCGACCCCGGAGAGGAATTTGCGCTCCGCCTCGGGGATGCCGAGCCGGTCGAAGGTGTTTTTGATGTCCTCCGGGACCTCGCTCCAGTCGCGGCTGTTCTTTTCCGAGGCGCGGACGAAGTAGTGGATGTCGTCGAAGTCGATCTGGCCGAGGTTGCCGCCCCAGGTCGGGGTCGGGCGGGAGTAGAAGTGCTCCAGCGACTTCAGGCGGAAGTCGCGCATCCACTGCGGCTCGTCCTTGTACTCGGAGATCGATTCGACCACCTCGCGCGAGAGCCCCTTGGGCGCTTTGTAGGCGTAGCCGCTCTCGGGATCGTGGAAGCCGAACTTCTCCTTGTAGTCGGCGTTGATCCCGGCAAGCTCTTTTTTCTCTGCGACTGCCTCTGGCGTAGCCATGGTCGGTCAGACCTCCAAGACGATGGTGTCGTCCACGACGGCCGTCGTGAACGTCCGTACCGGAGCATAGGCGGGGAGCGTCTTCGGCCTGCCGGTGGTCAGATCGAAGAGGGAGCCGTGGCGCGGGCACTCGACGGTGCAGGACGCGGCGTCGAACTCGCCCTCGGCGAGCGGACCGTCGTCGTGCGAGCAGCGATCCTCGATCGCGTACAGCGTCCCGTCGCAGTTGAAGACCCCGATCTTCGTCTCCTCGTGCTCGACCAAGCGCATGGCGCCGGGCGGCAGCTCGGAAAGCGGGCAGACGGGGATTGTGGTTCCAGCGGTATCGGTCATGAGGCTCCGGTGCCCCGCGCTAAGCTCGTGCGGGTTGAGATCGTGCGGGTTGAGACTTAATCCTACTTCTCCAGTCGGATTTTAGAGAAAGGCGATGATGAGCGAGAGGACCAGCTACGCACCGGGGACGCCGTGTTGGGTGGATCTGAGCTCCCCCGACCTGAACGCGGCGATCGAGTTCTACGGCGGGCTCTTCGGTTGGGACGTGCCCGAGGCCGAGAATGCCGAGCAGACCGGGGGCTACCGCCAGGCGATGCTGCGCGGCAAGCCCGTCGCCGGGATCTACCCCTTGATGCAGGAGGGCCAACCGCCCGCCTGGACGACCTACGTCTCAGTCGCCGATGCAAGCGTCGTCGCCGGCAAGGTCCGCGACGCCGGCGGCACCGTCATCGCCGAGCCGATGGAAGTGCTCGACCTGGGCACGATGGCCGTCTTCGCCGACCCTGCCGGCGCCGTCTTCGGCGTCTGGCAGCCCGGCACGTTCGCGGGCGCCGGCCTCGTCAACGAGCCCGGGGCGCTCTCCTGGAACGAGCTCAACACCCGCGACGTTCCAGCGGCTGAAGGGTTCTACGGCGCGATCTTCGGCTGGACCTTCGAGACCCAGGACATGGGGCCCGCCGGCAGCTACACGACGATCAATCTCGGCGGCAGCCCCGTCGGCGGCATCCTCAATATGACCGAACGCGGCGTTCCCGCTGAGGTCCCGGCGCACTGGCAGCTCTACCTTGCAGTCGAGAGCACCGACGCGACCATCGACCAGGCAAAACAGGCTGGCGGCAGCGTCATGGTCGATCCGATCGACATCCCCGCCGGCCGTTTCGCGATCCTCACCGATCCGCTTGGGGTGAGCTTTGCGGTGATCGCGCTCAACGAGCCGGCTCCATAACCGCCGGGCGGAGGGGCGGGAAGCGGCGCGGGGCCGAATAGGCTTCCGCGCCGTGAGCCGCCTGCTCGACCGCCTCGCCGCGGCAGTTACCGGTCCACGCGGGCGCTGGGTGGCGATCGCGGCCTGGATCATGCTCGGCCTCGCCGGGCTCTTCGGGCACGCCCGCCTCGGCGGGGTGACTGCGGCAGGCCAAAGCAGCTACCTGCCCGCGGATGCCGAATCGACGCGTGTCGTCGATGCGCTCGAGCGCAACTCGAAGAGCGGTGACGACGTCCCGGTCTTGATCGTGTTCGACCGCGAAGGCGGCCTCACCGGGGCCGACCTGAATGCGATTGGGCGGCTCGGGAACGGCCTCGAAGAGCTCGGCCTGGCCGGGGCGACGCCCGTCTTTGCCCCTTACTCCGGCGACACCGGCAGGCCGCTGGGCCGGCTGGCGAAGATCGCGCACGGGGTGGGGCCGATCTCGCGCGACGGGGAAGCCGCGCTCGTGGCACTGGCGATCGACGCCAGCGACCGCGGTGCCGTGACCGCGGGTGTGGCGAAGGTCCGTAGGTACCTCGCCGAGCATCGTTACCCCGGCCTGCACTCCTACGTCACCGGTCCAGGGGGCATTGCCGCTGACCTCGAGCGTGTCGCCGAAGACGCCGGCCAGACCCTCTTGATCGCTGCCCTCGCGCTCGTCCTCGTCCTGCTCCTGCTCGTCTACCGGGCGCCGGTGCTCGCCCTATTGCCCCTGCTAGTGGTCGGCGTCGCCTATCTGGTCGCCACCGGCATCGTCTACCTGCTGATCGAGTCGGGGTTGATCGTCGTCAACACCGAGGGCACGCTGCTGCTGCTCGTACTGATCTTCGGCGCCGGCACGGACTACTCGATGCTGCTTGTGCACCGCTATCGGGAGGAGCTCGGCGCGGGCCGGGACCCGGCCGAGGCGCTGCCCGCGGCCTTGGTCGAGAGCGCACCGGCGATCGCCGCCTCCGCCGGGACCGTGATCGCGGCAATGCTCGTCCTCCTGCTGGCCGAACTGCAATCGACCCACTGGCTCGGCCCAGTGCTCGCCGTTGGCATCGCGGCGATGCTCGTCGCGGCGTTCACGCTGCTGCCCGCCCTGCTCGCCCTGCTGGGCCAGCGAGCCTTCTGGCCCGCGCGTCCACGGGGCTCCGGCGCATCCGACCGGCGCTGGCGACGGGTGGCGGGTCTGGTGCGGCGACGGCCGCGGACGATCGTCGCGACGGTGTTCGCGGCCCTGGCGCTGCTCTCGCTCGGCAACCTCGTCGACCACGGCACGATTGGCTTCGGGCAGGGGGAGATCGGGCAGACCGAATCCAGCCGCGGGAACGAAGTCCTCGGCGAACACTTCCCGCCGGGTCTCGGCTCGCCGCTGGAGGCCATCGTCGACGTCGGCGAAGTCCAGCCGGCCCTGGAAGGCCTTAAGAGACTCTCGGCGGTCGATCTGACCCTGCCCGTGCCGCTCGCGTCGGGCTCCGACGACGCCGTGTTGACGATCGTCCTGCGCGGAAATCCGTACTCCGGCGACGCGGCTGCCGCGGTCGCCGACATCCGCGACGAGCTGCAGCGGGTCGCGCCGAGCGCCCTCGTCGGCGGCATCCCGGCGGAGAACTACGACGTCGAGCAGGCCAATGCCCGCGACACTCGCTTGATCGTCCCGGTCGTGCTGCTGCTCGTCGGGCTGATCCTCGCCCTCCTGTTGCGCGCCCTGCTCGCGCCCGCCTACCTGATCGTCAGCGTGGTCGCTTCCTTCGCGGCGACCCTCGGCCTGGTCACCTTCGTCTTCTCGCATTTACTTGGGGCGAGCGGCATCGCCTTCAACCTGGTCCTCATGGCCTTCATCTTCCTCGTCGCCCTGGGGGTCGACTACAACATCTTTCTGATGACGCGGGTGCGTGAGGAGGTCGCCACGCGCGGCACCCGCGAGGGCGTCCTCGCTGCCCTCGAGAACACCGGTGGGGTCGTCACCGGCGCCGGGCTGGTTCTCGCCGGGACCTTCGCCACGCTGACGCTGCTGCCGCTCGAGCAGCTCGTCCAGATCGGGGCGACGGTGGCGGTCGGCGTCCTGCTCGACACCTTCGTCGTCCGGGCCCTGCTGATCCCCGCGATCACCTACCTGCTCGGCGATCGAGCCTGGTGGCCCAGTAGCCAGATGAAGGATTGTGTCCCCTATAGGGACCACAAACCTTCAACGAACCGGTGAGTCAGGCTCCCAAGTCGGCGGCCGCTTCTGTCGGATCGCCGGTCTCGCCCTCGTCCTCCCATTCGGCCGACTGGCCGAGGCTGGCGCTCTTGACCACCTTGAGGCCGAGCATCGCGCACTTCATCCGCGTCGCCGAGATCTCGATCCCAAGCAGGTCGAGCACCTCCTCTTTGGGCAGCGCCAATAGCTCCTCGCGCGTCTTGCCGACAAGCTCGTCGGTCAGCAGCGAGGTCGCTGCGGTCGAGATCGCGCAGCCCTGACCCTCGAAGGCGATCTCCGCTACGCGGCCGTCCTCGCCGAGGCGGATCGTCACGTGCTGCTCGTCACCGCAGAACGGGTTGGTGTCCTCGAACTCGAGGTCGGCGTTCTCGATCCGGCCGAAGTTGTGCGGCCGCTTGTAGTGCTCGAGGATCTGGTCTCTGTACAGCTCATCCATGGCTTCGAGGCTAGCGAAGGTCGCTACGGTGATCTGTGAGCCACGACCGTCATCACCGCGAAGGAGCGACCATGGAGCTACCCCAGATCGTCAGCGAGGAAGAGTGGCAGCGCTCTCACGAGGCTCTGCTCGCCAAGGAGAAAGAGGCGACCAAGGCCAGCGACGCGCTTGCCGCAGAGCGCCGCCGGCAGCCGATGATGGAGCTCTCCACCGACTACGAGTTCGACGGGCCCGAGGGAAGGCGCACGCTCGCCGAGCTATTCGACGGCAGGCGTCAGCTGATCGCCTACCACTTCTGGTTCCCGCCGGATGGGACTCCCTGCGGCGGCTGCACGATGTTCACCGACCAGATCAGCGAGCTCGCCCACCTAAACGCCCGCGACACCTCCTTTGCGCTCGTCTCCCGCGCGCCCCAGGCGCAGATCGAGCAGTACAAGCAGCGCATGGGCTGGACCGTCCCCTGGTACACGGTCGTCGGCGAGGACTTCCAGGAGGCGTGCGGGACGACCGAATACTTCGCCCTTGACGTCTTTCTGCGCGACGGCGACCGAGTCTTCCTCACCTATGAGGCCAGGAGCCGCGGAGTCGAGGCGCTCGGCAGCGTCTGGACCTTCCTCGACCTGACGCCGCTCGGCCGCCAGGAGGAGTGGGAGGACACGCCGACCGGTCGCCCACAGGGCCCCCCATATAAATGGTGGCGCCGGCACGACGAATACGACTCATCGGCGGCGTAGCCGACTTTCACCCCACCCCAGGGTGGTGAATGTCGGAAGCGCGGCTCAGGCGCTCAGGCCGAAGACCTTGCGGGCGTCGTTGAGCCCCTCGACCAGGCGGTCGATCTCCGCCGGGGTGGTGTAGACGCCGAAGCTGGCACGGGCGGTGGCGGCGATGCCGAGCCGGTCCATCAGCGGCTGCGCACAGTGGTGGCCGGCGCGAACGGCGACGCCATGGCGGTCGAGGATCTCGGAGACGTCGTGGGCGTGGACTCCGTCCAGCTCGAAGGAGACCGGCCCGAGGCGCTCCGGGCCGCGGGGAGGGCCGAAGATACGCAGGCCCGGCACCTCGGCGAGGCTCGCCAGCGTGTAGTCGGTGATCTCGCGCTCGTGCTCGCGGACCGCCTCCATGTCGAGGGCGTCGAGCCAGCGCAGCGCCGAGGCCATCCCGATCGCCTGCGTGATCGCCGGCGTGCCGGCCTCGAAGCGGGCGGGAGGATCCGCGTAGGTCGTCCCCGCCGTCGTCACCTTGCGGATCATCGAGCCGCCGCCGAGGAAGGGCGGCATCTCGCGCAGCAGGTCGAGCTTGGCCCAGAGCGCGCCGATGCCGGTCGGGGCGTAGAGCTTGTGCCCGGTGACCGCGTAGAAGTCGACGCCCAGCGCGGCGACGTCGAGCGGCAGCTTCGGCGCCGCCTGGGCGCCGTCGGCGAGGACCAACGCGCCAGCGTCGTGGGCGAGGCGGGCGATCTCGGCGATCGGGTTCTCGGTGCCGAGCACGTTGGAGACGTGGGCGACGGCGACCAGCTTCGGGCTGCGCTCGAGCAGCGCCTTATAAGCCTCCATGTCGAGCAAGCCGTCATCGCCGACCGGGACCCAGTCGACCTCGGCGCCGACCCGCTCGGCGAGCTGCTGCCAGGGGACGATGTTGGAGTGGTGCTCCATCTCGGTCAGCACGATGCGGTCGCCTGCACCGACGTTGGCATCACCCCACGCCCGCGCGACCAGGTTGATCGCCTCGGTCGCGTTGCGGACGAAGATCACCTCGCGACGGTCGGCGGCGCCGAGGTGGTCGGCGACCGTCGCCCGCGCACCCTCGTACGCAGCGGTCGCCTCTGCCGAGAGCGTGTGCGAGCCGCGGTGGACGTTGGAGTGGTGGGTGCGCTCGTAGCGGTCCACCGCCTGGATTGAGGCCAGCACCCGCTGGGAGCTGGCACCGCTGTCCAGGTAGGCGACCGGGCGCCCGTTGACCTCGCGCTCCAGCGCCGGGAAGGAGGTGCGGACCTTCTCGATCGGGAATGCCGACGTCGCTGGCGTGGTCGTCGTCGGCTCCATCGTCGCGAGGCTAGGCGCTGGCGCCTGCCTCTACCTCCTCGCGGATCCAGCCGTAGCCCTTCTCCTCGAGCACGCCGACGAGCTCGGGGCCGCCCTCCTTGACGATCCGGCCCTCGAACATGACGTGGACCGAGTCGGGCTTGACCATGTGCAGGATGCGCTGGTAATGGGTGATGATGAGCACGCCCATGTCGGGTCCGGCGAAGGTGTTGACGCCGTCGGCGACGACTCGCAGGGCGTCGATGTCGAGGCCGGAGTCGGTCTCGTCGAGGACCGCGATCTCGGGCTTCAGCAGCGCCAGCTGCAGCAGCTCCATCCGCTTCTTCTCACCGCCGGAGAAGCCGTCGTTGAGGTAGCGGCTGGAGAAGTCTTTGGGGATGTTGGCCAGGGCCATCGCCTCTTGGGCGACCTTGGCGAACTCTTTGATCTTGATCTCACCTTCACCACGAGCCTCGCGGCGGGCGTTGAGGATCATCCGCAGGTACTTGCTGACCGAGACGCCGGGAATCGCGACCGGATACTGGAAGGCCATGAAGAGGCCGGCGCGGGAGCGCTCGTCGGGATCGGCCTCGGTCATGTCCTCGCCCTTGAAGACGATCGAGCCCTCGGTCACCTCCAGGGCCGGGTGGCCCATGATCGCGTTGGCCAGGGTCGACTTGCCGGAGCCGTTCGGTCCCATCAGGGCGTGGACCTTGCCCTTCTCGACGTCGAGGTCGAGACCGCGGAGGATCTGCTTGTCCTCGACGCTCACGTGCAGGTTGCGTATCTCCAGCTCAGCCAATGTCACTCCGTTCGTGTGTTTCGGTTGTGGTTCGGGGGTCTGATCGCCGCTCAGGCAGCGCTGCCGACGGGCGCCTTCTCAGCCCCGCCCGCTTTGCCGCCCGAGAACTCGACCAGCTCGGCCAGCGTCGTGCCGGCCAGCGCCTTGGTGACGCCGCCTTGGACACGGGTCCAGAGCAGCTTCGTCGCGCAGGCGCGGTCGCCGTCGCTCTCGTGCGAGCAGAGGACCTTGCCCTCCGGCGTCTCGTGAAAGCACTCCATCGGCGCGATCTGCCCTTCCAGGGCCTCGACCACCTCGTCGAGGGTGATCGTCTCCGCCGGCTGGGCGAGCCGGTAGCCGCCATGGGCGCCACGGGTCGAGCTGACCAGCCCGGCGTTGCGCAGTTTGGCGACCAGGTGCTCGAGGTAGGAGAGCGGCAGCCGCTCCGCCTCGGCGACGGCGCTGAGCGAGACCGGGGCAGAGCCCGGCTGGCGGCCCAGCTCGACCATCAGGCGAACTCCGTACTCCGCTTTCGTCGAGAACAGCATCGACTAAATCCTACTGAAGCGGTCGGTTATGCGGACGCGGGCTCGCTCGCCTCTTTGCCCGCATCCTCGCCCGCCGCCACCCGGCCGAGCTCGACGTGGGCCCTGCTGTCGCTGCTGCGGATCAGGACGAGGGTCAGGATGAAGCCGAGCGCGGCGATCGCGGCGCCGCCGAGGAAGGCTGCCTGGAAGCCCTCGGTGAGAGCGTCGAGCGACGGCGGGTTGGCGCCGGGGGTCAGATCGTCGGTGCGCGAGGTCGCCACCGTCGCCAGCAGCGCCAGCCCGAGGGCGCCGCCGATCTGCTGCGAGGTGTTGATCAGGCCGCTGGCCAAGCCCGCCTCGCTCTCTTCGACCCCGGAGACGGCGGCGATCGTCGTCGTCACGAAGGCGAAGCCGAGCCCGGCGGCGGCGAACAGCGAGGCGCCGAGGATGTCGGTGGTGAAGCCACCGCCGACCGAGACGCGGCTAAACCAAACGAGGCCGATGACGATGAAGAGCATCCCGGCGGCGAGCACCGGCTTGTAGCCGAGCTTGGTAACGAGCTGGGAGGCGATTGCGGCCGAGGCGATGATCGTCAGCGCCAGCGGCAGGTAGGAGAGGCCGGCGTGGATCGCGCTGTAGCCCAGCACCTGCTGCATGTATAGGGAGATGAAGAAGAACATCGAGAAGAGCGACGCGCCGACCAGGAGGCCGACCACGTTGGCCCCGGTCAGGGTCCGGATCCGGAAGATCGAGAACGGCACCAGCGGCTTGGCGGTGCGCAGCTCGATCACGACGAAGGCCGCGAGCAGGGCGGCGGAGAGGGCGAGCAGGCCGATCGTCTGGGTCGATCCCCAGCCGGCGTCGGTCGCGTCGACGACCGCGTAGACGAGGATCGAGAGCGCCGCGGTGACGGTGACCGCACCGGCGACGTCGAAGACGCGCGTCTCGTGCTCGGCGCGACTCTCGGCGATCAGCCGGGGGGAGAGGGCGAAGGCGACCAGCGCGACCGGCACGTTGACCCAGAGCACCCACTCCCAGCCGAGACCGTCGGTGAGGATGCCCCCGAGCAGGACGCCCGCGGCGCCGCCGGAGCCGGCGACCGCGCCCCAGACCCCGAGCGCCTTGTTGCGCTCGGCGCCGTCGCTGAAGGTGGTGGTGACGATCGAGAGCGCCGCCGGCGAGATGATCGCCGCGCCGAGGCCCTGCGCCGCCCGGGCCGCTATCAGCTGCCCCTCGGTCGCGGCGAAGCCAGCGAGGAGCGAGGCGACCGCGACCAGGAGCAGACCACCCATGAAGACTCGCCGCCGTCCAAGCAGGTCGGCGGTGCGGCCGCCGAGCAGGAGGAAGCCGCCGAAGGTGAGCACGTAGGCGTTGACCACCCAGGGCAGGTTCTCCTGGGAGAAGTCGAGCGCCGTCCCGATCGAGGGCAGCGCCACGTAGACGATCGAGGCATCGAGGACGACGACGAACTGGGCCGAGCAGAGCAGGACCAGCGCCAGCCAGCGTTTCTCACGGAAGTCTTGAGGACTGGACATCAGGACTCGGCCCTTCAGTCAAGCAAACTGCGGCCGTCGGCTCAGGGCTCGATCAGGCCGCGGCGGATCGCGTAGCGGACCAGCTCGACCCGGTCGCGCATGCCGAGCTTGCGCATCGCGCTGGCGCGGTGGTTCTCGACCGTCTTCTCGGAGAGGTGGAGGATCGCCGCGATCTCCTTCGTCGTGTTCGCCTCGGCGACGAGCTTGACGATCTCCTCCTCGCGCGGCGTCAGCTGTCCCTGCGCGCCTGGTGCCGGGAACGACTCCCCTCGCTCGACCGCCCGGATCGCCGCCACCAGGTCGGTATCGGCCTGCGTCTTCACCACATAGGCCGAAGCGCCCGCGTTCAACGCTTCCGCGACGTAGCGCTCGTCGTCGTGCATCGAGAGGATCAGGACCGCGACCTCTGGCGCCTGCGCCTTGATCTCCCGCGTCGCCTGCAGCCCCGTCAGCTTCGGCATCTTCACGTCGAGGATCGCCAGGTCGGGCCGCTCGCGGATCGCCAGCTCACGCGCCTCGGCGCCATCGGCTGCCTCGCCGATCACCTCGATGTCCGGCTGGCGCTCCAGCAGCAGCCGCAATCCGGAACGCACGATCCCATGGTCATCGGCGATCAGCACCCTCACGCTTGCAGTGTCCCAGCAACCCCGATGATCGGGAGGGGGAGAAACAAGGCCCCTTGGCGACTTAGCCCCCTCAATGGGACGGAAAGTCGCCAAGGCCGATGCGCTGATCGCGAAAATCGCGGCGCGACAGCACGGGGTCGTCGCAGTGGGACAGCTATACGGTTTGGGACTCGGCGAGCGCGCCGCGCGGGTGCGCGTCAATGCCGGACGGCTGCATCGTGTCCACCGAGGGGTCTATGCGGTGGGCCATCCGGCTCTCTCCCAAGAGGGGAGGTGGATGGCAGGCGTACTCGCCGTTGGCGCCGGCTCGCACCGCGACGGTGATTTGGTTCTCGATTACTGGGGAGCGGCAGTGAGCCATCGCACTGCGGCCTGTCTCTGGAATCTCCTGTCAGCCACGGACCACCCAACCCACGTCGTTGTCAGCGGCAACGCGGGGAGGGCAAAGCGCCGTGGCATTCGCGTGCACCGCTCGCTCACGTTGAAGCCGGTGGATGTAACTCTTAGCCGGGGAATTCCGGTGACGACGGCGGCGCGGACGATCTCCGACCTGCACCTCGCCACCTTGGGGCGCCTGCCCGGCGCTCTCTCACCTCGCGAGCTGCGAAGGGCGATCCGCCAGGCCAATGTGCTCGGCCTACCTCTTGATGAGAGCGCCAAAGATCGCACCCGCGGCGACCTCGAGCAGGACTTCCTGCTTCTCTGCCGTCGCCACAGGTTGCCGGCGCCGGAGGTGAACGTGCGCGTTGGCTCTTATCTCGTCGATTTCCTCTGGCGAGAGCGGCGGTTCATCGTGGAAACTGACAGCTACCGGCACCATCGCGGCAGGGAGTCTTTTCAAGGTGATCGGGGCCGGGATCTTGATCTAAAACGGCTCGGCTATGAGGTTTTGCGGCTCGCTGAACGCCAGATTGACGAGGAACCCGAGACGGTGGCTGAAATCTTGTTGGCGGTGGTCACCTGATGGGCACCACGCTGCGCGCGATCTCGCCGGAGACACCACCGGCTCTCGGCTAGCCGGGGACTGAGAGGCGCACGGTGGTGCCGTCCCCCGGCCGCGACTCGATCGTCAGCTCGGCGCCGATCAGCAGTGCCCGCTCCCTCATCCCGTTTATCCCGAGCCCGCGCTCGGACTGCTCGAAGGCGAAGCCGCTACCGTCGTCGCTCACCTCCAGCTCCGCCCCGCTGCCGAGGCGGCGCAGGCGCACGGCGATCCGCCCGGCGTCGCTGTGGCGGGCGGCGTTGGTCAGCGCCTCCTGGGCGACCCGGTAGACGACCAGCTGCACGTCGTCGTCGAGGCCGGAGAAGTCACCCTCCGTCGTCAGCTCGGCGGCGAGGCCCGAGTGCTTGACCTGCTCGACCTGTCCGCCGACCGCGGCGGCGAGGCCGAGGTCGTCGAGCGCGGTGGGGCGGAGCTGGCGGGCGAGCGAGAGCAGCTCCTGCATCGCCTGGTTGGCGAGCGTCCTGGTCTCGGCAAGCGCTGGCTCGAGCTCGGGAGGCGCGGCCTCGCGCATGGCCTCGAGCCGCAGCAGCAGTCCGGTCAGCGACTGGTTGACCTCGTCGTGCAGGTCGCGTGCGACCCGTGCCCGCTCCTCCTCCTGGGCGCGCAGGGCGGCGCTGCCAGCACGGCGCCGCTCCGCTTCCAGGCGGCGCATCATGCGTAGGAACGCCAGCTCGATTCGCGCCACCTCCTCGGTCTCTCCTACCCCGTCGATCGAGTCCGGCAGCGGCCCGGGCGTGCTCAGGTCGACCTTCTCCATTTCCTCGATCAGCGTCTCGAGGGGCGCGAGCCGGCGCAGCACGGAGACCAGCTGGAAGGCGAGGGCAGCCGCGACGACGGCGAGCACGACGATGACCAGGGTCGTCACAGGGGCGAGAATAGGGGCTGCCACCTATGGCCGGATACGCCGTTCGGGGCAATACTCCTCAGGCTGCGCGATCTTCACCAACCGACAAGGAGCGAGCCCGCGATGACCACCACCAAGCAATCCACCTGGGGAGCAACCCTCCGCACGACGATCCTGCTGGCGTCCCTCTCGGGCCTGCTGGTCCTGATCGGCGCCCTGATCGGCGGCCCCAGCACGGCAGCGGTCTTCCTCGGCATCGCCCTCTTGATCAACCTCGGCTCCTACTTCTTCAGCGACAAACTGGCGCTGAAAATGAGCGGCGCGAAGCCGATCGACGAGTCCGAAGCGCCGCGCCTCTACCAGATCGTGCGGGAACTGACGACGCGCGCCGGCCTGCCGATGCCGCGCCTCTACATGATCCCGCAGGAGCAGCCGAACGCCTTCGCCACCGGCCGCAACCCGAAGAACTCCGCGGTCGCGGTGACGCAGGGGATCACCAAACTGCTCTCCGAGGACGAGCTGCGCGGCGTTCTCGCCCACGAGCTCGCCCACATCCAGCACCGCGACATCCTGATCCAGTCGGTCGCCTCGGCGATCGGCGCTGCGATCACCTATCTCGCCTACATGTTCATGTGGTTCGGCAACGACGACAACTCGCCCCTCAGTCTCGTCGCCAGCCTGGCGATGGTCCTGCTGGCCCCGATCGCGGCGAGCATCATCCAGCTCTCGATCTCACGCCAGCGCGAGTACGCGGCTGACGCCGGCGGCGCTGAAATCTGCGGCAACCCGGAGTCGCTGGCGAGCGCGTTGCTGCGGCTCGAGCAGGGCGCCGAAGCGATCCCGATGAAGGTCAACCAGGCGGCCGAGCCCCTCTACATCGTCAAGCCCTTCAAGGGTGGCGGAATCGCCAACCTCTTCTCCACCCACCCCCCGATCGAGGAGCGGGTCAAGCGACTGCGCCAGATGCGCCCGTCGTTCTAGGTCG
>JBEVMR010000067.1:0-14740 GCA_040508545.1 Solirubrobacterales bacterium
CGCGCCGCCGCCGTACTGGCCCTAGTTCTGATCGCCGCAGGCGGTTGCGGCGGCAGCGGCCGCGGCGCGGAGACCGATCCCGAAAAGGGGTCGGATGCCGAGATCCTCAACGAAGCCCTCGCGCGTGAGCTGACCATGCTCGACGTCTACACGCGCGGACGCCCGCTCCTGCGTGGCCCGCAGCGCGCGGTCGGGCGCCGGCTGCGCGCCCACGAGCAGGAATACGCCGATGCCTTGACCAAGGCGATCCGCGGCCTCGGTGGCGATACCGAAGCCGAGCCAGAAGAGCTCGATCTCACCGGAGTCGACGACGAGGCAGATCTGCTGAGCCTCCTCTACGAGCTCGAGAGCGCGGCCCTTGCTTCTTATATAGAGGCGGCGCCCCGTCTCTATACCCCGGCGCCGCGCACGCTCGACGCCTCGCTTGCCGCCGGGCATGCCCAGCACCTCGTCGTGCTGCGCCAGGGCCTTGGCGCCGGCGCCGCCGGCTTGGCGCCCGAGGGGTTCGACGGCGGCGAAGTCCCGCCTCCTGCGGACGACGATCCGAGCGGTGGGGGATGATCTTCCGGTGACCGCCCCCCTTTACGCGATCGGCCGCTTCTGCTCGCGCCATCACTACCCGACGATCGCCATCTGGCTGATCGCCGCTGTGGTGCTCGTGATCCTCGGCCAGGCGTCGGGTGACAAGACCAACGACAACCTCACCCTGCCGGGCACCGGGTCGACCAACGCGACCGAACTAATGGAAGAGAAGCTGCCCGAACAGGCCTACGGCAGCAACCCCCTCGCCTTCGAATCGAAGCAAGGCGCGCTGACCCAGCCCAAGTACGCACAGGCGATCGAAGAATCGATCGCGCACCTCCAGGCGATGCCCGAGGTCAACTCGGCGGTCAGTCCGCTGAGCAAGGAGGGCGTCGCCAAGGGCCTGCTCAGCAAGGACAAGACGGTCGCCTACACGCCCGTGATCCTCGGCGTTGGGCCCGGGGAGCTGACCGAGGAGCAGGCAGAAGCCGTCCTCGACGCCGCTGGCCCGGCCAAGCGGGCGGGCCTCGATACCTCCGTCGGCAGCTACGTCGGCCAGCAGCTCTCCAAGCCCGATACGGGGGTCAGCGACGCGATCGGGATCGCCGCTGCGATCGTCATCCTGCTCTTCGCCTTCGGCACGGCGACGGCGATGGTGATGCCAATCGGCTCCGCGATCATCGGCCTGGCGATCTCACTCTCGATCATCCGCCTGCTGGAGAACGCGATCGAAGTGCCGAGCGTCGCCGCGACCCTGGCGACGATGATCGGCCTCGGGGTGGGGATCGACTACGCGCTCTTCATCGTCACCCGGCACAAACTGCAGCTCGCCGAAGGGATGGACCTGCGCGAGTCGATCGCCCGCGCCACCGCGACCGCAGGCGGCGCCGTCGTCTTTGCCGGCTTCACCGTGGTGATTGCGCTCTGTTCCCTCTCGTTTGCCGGCATACCCCTGGTCAGCACGCTCGGCTTCACCGCGGGGATCGCCGTCGTCGTCGCCGTCTGCGCCGCGGCGACCCTGCTGCCGGCGATGCTCGGTGCGCTTGGCCCCCACATCAACTCGATGCGGGTGCCCGGGACCAGCTCCAACCCGGATGACCACGAGCCGCACGGCTGGCGGAAATGGGCGCGTGCAGTTGCCCAGCGGCCCTGGCGCTCGGCGCTGGCCGCGCTGGCCGTCCTCATCGTCCTGGCGCTGCCGATCTTCCAGCTCGAGCTGGGCCAGAACGATCTCAGCGCTCTGCCCAAGTCGACCACCGCGCGCCAGAACTACGACTCGCTGACCAAGGGCTTCGGGCCGGGCGTCAACGGGCCGCTGCTGGTCACCTCGCGATACAAGACCGCACAGGAAGCGAAACAGGTGCTGCCCGTCCTCGAGAAGGACGTGGGCGCAGCCGGCGATGTCGCCGCTGTCTCCGAACCGACGCTCGACAAAACCGGCACGGTGGCGGTCTTCACCGTTATCTCCAAATCCGCGCCCTGGGCTGACGAGACCGTCGACCTGGTCGAAAGCTTGCGCGACACGGCGATCCCCGGGGCGTTGCAGGAGACTGGCGCCGCCGCCTACGTCGGCGGCCAGACCGCCGGCTACATCGACCTCGCCACCCAGATCAGCGACAAGCTGCCGCTGATGATCGCGATCGTCGTCGGGCTCAGCTTCGTCGTCCTGCTGCTCGCCTTCCGCTCGCTGCTGGTGCCGGTCAAGGCGGCGGCGATGAACCTGCTCTCGGTCGCCGCAGCCTACGGCGTGGTGACGGCGGTCTTCCAGCTCGGCTGGGCGTCTTCGCTGATCGGGTTAGACCACTCGATCCCGATAGTCAGCTTTGTGCCGCTGTTGATGTTCGCGATCCTCTTCGGGCTCTCGATGGACTACGAGGTCTTCCTGCTGACTCAGATGCGCGAGCACTACCGCCAGAACAAAGACGAGAAGGAAGCGGTTATCGAGGGCCTGGCCAACACCGGACGGGTAATCACCTCGGCAGCCGCAATCATGGTCTGCGTCTTCACCAGCTTCGTCCTCAACGGCAATCCGATCGTGAAGGAGTTCGGGGTCGGCCTGGCGGTTGCGATCGCAATCGACTCGACCCTGGTTCGCTGCCTGCTGGTGCCCGCCGTGATGGTTTTGCTCGGCCGCTGGGCTTGGTGGATGCCGCGCTGGCTATCTCGCGTCGTTCCACGCATCAGCATCGAGGGGGAGGATTACTTCGCCAAGCGCGACGCCGAAGCCGTCGATGGGCCGAAAAGTAGAGTTGGAGCGGACACTTAGGCCGTCGTCCGCTGATGTTCCCGCTCAACCTCGCTAACACGCTCACCCTGCTGCGCATCCTCGCCGTCCCGGTCGTGGTCGTCGCCCTGCTCGGTGAGACGCCGAACGGGGATGCCCTCGCGGCCGGCGTCTTCGCCCTGGCCGCCCTCACCGACGGCCTCGACGGCTACTTCGCCCGCTCGCGCGACGCGGTCACCACCTTCGGCAAGCTGATGGATCCGCTCGCCGACAAGCTGCTGATAACCGCGGCGCTGGTCTCGCTGGTCTCGCTGAACCGCCTCGAGGCCTGGGTGGCGATGGTGATCATCGCCCGTGAGATCGCCGTGACCGGGCTGCGGGCGATCGCCGCCGAGCGCGGCGTGGTGATCGCAGCGAGCTGGATGGGCAAGCTGAAGACGGTGCTGCAGATCGCCGCGGTGTTCGCCTTGATCGCCGCCAACCCGGCGCCGGTGTGGGTCGACGTGCTCGTCTACCTCGCCGTCGCCGTGACCCTGATCAGTGGCGCCGACTACTTCCTCGGCTTGCGACGCCGGCTCGAGGAGGAGCGGGAAGAGCGAGCAAGGGCAAAGGGGTCAACCGCCGCGTAGAACGGAGCGAGCTGCCGGAAGGGGACGAGTTCTCACACCTGGAGGTGGATCTCGCTACCAAGCGGGATCGATCATGAAGTGGCGGAAGCTTTCGGCTGAGCCCAGGCCGGTCCCGCGCCCAGGGGCGCCACAGTCGCACGGTGCCGCTTTCAGCGAAGTCGGCCGACCTAGGTTGTTGACCGCTTCGACTACGTACAGGCGCTCTTTGCCGCACTGATCACACCGCTTGGAGATCGTCTGTCCCACGGTCCATCCAGAGATCTCAACTTGCGCCAGCGCCGCATGCTCCGCCTGCACCTGCTCCCGTCGCCGAGAAAGGCCGATGGCCTTGCGGCAGGGTCTGTCGTACGCGGGTTCAAGGGTGGTGACGATTCCCGTCCAGGAGCCGGGAAGATCACCGGGTAGAACCATCTCATCCCCAACCTCTACATCCTCGAGGTCGGTCTCATAGGCGTACCGGCCATTGATCAGTACCTTCACTCAGATCCCCTCTCGGCCGGTTGGGTCAAGGAGCGGGAGCCGCTAGCCACTCGCGCATCGTCAGGTGGCGGCGCTGGTGCTCGCCGTCCTCCAGCTCGGTGCGCAGGTCATCGAGCGTGCCGTAGCGCTCCGCGACGACGTTGTGGCGGTGGATCGTCTCCAGGTTCTCCTGCCGCGCCATCACGAAAGCGTCGCCGGGGAGGTCCGGGTAGTCGGCGGTGACGCGGCGGATCATCTCCCGCACGCAGTCCTCGACGAAGCGCGGCTGGGCGTGGGCCTTGGCGACGACCGCGAGCTCGTCGGGCCGCTTCATCAGCTCGTAGATCTCCGAGCTCATCGACTGCTCGACGATGCGCAGCAGCTCCGGAGCGTCGATCCAGGCCGGGCCGCCCTCGGGGCAGCCGACGTGGAGGGTGCCGATGCCGCGCTGGTTGTGGGTGGCGATCGGGACCGCCTCGATTGCCGCCTCGATCTGCTCGGCGTCGAAGCCGCGCTCGGCGAGGCGTTCGCGCGCGAGCCCGCCGACCATCTCCTGCGCGCACGGGCACGCAGTCATTCCCTGCGCCTGGACGCCGGTCAGCGTCCGCGTCCCGCGCAGCGAGTCGACCGCGGTGCCGAAGAGGACGTAGATCTCCTGCGTGCGCTGGCCGCTTGCGGGGGTGGTGACCGTCTCCGGATAGCGCGCCGTCACCGAGACCTCGGCGCGCAGACCGTCCTGGCTCTCGCGCACGCGCTTGGCGATATGGGCGGCCAGCACCTCGGCCCGGAACGCCTCGCCGAGCACGACCTCGTCGATCGCCTCGCCGACGACTTCCTCGAAGCGCGACATGTGGACGCCTGCCTGGCGCGGGTTGAGATCTACAAAGCACTCGAATTCGGCGTGGTAGAGGTTCTCCTCGCCGTTCGTCGCGACCCGGATCACCTTCTCGACTCCGGTTACGCCGACCCGCGAAAGACTGACCATCGTCGCCGGCGCGCCCGACTGCACGTCTGCTGCGGTGGGGGAGAGCGGAGTGGTGGAACGGGTTGCCATCGGCATGAAGCGTAGGCGATCGGCTCCGTCGACAGCTCCCTATACTTCGGCAAGCCGGAGCGTTGGGGCCGGCCCCCGGGAGGGGAACTGGGTTGCAGTGGAGGCAGTGTTATCGAGCCGTTGGAGACGGTCCCGCAGGGACTGAATCAGGATTCGAGCGAGCAGCCAATGGGGCCGCAGGAGCTCCAGGAGCTGGTCGCGCTCGGCCGCGAGCGCGGTTACCTCACCTTCGAGCAGATCGCCGCCACACTGGAGGAGGTCGAGGTGACCAAGGAGCAGGTCACCGGCCTGCACGCCCACCTGGTCGAGCACGGCGTCGAAGTGATTGCCGAGGACGGCGTCACCGCTTACAAGGAGCAGCGCGCCGAGGCGGCCAACGGCGGGTCGCGCAAGCAGGAGCTGGATCTGACGGTCGAACCGAGCCTCGACTCGCTGCGCCTCTACTTGCGCTCGATCGGCAGGGTAGACCTGCTCACCGCGGCCCAGGAGGTCGAACTGGCGAAACGGATCGAGCGCGGCGACATGATCGCCAAGCGGCAGATGGTGGAGGCCAACCTGCGCCTCGTCGTCTCGATCGCGAAAGGCTATTTGGGGCGGGGCCTGAGCTTCCTCGACCTGATCCAGGAGGGCTCGCTGGGGTTGATCCGGGCGGTGGAGAAGTTCGACTACCGCCGTGGCTACAAGTTCTCCACCTACGCGACCTGGTGGATCCGCCAAGCGGTCACCCGGGCGATCGCCGACAAGGCGCGCACGATCCGCATCCCGGTGCACATGGTCGAGAAGCTCAACCGCGTCGCCCACGTCGAGCGCCAGCTGGTGCAGCGCTTCGGCCGCGAGCCGGAGCCGGCCGAGATCGCCGAGGAGCTGCGCTGGCCGCTGGGCGAAGTGCGGGAGATCCTCCGCGTCGCGCAGCTGCCGGTCTCGCTGGAGAAACCGGTCGGCGACGAGGACGACTCCGAGCTCGGCGATTTCGTCGCCGACGACACCGTCGCCGAGCCATTCGAAGAGGCGAGCGAACACCTGCAGAAGGAGGGCGTGCAAAAGGCGCTGGCTGCATTGCCCGACCGTGAGCGCCAGGTGATCGAGCTTCGCTACGGGCTCACCGGCCTGGAGCCGCTGACGCTCGAGGAGGTCGGCAACACCTTCGGCGTCACCCGCGAGCGGATCCGCCAGATCGAGAACAACACCCTGAAGAAACTCCAGCACCTGCCGGAGGCGCAGATGCTCCGCGAAGCGAGTTGAGCACGCTCGGGTTGGGATACTGACGCCGTGCCTTCCGGAGACAAGTTCTACTCGCGCGCCTCGCAGATGATGGGGGCGAGGGGCCTGCGTTGGACCGGCAAGCTCAACATCCCCCTCTACAGGCTCTCCGGAGGAAGGATCGGCGGCCGTATCAACGAGGCGCCGGTCCTGCTGCTGACCACCACCGGGCGCAAATCGGGCCAGCAGCGCACCGCGCCGGTGGTCTACCTCGCCGACGGCAAGAGCCTGGTCGTGATCGGCTCCAACGCCGGCCACAACCGCACCCCCGCCTGGTCACTCAACCTGAAGGCCAATCCCGAGGCCGAGGTCGAGGTCGGGCGCGAGCGGCGCCCAGTGCGTGCCCGGGTTGCCGAGGGCGAGGAGCGGGCCGACCTCTGGCGCAAGCACAACGAGCAGTACTCGGGCTTCGACGAATACGAGGCGCGAACCAATCGCGACATCGCCCTCTTCGTGCTGGAGCCTCGCTGATGGCCGAGGCCCATCCATTCCGCCTCGCCGTCGAGGCCAAGGACCTCGAGGCGGCGACCGCGACCCTGCGCGAGGACGTCGTCCTGCACAGCCCGATCCTCTTCCGCGGCTTCGAGGGCCGTGAGGTCGTGGTGCAGGTCCTAACGCATGTTGCCGCCACCCTGGAGGACTTCCGCTACGTCGACGAGCTGGCCGAGGACGGCGTGGTCGTTCTCCGCTTCAAAGCCCGCGTCGGCGACCGCGAGCTGGAGGGCATCGACTTCCTCGAGCTCGACGAGCAAGGGTTGGTCAAGGAGCTGACCGTCTTCATGCGCCCGATGTCGGCCCTCACCGCCTTCAACGAGCAGATGGCCGCCCGCCTCGGCGTTAGTTAGGGGAAATCCACGGCATCGGCGCGCTCAAACACGACCCGCCCGGGTCCATCTGATTGCGCCCTCATCCGGTCGCCGATTTTCAGCCCGGCCTCCTCACAGGGGCGCTTCGGAATCGTTAACTGGCGTTTCTGCCGTAAGAGAGCGTGACCGCTCTGGGCAAGCCTGTGCTGAGATCTTGTTGTGTCCCCGATGGGGCCACTGGCTTTAGATGGGGGAGGCAGGATTCGAACCTGCGTAGGCATAGCCGGCAGATTTACAGTCTGCTCCTTTTGACCGCTCAGGCACTCCCCCTGAATTTGGTCTGACTTCACCTGGTTATCGCCCAGGTAGACGAGGTGCTTAATCGGCTGACCCCGCTCGACCTCAAACTCAGAATACTTGGTTCCCCCGAGGCTAACTCGTCGCGATCCCTCGATGATGGCTGCCGGAATGAACCAGCGCCTACCGTCGCCTACTAGAGCAAAGAGGTAGTCGACGTAGGTTGGATCGAATTTCTTCGTAGTTCCTGCCCAGCTCTGGTTTCCTCCACTGGTTGAAATACTGATCGCCCACCGGGAGTGACCTTTCGGGGTCGACACCTCATATGTAGACGTCTTCACTTGGATGCGGGTGAGATGCCCATCGATCTGAGCAATCAGGTCGACATGTGGGCTATGGCCCAGCGGAAACCAAATGAGTGCGCCTTTGCTGGCTAGCCACTCCATTGCCGAGAACTCGCCGAGGTCGCCTTGTTGGCGGCGGTTGATGAGCCGCTTGCGCTCTTCGCATACAGGACCGGTGTTGACTGCCATGGGAACAGATCCTCGCATGGATTGCAGACGGAACGTCTCTTATCGATTTACTCGTTTGGATAGGGGAAGATGTACTTGTGAGCAAGCCCCTCGACGGTCGCGTCTTCGCCATCGCCGGCATCGGCGGCGGTCTTGGGCCGATCGTGGCCGAGCGATTGGCGGCTGCCGGCGCGACGGTCGCCGCCACCGATCGCGACCAGGGGCGGATCGACGCGGTGGGCGCCGGGCTGGATCTGCCTGCAGAGCGCTGGGACGGGAGCGCGGTGGACCTGCTCGACGAGGAGGCGGCGAGAGCGTGGTGCGCCTCGCTGCTCGAGCGTTTCGGCCGGCTCGACGGCATGCTCCATCTGGTCGGCGGCTGGCGTGGGGGCACGCCCTTGCGTGAGGCGCCCCTCTCAGACTGGGAGTTGCTCCACGACCTCCTGATTCGCACCTTGCAACACACCAGCCGCGCCTTCCACGACGCTCTGCTCGAGTCCGAGCACGGCCGTTTCATCCTCGTCTCGGCCAAGCAGGCGCAGGCGCCGTCCAACTCCAACGCCGCCTACGCGGCGGCCAAGGCGGCCGCCGAGGCCTGGACGCTCGCCCTCGCCGATGGCTTTGCCGGGACCGCCGCCACGGCGAACATCGTCGTCGTCGACGCGATCCTGACCGCGCGGATGCGCGAGGAGAGCCCCGACAGCGATTTCAGCTCCTTCACCCCAGCCGAGCACATCGCCGACGCGATCGCCTTCCTCTGCTCCGACGCCGCCGCGGAGATGAACGGCCGGCGCCTGCTCCTCTGCGGGTAGCCGCATACCATGGGCTGAATGAGCAGCAAGGGCTCAAAGGCTTCCAAGCCCGCTGACGGCGAGATGACGATCCGCCAGCTCGCCGAGCGGACCGGGATGACCGTGCGCAACATCCGCGCCCATCAGACGCGCGGCCTGCTGCCGCCGCCGACCGTGCGCGGCCGCACGGGCTACTACGGCGAGGAGCACGTTGCCCGGATCGAGCTGACCCGCGAGATGCAGGCGGACGGGCTCAACCTGGAGGCGATTCGCAGGGTGCTCGACAGCGGCGATGGCTCCGCCTCGGCGATCTTCGACTTCACCCGCGCCCTGCGTGCTCCCTTTGAAGACGAGGCCCCGGAGATCGTCGAGCCCGAGGAGCTGGCGGGGATCTGGAGCGAGGCGGCCGACGCGAAACTGACCCGCCGGGCCGAGAAGCTCGGCATCTTCCGCGCCCTGCCCGACGGCCGGGTGGAGGTGATCAGCCCTCGCTTGCTGCGCGCCGCCGCCGAGCTGGCTGAGCTGGGCATCGGCGCCGAGGGCGCATTGGTCACCGCGGAGAAACTGCGTCGTCATGCGGACGGCGTCGCCCGTGCCTTCGTCGACCTCTTCGTCAAGGAGGTGTGGCAGCCGTTCGACCGTGCCGGGCGACCGGAGCGTGACTGGCCGCGGATGAGCGAGGCGCTCGAACGGATGCGTCCGCTCGCCGCCGGCGCCCTTCTCGCCACCTTCCAGATCGCGATGGGGGAGGCGGTCGAGAAGGAGAGCGAGCGAACTCTGCGGCTCGCTGCACGCCCCGCGAAGCGCTCCGGCAAGCGGCGCAAGCGCTGAGAAGCTGGGGCTCCTCCTAGGCGAGGGCCGTGTCGTCCAGCTCCTCGCCGGCGGCCTCGCGGCCCGCGTAGGAGAGGACGGCGAAATACATCAACGAGGGGAGCAGCTGGTCGAGCTCGTCGGTCTTGCCTTTCTGCAGGCGCGCGTAGACGACTGATTCGATTCCCCCCACGATCCCGGCGGCGGCAATCGCCGACGGAGGCTCGTCCAGCTCCTTCCTGACCAAGGCATCGATGCAGCCGGCGAAGCGGTCGAGCATCTCGTCGCGCCGCTGCAGCCCGGCCGGGCTCGAGGCGCGCGCCTCGACGATCACCAGGCGCGCTTCCTCTGGCTCGTCGGCGATGTAGTGCAGCAGCTCGGCGATTCCGCTGCGGAGCCGGTCGCGCCAGCTGGGCCCCGAGTCGGCGACTGCGGCCTCGATCCGTTCGCGCATCCGCGCTGCCGCGGCGTCGAGGGCGGCGAGGAAGCAGTCCTCCTTGTCCTCGAACTGCTCGTAGAACGTCGGCCGTGAGATGCCAGCCCGGGTGAGCACGTTCTGGACGGTGAGCGCGTTGTAGCCGAGCTCGGTGACGGTGCCGGTCATCGCCGCCAGCAGCCGCTCTCGCTGCACCGCCTTGACGAGGTCCCCGGGCAACGTTCGAACGCCCGCCGGGAAACGACCGTCCGCCCGGCTCAGCAGGGCAACGGCTTCGGTTAGTTCAGCATCCGACCAGCGGTCTCCGACCGCGATCGCCAGCTTCTCCCTGCTGAGCATTACCCTGTCCGGTGACATAGGAACCTACGCGTTTCTTTTAGAAATTGTGCAGGCGCTCGAAAGGTACCAGAAAAGTCGCTGGCCTGCATCGGATTTTGGCGCGCCCCGGGTATCCTTGCTCCATGCCGCCACGCGGAAAAGGGGGGACGCAGGAGCGACAGCCGTCTAAACGGGCTGTCGCCTCGGTGCGTCCCGCGCTTCCCCGCGAGTTCATCGCCCTGCACAAGCAGCGTCGCATCATGGACGCCCTCGCCGAGCTGACAGCCGAGCAGGGCTACGAGGCGACCAAGATCTCCGACATCGTCAAGAGGGCCGGGGTCGCCCGCAAAACTCTCTACGACAACTTCGAGGGCAAGGAGGAAGTCTTCCTCGCCGCCTTCGACGCGGCCCGCGACGAGGTCTTGCGCCGCGTCGAGGAAGGTGGCGCTGACGCCGACGGCAATTGGCAGGACCGGATCGAGGGCGGCCTTGCGGCTTTTCTGGGCTACGTCGCCGAGCAGCCGACGCTGGCGCGGATGTGCATGATCGAGGCGCTCTCGGCGACACCGGCCACGACCAAGCGCTACGAGGACGCCCTCGAGGCCTTCGTCAGGCTGACGAGGCAGGCGCTGCCGGGGGACGAGCGGCTGCCGGACACGGTCGCCGAGACACTGGTCGGCGGCGTCGCTTGGATCGTCTACCAGCAGATTCGACGCGGTGAGGCCGAGCGCGCCGAAGACCTGCTGCCCGAGCTGACCGAGTTCATGATGGCGCCCTATCTGGGTGCCGGCATGGCCGAGTAACGTCGGGCCAGCAGACGAGAAGTGCTTAGCACTGGCAGACTTTAGTACTGCATGAAGCCGCTGCCCCGTGGTCGCCACGGCCTCTCGCGCGAGTTCATCGCGCAAAATCAGCGCGGGCGCCTTCTGGCCGCGATCGCCGATTCGCTCGAGGAATACGGGTACGACGGCACGACCGTCTCCGCGATCAGCAGCAGGGCGGGGGTCTCCAAGAGCGACTTCTACCAGCACTTCGGCAGCAAGGACGAGTGCTTCCTCTCCGCCTATGACGAGGCCGTCGAGCGCCTGCGCGCCGACGTCGTCGGCGCCTGCGCCGGCGAGGACGAGTGGGCTGCCGGCGTTTGCGCAGGGCTCGGCGCCGCGCTTGGCGGACTGGCCGCCGAGCCGGGACAAGCGAACCTGCTGCTGGTCGAGGGCCTGCGCGCCGGCCCCGGGGTCTACGGGCGCTTTCAGGGCGCGGTCGAGAGCTTCGTCCCCTACCTGCGCGACGGCGCCCCCGCCGGGACGAGCGCCGGGCGCCCGCCCGAGGCGGCCGACGAGGCCGTGGTCGGCGGCATCGCATCGCTGCTCGGTCGCCGGGTCTTGGCCGGCGAAACGAGCCGCCTGGCGCGATTCTTCCCGGAACTTGCCGAGTTTGCGCTGACTCCTTACCTCGGGGTTGCCGAGGCACGCCGGATAATCTCCGCCAGATGACGAGCGATGCGAGCGCAGCCGCGCGGGGCGCGGCAACCCAGCCTGCCCATGGCGCGGCCGGTGGCGTTCTTCCCTCGCAAGCCCTGAGCGAGGCGATCGACGCCGAGTGGATCGGCTCGGGCGATTACCGGATCCGTCCCGAGGCGGTTCAGCCGGCGAGCGTCGATCTGCGCTTGGGCGACTTTGCCTGGGCGCTGCGCTGCAGCTTCCTGCCTGACGTCGAGTCGACCGTCGAGGAGAAGATCGAGGGCCTCGCCTTCCAGAAAGTCGATCTCCGCGACGGTGCTGTGCTCGAGCGCGACCGCCCCTACCTGGTGCCGCTGATCGAGGAGCTGGCGCTGCCCGACGACGTGCGGGCCAAGGCCAACCCGAAGAGCTCGACCGGGCGGCTGGACGTCTTCACCCGGGTGCTGACCGATCGTCACCACCGCTTCGACGAGATCCGCCCTGGCTATCACGGCCGCCTCTACCTGGAGGTCGTCCCGCGCTCGTTCGCGATCCAGGTGCAGAGCGGGCTCTCGTTGAACCAGCTGCGGCTCGCGCGTGGCGACGTGCGGCTCAGCGATCCTGAGATCCGCGCTCTGCAGGCCGAGTTCCCCCTGCTCTACCTCGACTCGCACGCGCTGCGCGAGTCGGAGCTGGCGCTGGCCGAGGGGCTCTTCCTCAGCGTCGACCTCTCTGGCCCCAGCGACCGGATCGTCGGCTATCGGGCGAAGAAGAACAGCCTGCCGATCGACCTCTCCCGCATCCGCGCCTACCGCTGGACCGACTACTGGGACCCGGTGTATCCCGAGCCCGGCGGCAAGATCGTGCTCGAGCCGGAGATCTTCTACCTGCTGCTCTCCGCCGAGGGGGTCTGCATCCCACCTCAGATCGCCGCCGAGATGATGGCCTACGACCCGACCGCGGGCGAGCTTCGCACCCACTACGCCGGCTTCTTCGACCCGGGCTTCGGCTACGACCCGGTCGGCGGCCGCCATGGCAGCCGCGCCGCGCTCGAGGTGCGCGCCCGCGACGTCTCCTTCATGGTCGAGCACCGCCAGCCGGTCTGCAAGCTGGCGCTGGAGCGAACCAGCGCCCCGGCCGAGCGCCTCTACGGGGAAGCGCTCGGCTCCAACTACCAGGGCCAGGTGACGATGCTGAGCAAGCACTTCGAGGAGCAGTCGGTGGGCGCGGCGCCCGCGCCCACCGAGAGCTAACCCACTGCTCGGTCTTTAGACAGGTTCCCCGTCTGTGACTTGGAGGAAGTTCGGGCCGCCGACTTTGGTTGTGCCTTTGATTGTTATGCCGATGTGGAGCTGACCGGTGGTCGTCTGTTTGGGCAGGCATTTCCCGCTTTTGTCAGCGACGATGCCTTCGACCTTGTTTTCCAGCTTCAGTTCACCGTTTGTGTTGGTCGTGCCCGGTTCCAGCACGTTCTGCAGCTTGCCCCGGTCTTTCAGGCCCTGTTCTTTGATTGTGATTTTGCAGAATTCGGCGTTCTCGTTGTTATTTGCTTCGTAGATGATGATTTCGATGTCGTTGCCGCCGCAGATGATGTCGGTGGTGAAGAAGTAGTTGTCCACCCATATTTTGTCCTGGATTGTTGTTTTCCGCAGTGTGAGTTTGTAGCCACAGCCGTTCGTTTTCACTGTCGCTGTGCGGCCGCTGACCGTCTCGGTGCAGTTTTTGCTGTAGGTAGGGATGATTGTGAAGGATTTGGTTTCGAGCACTTCACCGGTGTAGCTCGAGTCTGGACATTTGATGACGTAGGTGAACAGTGTGAACGCATTCGGTTCTGCCGCGATGTCTGTGCCGTCGAGGATCGCCGGGTATCCCGCTGCATGGAGTTCGCCTTCGCCTCCTCCTTCGGCTTCTTCGCCGGCAAAGGCTCCGGTTACGGCCAGGGCACCTATCGCCACCGCCCCCAGTGCCAGGGCGAGGCCGATGATCTTGAGCTTGCGGGTCATCTCTGTTCCTTTTCTCCCCCGCCCGTTTCGGGTTTCGACCATTGATACAGCCCAGCCGACAATTACTCAAGAAAAAACGTGCAAATTTATGCGCTCCCGCTAGGGCCTGTATCGGGGAGAGGGCAGCGGGACCCGTAAACCCGTTGCGCATTTAGGATGGCGCGATGAGCGATCGCACCTGGAGCGTTTACCTGGCTGGGGAGATCCATTCCGATTGGCGTGAGCGAATCGAGGCTGGGGTACGCGAGGCCGGCCTGCCGGTCTCCTTCTCGGGGCCGGTCACCGACCATGCCGCTTCCGACGACGCCGGCGTCGGCACGTTGGGGGAGGAGAGCGAGCCGTTCTGGCGCGATCACATGGGCGCGGGCGTCAACGCGATTCGCACCCAGACCCTGATCCGCGACGCCGACGTGGTCGTCGTCCGCTTCGGCGACAAGTACCGCCAGTGGAACGCCGCCTTCGACGCCGGCTACGCCGCCGCCCTGGGCAAGCCCTACGTCACCCTCCATGACGCGGAATTCGACCACGCCTTGAAGGAGGTCGATCGGGCCGCGCAGGGCACCGCGCGCGAGCCCGAGCAGGTGGTCGCCGTCCTTCGCTACGTGATCGAGGGCAAGCTGCCGTAGCCGCCTGCCGATTGGGCGAACTCTCCGGTGCGCCCCAATGGCTGCCTATAAGTCGCTGATAACTATCTGGTGGATGCGAGCCTGAGACAGGCCCGCCGCTTTTGCGATCTCCTGCTGCGTGTGCCCCTGCTCGACCGCTTCGCGGATCAGGCGGTTTCGCTTGGGGTGCAGCTTTTCGGTGCGGCGGATTTCGTCTCTTATGTGGCGAAGCTGGGGCAGCGGGTTTTGGCCTGCCACTCCATCTCCTTGAAGTTACGCGCTCTCCTCGTTGCCATTGGACCCTCTGTTCGTAGCACAGTGGTATTGCTCCATGAGCCTGGATTGCCGGATCGGATAGACATCTCGGCCGGAACGGGACGGCTGGTACGCGGCGCTCTTTTGCCTGCCTCCGCGCATTCCCGAAGGATCACGGATAGGTTGTGCTCACTGTCATCGTCGGCCCACGGTCGGCGGCTGCGTCCGACCCGGTCGGTTGGTTCTCGGAAGGCGACGGGCTGACTCCTAGATTGGCTGTCGACCCGGAGGTCTGACCACCATCGGTTGTGTCGCCCGCC
>JBEVMR010000092.1:0-28883 GCA_040508545.1 Solirubrobacterales bacterium
CGGCCCAGCGAACAGCGGGGAGGCTGGTCCGGATCGACCCCCGGGCCCCTTCCCCTACGTCACCTGGGGTCCGCAGCTGGCGATCGGCGGGCTGCTCATTGCTTTGGGAGCGGGGGTGCTGCTCAGTGTTCCCGCGGTGATCATCGAGAGCCCCAGCGAAGGGGAAGACCTGAGCACGGCTGCCAACGTTTTCGTCCAGTTGGCCACCGCGCTCGGGTTCTTGCTGGTGCCGATCTTGATCGCGAGCCAGTGGGGGAAGGTGTCGGTCACGGAGGCGCTGCGGCGACTCGGCGTGCGTGGCTTCCGGGTGTCCACGGCGCTGAAGTGGGGGGCGGCCTCGATCGGCGCTTATCTCGCCTTCGCCGCGCTCTACGCCGGCATCTTCGGCGTGCCCGAACAGGAGGACATCGCCGAGGGCTTCGGCTCGCTGCCGGTGCAGGTGCTGCTGATCGTGATCGCGGCGCCGCTCAGCGAGGAGCTGCTCTTCCGCGGCCTGATCTTCGGCGGCATCCGCAAATACATGCCGCGCATCGCCGCGGCCCTGGTCGCCGGCCTGATCTTTGGCGCGCTGCACGCCCTCACCGGCCTCAGCGCCGTGCCGCCGCTGATCTTCTTCGGCTTCATCCTCTGCCTGCTCTACGAGAAGACCGGCTCGATCGTGCCAGGAATCGTCCTGCACATGTTGAACAACTCCGTAGCCCTGATCGGCCAGTAACGCGGCGATGTCGGAGCAAAGAAACGGCCCGCGCGAGCGGGCCGAATCTGGGTGAAGGGGAAAGCTCCCCAAGCGCCTGATAAGCAATCCAAAGCCTATCAGCAGCCTGAAGCGCGAAGGCGGGCCGCAAGGCGGGCACTACCCGCAGGCCGCGTGATAATTGCACCTCAACCACGCCTTCGCACTTCAGACAATACATAGCGGAGGGCGAGGGACTCGAACCCTATCCGGGTACAGCCCGGACTCGTGCTTATCAGACACTTGCCGCCACCTGACGGCTTCACCCTCCGCTGCGCCGACCGTAGCCGAGGAAGCCGCTATTTCAAGCCATGTTTCGCTCTTTTTACAGACAATTGACTGCGCTGTGACAGAGTCGTCACAATCGGTCAACCGGAGCATCCGTAAGAATGCCGGGCCGATGAATCGCCGCCTCGTCTCAGCCCTCGTTCTCGCTGCCCTGCTTGCGCTGCCCGCTGTGGCTTCCGCGGCGCCGCGTGACGCGACGGTGAAGATCACCCACATCGGCCATCTGAGCGACGGCAAGGCGCAGATCTACAGCACGGTGCCCGCGATCGGGACGGTCAAGCCCTTCGTCGCCGGCCAGAAGGTCGACGTCAGCTTCTACCTCGACGGCCGCCGGGTCCAGCACCAGAAGGTCAAGCTGAGCAAGGGCAAGGGGGGGACGGGTGTATTCCGCGCCAAGATCCTGATCGAGGAGGGCGGCAAGTACGCGGTCGCCGCCAAGCACGTGGCGACGCCAGCGCTCGGCGCCGACAGCACCGTGCGCAAGAGCTGGAAGGTCAGCTTCCCCTCGCTTCACCAGGGACAGTGCGACGACGTCGTCCTCGGCTTCAAGAAGGCGATGCGCAAGTTGGGCTACATCGCCAACAGCGGCCGTTGCTTCGGCGGCAAGACGGCGCGCGGCGTGCTCGCCTACCGCAAAGTCAACGGGATGACCCGCAGCATGCGCGCCGGCAAGGGCCTGGTCAAGAAAGCATTTGCCGGACGCGGCGGTTACAGGGTGCGCCACCCCGGTGCCGGCCGTCACGTCGAGGCGCCGCTCGGCAAGCAGGTGCTTGTCTTCGCCAACGGCGGCAAGCCCTACGCGATCTACCCGATCTCCTCGGGCAAGTCGTCAACCCCCACGGTCACCGGCCACTTCACCTTCATCCGCCAGGAACCGGGCTACAACTCGCACGGCATGTACTACTCCTTCTACTTCTACGGCGGCTACGCGGTGCATGGCTACGAATCGGTCCCGGACTATCCCGCGAGCCACGGCTGCATCCGCACCTTCATCGCCGACCAGCCCGAGATCTACGAGCGCATTGAGTTCGGCGAAGACATCTTCGTCTTCTGAGGTGGCCGACCTAGAAGCCGCCAAGCGGACTCTGCTTGCGGAGCTGCGCGAGCACTCGCTGATCATCGGCGAGGTGACGCTAGCTAGCGGTGCGGTGGCGCAGTACTACGTCGATGCGCGGCGGGCGCTGCTGCGGCCGGCGGGGTTCCGCGCGGCGGGGGAGTTGATCGCGGCTGCGGCGGTTCACGCTGGAGCGAGCGCCGTTGGCGGTCCCGCCACGGCGGCGATTCCTCCTTCGTGCGCCGCCCTCGCGGTCCCTGCAGGGGACCACCTGGTCGGTTTCTTCGTCCGAGGGGAGCGCAAGCAGCACGGTCTCCAACGCTGGGTCGAGGGACCGGTCAGCGAGGGCGACAAGGTGCTCGTGGTCGAGGACACCGTCACCAGCGGCGGCTCGACCGTGAAGGCGATCGAGAAGATCGAGGAGCAGGGCCTAGAGCCCGTTTCCGTGGTCGCCGTCGTCGACCGCCTTGCCGGCGGCGGCGAAGCAATCGAAGCGGCCGCGGCCGCCCCCTACCGGGCTCTCGTCACGATCGACGAGCTGTACCCGGATCGCCCCGACCGCGGCTGAGTACCGCCCTAGTACCCAGGCGTTCTTGCCCGCGATGCGGGAATCAGGTGCTGGTGGAAAACAGCTCCCTTTCTTTCAGAAACACAACTCTTGACATTAAAAAGGTCTTTGTTTACAGTCTTGCGAGTCCGTTGTTTCAAACGGGCAGGGACTTACACACAGGGACAACCGAGCTTCGCCGAATGGGGCCGCCAGGGAAAGCGGCAAGGCAGAGGGGCTCACGGGACAAGGAGAGAGATTTGATGTTCTCGCCACTACGCAACCGCTTCGGCATCCCGGGCGTGATCTCGGTGATCGCCCTCGTCTTCGCGATGTTCGGAGGCGCCTATGCCGCGACGAACAACGGCGGCAAGGCCACCACCTCGGCCAAGGCCAAGAAGGGCCCGCGTGGCCCGAAAGGCGCGACCGGCCCGGCGGGGCCGGCCGGCCCCATAGGGCCCAAGGGAGACACCGGCGCAAGAGGCGACACCGGCGCATCGGGCGCGCCCGGAGTCAGTGCCACCACCACCTCGTTCAGCGGCTCTAAAGAAAGCTGCACCGCGGGCGGCGTAGAAGTTAAATCAGCCAGTGCCCCGGCCCTCGTGTGCAACGGCAAAAACGGCAAAAACGGTGCGCCTTGGACGCCTGACAACACGCTGCCGAGTGAAGCGACCGAGACCGGCACCTGGTCCTTCGGCGCCCTCTCCGAAAGCGCTCAGCCCTCGCCGGGCCCAGGCGGCGGGGTCATCTCAGCGATCTCCTTCCCGGTTGCACTGGAAAACCCGCTGGGAGAAGGCCATGTGCATTTCATCAACACGGCCGGCAAAGAACTCGAACTCTTTGAAAATCCATCGTTCGAATACGAAATCAAAGCCATCGACCAGCCCAATCCGAAACCGTGCCCGGGCACGGCATCCACTCCAGAAGCCGAACCGGGCGAGCTTTGCGTCTATGAAACCAGCCTGATCGGCTCCCCGCGCCTCGCCTCCCAGCTCATCGGCGACCCCGGGAAAGGGCTGCCGAACGGAGCTTCCGAATGGGGCGCGGGCAGGAGCGGCGCGATCCTCAACGCGATTCCCCTGACGGCACCTTCAGGGTTCGCCTTCGGATTCGGCGCCTGGGCCGTGACGGCGCCCTAGCCGAGGCATGGCGGGCGATTGCTTTCGACAGATGACAGGAGCCAGGGGGCGGAGATGACAGCGCAAGGAGCAGTTGGGAGAAGGCAACGGCTGCGGATCGCCACCCTGGCGCTCCTGGCTGCTCTTCTGGCCTCGGCCGGCTTCGCCGCGAGGGCAGGCGCCGAAGCGCCGCCGCCGGAGCTCTGGACGAAGTGCGAACACGGGTCGGGGGCGGGGCAGTGTGCATTTCCGCGGGGCATCGTCGCCGACCCGGCCAGCGGCAATGTCTTCATCTCCGACCAGCAGAACGACCGCGTGGTCGAGTTCACCATCTGGGGGGAGTTCGTCAAAACCTGGGGCTGGGATGTGGTTGCAAGCGGCCCCGACGACGACGTCACTCCTCCCGCAAATCAGCTCGAGACCTGCGTCCCCGCCAACGGCGACGTCTGCAAAGCCGGGCTTGGCGGCGGCGGGCGCGGTCAGCTCGACGCGCCGCTGGGTATCGGCCGCGACGCGGCGGGCAACATCTACGTTCAAGACACGTCCAATAAGCGCGTAGTGAAATTCGACCCGGCGGGCGCCTTCGTGCTGATGTTCGGCGGCGCGGTCAACAAGACCAAGGTCGAAGAAGGCGCTCCCGCCGCGCAGCAGAACCTCTGCCCTGTCGACCCGGCGGACGTCTGCCAGGCGGGCACCAGCGGTGGCGGCGATGGTGAATTCAATGCGTTGGGCGACACCACCGCCAATATCGGCATCGCCCCGGGCGGCGGCATCTTCGTCGGCGACAAGGAACGCATCGAGGAGTTCGAACCGAACGGCTCCTTCAAAGGAAGCATCGGGGGCAGCGCCATGGCGGGCGCCGGCGTGAAATCGATCGCGGTCGACCCATCGGGCAACCTCTTCGTCGCCCTGATCGGCAAAGAAAACGTCCTCAAGCTGGGCGCCGCCGGCGAAGTGCTCTGCACGGCCAAAACCGAATCATCCAGTTTGGTCCCCAGCCGGGCAGTGGCTGCCGACGGCGCCGGCAACCTCTACGTCGTCGATGACGATGTGATCAGGAAATACAGCCCCACCTGCGTTCAGGACGCGGAATTTGCCTTCAAACCCGGCATAGGAAGGTCGGCCGGGATCGCCGTCAGCGCCGCCTGCGGGATCAAAGGCGTGGACCTCTATGTCTCCAGTATCTCATTCTTGGCCCCCACCGAAGACTTCGTGCGCGCCTTCGGTTCTCCACCGGACCCCACTGTCTGCCCGGCGCCGCCGCAACCGCCGACGGTGGAAGACCAGCACGCGCTCTCGGTCGGCACCGACAGGGCCGTGGTGCGCGCGCGGGTGAATCCCCGCTTCTGGCCTGACACCGCCTACTACGTCCAGTACGGCACCGCCGATTGCAGGGAAAGCCCGAGCGCCTGCGAAGAGAAAGCGCTTTTCCCCGGCGCCGCGCTCAGCCAAACGGTCGGCTTTCCGGTGATCACCGCCGGCGTCGAACTCGAAGGCCTGCAGCCGGGCACGACCTACTACTACCGCTTCGTCGCCCAGAGCAGCGGCGGCGGGCCGGTCTTCGGCGAGGACCCCGACGGGGAAGGGCCGGGGGCGGCAAGCGCCGAGGAAGGCCTCAGCGGGTCCTTTTTGACCTATTCGAGCGCCCTGCCGTCGAAGGGGGACTGTCCGAACCAGGTCTTCCGCACTGGATCTTCGGCCGCCCTGCCTGACTGCCGAGCCTACGAGATGGTCTCGCCGGTCGACAAAGGAGGCGGCGACGTCGTTGCGGTCACCACCCCCAGGGGCCGAGACTCGGCGATCGATCAGAGCGCCGCCGACGGCGAAGCCATCACTTACTCCTCCTATCGTGCGTTCGGCGGGCCTCTGGGGGGCCCGTTCACCCCCCAGTACCTGGCCAGGCGGGGGAGCGGCGGCTGGTCGACCGCATCGATCTCCCCGCCCCAGGAAGGCCCAAGCTATGCCGAACTGACCATCCTGGACAGCCAATACAAGGCGTTCAGCGAGGACCTCTGCGACAGCTGGGTGCTCCAGTTGACCGCGCCGCAGCTGACGGCGGCGGCAGTAGCCGGCTTCCCCAACCTCTACCACCGGCAGCTATGCGGCCCCGGTGCGGGCACCTACGAAGCGCTCACCACGCTGTCGCCGGTGGGGGTCGAACCAAGGAAGTTCCTGCCATCCATCCAGGGCTTCTCGAGTGAGGGCTCCCACGCGGTCTTTCGGGTTCAAGGGTATGAAAACGCACCCGCATCGACGCAACTGTATGAGTACGACAACGATGAAGTCCGCCTGGTCTGTGTGCTGCCCAACGGCACCCCGTTCAAAGGCAACTGCACGGCTGGGAGCAACAACTCGAATAACGCCCCCACCGAAGCGCGCTACGCCGGCGTAAACCACGCGATTTCAGACGACGGATCGCGCATCTTCTGGTCCGATAGCGACCTTGCCGCCGGCGCACTGTACGTGCGCGTCAACGGCGAAGAAACGATCGCAGTCTCGAAAGCAAAGGCAGTGTTCATGACCGCCGCCCCCGACGGCTCGCGGGTCATTTTCAGGCTACCCGACGCCTCCGGAGGAGAGCTCCACGAATATGATGTCGAGGCCGAAGAAGATCGGCTGATCGCCAAAGGGACGCTCGGCATCATGGGCGCCGGCGAGGATGCCGAGCTCGTCTACTTGGTCTCCAGGGAAGTGCTCACCGGTGAAGCCCCAAACAGCGAGGGCGCGAAGGCCGAAGCGGGCGCGCCGAACCTCTACCTCTACCAGGCGGGCGAAGAAGGGGGCTTCACCTTCCTGGCAACGCTCCCCGACGCCGATTTCAACTCAACCTATACGCCGGTTGCGCCGGATCCCACCAAGCACACCTCAAGGGTCAGCCCGGATGGCCTCCACGTGGCCTTCATGTCGACCGGGTCGCTGACCGGCTCCGATAACACCGACGCGGCCAGTCCGGCGGAGTGCGGCAAAAAAGGCGGGGTCTGCGACGCCCAGGTCTTCCTCTACGGAGCGGAGAGCGGGGAGCTGCGCTGCGTCTCCTGCAGCCCCGGCGGCGCCCGTCCGGCGGGTGCCCGCGTCCGTTACAACGGCAACTTAACGGACATGACCGCGGCGGCGAAGATCCCAACCGCGCTATCCCAGTTTCACTCATCGCGGGTCCTCTCGGCCGACGGCAGCCGGCTCTTCTTCGAAACGACCCAGCCACTGGTACTGCCGGACACGAACGACAGGCAGGACGTCTATGAGTGGGAGGAAGCCGGCAGCCGGGCGCAGTGCGAAGCTCTGGGGGCGGAGCTGTTCCTCAGAGAAGAAGGCGGCTGCATCAGCCTGATCTCCTCGGGACACAGCTCCTCGGACTCCACGTTCGTCGACGCCGACAGCAGCGGCCGCGACGTCTTCTTCAAGACCAACTCGAGCCTGCTCTCCCAGGACCCTGGTCTGATCGACATCTATGACGCGCGCTCAGGCGGGGGCTTTCCACCGCCGCCGCCGGCGCGGCCGGGCTGTCAAGGCGAATCCTGTCAGAGCCCGAGCGCGCCGCCCGACGATGCCACTCCGGCGAGCTCCTCCTTTCAGGGCGAGGGTAACCAGAAGCCCGTGCAGCACAAGAAAAAGGCCAGGGGAAAGAAGCGTCGCCACGCTAAGCACAGGAGTCGCCACCAGAAGAAGGACAAGCGACAGCAGCGAGCCGGCTCCAGGGGGAGGGCGCAGCGATGAGGCGATTGGCGGCCTCTCTGATCGCAGCAGCGCTCAGCGCGTTGCTGGCGGCCGCACCGGCGGCGGCCGAGTTCGGCCTCAAAGACCTCTCGGTCACCTTCACCGGCGCCAGCGGCGCACCGCCGCTGCAGGCCGGCTCCCATCCGGATACCTTCACGACCTTCTTTGAAGCCAACACGATCGATCTGGGCGGCGGGGAAGAACTGCCCGAGGAGGAATTCAAGGACCTCGAGGTCGAACTCCCGCCAGGGCTGGTCGCGACCCCGACTCCGGTGCCGCGCTGCGCCTCGGCCGACTTCCTGACGATCGACTTCGCCCACTTCTTCTCGAATTGCTCGAACGCGAATGTAGTCGGGGTGGCGCGCGTGGCGGTCGGCTTCGGCCCGAAAAAACCGGGGGTGGAAACCTTCGTCCAAGGGGTGCCCGTCTTCAATTTGGCGCCGGCGCCGGGCTCGGCGGCGAAGCTCGGCTTCGTGGTCCTCGGGGTGCCGGTGACGTTCGAAGCCGGCGTGAACCCCAACCCCCCATACAACGTCCAGGTGCACGTCACCAACATTCCCCAGGCGCTGCAGTTCTACGGCTCTGAACTGAGGATCTGGGGGACCCCCGCCGATCCCAGCCATGACTCCGAAAGGGGGTTTTGCGCACATTCGGGCCAAAAACAAAAATGCCCCGTGAACCTCCCCCGGACCCCCTACTTCACGATGCCGCGCAGCTGCACCGGGCCGCTGCTCACCCGCTTTGCGGCCCGCTCCTGGCAGCACCCCGAGAGGCCCCCGACGATCGCCGAGACGCTCACCCCCCCGGGGGCCACCGGTTGTGAGAAGCTGACCTTCACGCCGACGATCGCGGCGAAGCCGACGACCCGCAGCGCCGAGTCGGGCTCGGGCCTTGACTTCGCGCTTCACTTCGACGACGAGGGCCTCACCAGCCCCGACGGGGTGGCTCAGTCGGACATCAAGAAGGCCGTGGTCACGTTGCCGGAGGGGATGACGGTCAATCCCTCGGTGGCGCAGGGCCTCGCGGTCTGCACCCCCCTGCAGTATGAGCACGAGTCGGTCAAATCCGAATCGGGCGAAGGGTGCCCGGAAGCGTCCAAGGTGGGCAACGTCGAAGTCGAAACCCCCCTGCTGGAAGGCAAGCTTCTCAAGGGGGAGCTCTACGTCGCCCGGCAAGACGACCCGGCGAGCAGCGCTCCGGGGGCGGAGAACCCCTTCGACTCGCTGATAGCCATCTACATGGTGATCAAGGATCCCGAGCTGGGGATCTTGGTAAAGCTGCCCGGCAAGGTCGAGCCCGACCCGCGGACGGGCCGGCTCATCACCACCTTTGGCGAACCGGGCTTCGAGGTGCCCCAGTTCCCGTTCTCGGAGTTCCGCTTCCACTTCCGCGAAGGGGCCCGCTCACCGTTGATCACGCCACCCCGCTGCGGAAGCTACACCTCAACTGCAGTGTTTACCCCGTGGTCGGGCGGCCCGGCGTACTCGACCGCCGCCGACTTCCAGATCAGCTCCGGCCCCGGCGGGGCACCCTGTCCCCCCGCCGGTGCCCCTCCCTTCCACCCCCGCTTCCAAGCCGGTGCGCTCAACAACGACGCCGGCTCCTACTCCCCCTTCTACATGCGCCTGCAAAGGGCGGACGGAGAACAGGACATGACCAAGTTCTCCTCGATCCTGCCCCCGGGCGAGCTCGGCTCGCTGGCGGGAGTCGGCAAATGCCCCGACGCGGCGATCGCCGTCGCCAAGGCAAAGACCGGCAGGCAAGAGCTCGCCGCGCCGAGCTGCCCGGCAAGCTCCCTGATCGGCCACACCCTGGCCGGAGCGGGAGTGGGGGAGGCACTGACCTACGTAGGCGGCCAGGTCTACCTGGGCGGCCCCTACCACGGCGATCCCCTGAGCGTGATCTCGGTAACCCCCGCGGTGGCAGGACCCTTTGACGCGGGCACTGTCGTCGTCAGGCTGGCTCTCACGCTCAACCCGAAAACCGCCGAAGTCGAAGTCGACGGCGCCGCCTCGGACCCGATCCCCCACATCCTCGAGGGCATCGTCTTGAAGGTCAGGGACCTGCGGGTCTACGTCGATCGGCCGAACTTCACCCTGAACCCGACCTCATGCGAGGAATCGAGGACCAAAGCGACGCTGTTCGGGAGCTTCCTCGACGTCTTCAGCGCCGCTGATGACGTCCCGGTCGACCTCTCCAGTCGCTACCAGGCCGCCAATTGCGCCGGCCTTGGCTTCAAGCCGAGGCTGGCCCTGCAGCTCAAGGGCGGCACCAAGCGAGGCGGACACCCGGGCCTCACCGCCACCTACACGCCGCGCAAAGGCGACGCCAACGTCAAAGGCCTCCTCGTCCGCCTGCCGCGCTCGGCATTCCTCGACCAGGCCCACATCAGAACGATCTGCACCCGCGTGCAGTTCGCCGCCAAGGCCTGCCCCAAAGGCGCCCAATACGGCTACATCAAGGCCTGGACCCCGCTGCTCGACGAGCCACTGCAGGGCCCGGTCTGGCTCAGGTCCTCGAGCCACAAGCTGCCCGACCTCGTCTTCGACCTGCACGGCCTCGTCGACGTCGAGGTGGCGACCAGGATCGACTCGGTCAAAGGCGGGATCAGAGCGAGGGTCGAAGCGGCCCCCGACGCCCCGCTCTCCAAGGTCGAGCTGAGGATGCAGGGCGCCAAGAAGGGCCTGATCGTCAACAGCCGCGACCTCTGCGGGGTTGTCTCCAGGGCCAACGTCGAATTCAGTGGGCACAACGGCAAGGTGTTCACCGCCAAGCCGGCGATGGGGCCCGATTGTGGTGGCAAACGCAAGCAAAAACGGCCGTAGGGCAACAGAGGCAATAAGAGAAAACTGAGCACCCAGGGGAGCCGCCGGGGAAGCGGCCGGCAGGGGGCTCGCGGGACAAGGGAGAGAGTACGTGAGACGCTACGCGAAGGGATCGACCATGCCCCAGGCCAAGGGCCTCGGGCGGATCTTCGGCGGCGCACTGACTCTGTCTGTGCTCGTCGCCTTGACCACGTCGGTGGCCCTCGGCGCCACCTCGACGGAATACGTCAAGAGCTTCGGCCCCGACGGTACTGTCGGCTCTGACTTCGAAGACATCAACGGCGTCGCGGTCGACCAGCAGACGGGCGACGTCTACGTCCTCGACGTCCCCGCCGGCGCCCTCTACAAGTTCGGCGCCGACGGCGGGACGCTCGCCTTCGGCGGCTCCGCCCCCCACATCTCAGGTAACAAAATCACCGGCCTCGCCCCATATGTTGGGGCTAACGAAGCCCAAGTCGCGGTCGACTCGACCAGCCATGTCGTCTACGTCACCGAACAGCACTCGATCAGGGCCTTCCACGAAGACGGCGAAGCGGCCGAATTCAGCGCGGGGCCGGGCGCGGGCACGAGCGAAATTCCGAGCGCAGGGGAACTCGTCGGTCTCGCGGTCGACGTCAACGGGGACATCTACGTGAACGACTACGCGGGAGCCGTGAGCGTCTACGCCCCCACGGGGGAAGAACTCACGAGCTTTGCCGTACCGGCGGCGGCCGGCAATCTCGGCGTCGCCTCCGACGGCACCGTCTACGTGGTCAGCACCGCACCACAAACCGAAGGAAACACGGGAGGAGCCCACCGGTTCATCCCCGACGAATTCCCCGTCACCGCGACGACCACGTATACGGCCGGTCCGATACTTCCAGCCATCGCCGGTTTCACCTACGGCATCGGCGTGGATCCGCAGACCGACGACGTCTACGTCGTGAGGACGAACTTCAGCTCCAGCTGGATCGAAAAGTACGACAGCAGCGGGGCCTTCGTGAGGTTCTTCGCTCGACCGGGCGAAGAAGGCGAACTCCCGGGCATCACGCGAGGTGGTGTTGCTGTCCTCGGCGGCGGCGAAGAATTCCAGTTCTACGTGGGCAACAGGGGAGCGGGCAAAAAAGTCGAGATCTTCGGCGAAGTGATCACCCCGGGGCCGCCGAGCATCGAATCGACCTTTGTCGCGGGCGTCACCTCCAGCTCGGCCACCCTGCATGCAGGGATCAATCCCAATACTTTCGCGACCACCTACCACTTCGAGTACGGCCTCGGCGACTGCTCCGCCGGCGGCTGTACGAGCGTTCCTGGGACGGGTGGCGTCGCGATCGGCGATGGCCATCACGTCATCGCGGTCTCGCAGGTCATCGCCGGCCTCCAGCCCGGCACCGCCTACCACTACCGGGTCGTCGCCGAGAACACTGAAGGCGTCACGAAAGGTCCCGATCGCACCTTCACCACCCAGGTCAGCGGCCTCGGCTTCCAGCTCGCCGATAACCGCGCCTGGGAGATGGTCTCACCGCCCGACAAGCACGGGGGAGTGCTGAGCGGATCGCTGAACGCCCATATCCAGGCCGCTGCTGACGGCGAGGGGCTCAGTTACCCCAGCCGGGGGCCGATCGAAGCCGATCCACAAGGAACCCGCGCGCCCGAAGAATCGACTGTCCTGGCCCGCCGGACGGGAGACGGCTGGCGATCGAAGGAAATCACGCTGCCCAATGACGGGGTGAGTGAATTGCCGGTTGGGAACGGGAGCCAATACAAGCTCTTCAGCCCCGATCTCTCGAGCGCGTTGGTGGAACCGCGCAGCACTATGCCGCTCTCGCCGGAAACTTCGGAAAGAACGCCGTACCTGCGTGAGAACACCGAACCACCCGCCTATACGCCGCTCGTCACCGAAGCGAACGTCTCTCCAGGGACCGAATTCGCCGGCGACCCGAACTCCCCCCTCTCTCCAGTCAAGCTGGCGGGCGCCAGCCCGGACCTCAGCCACCTCGTCCTCAGCTCCAAGGTGCCGCTCCTCGCGGGAGCGCCACCGCCCCCTGCCACGAGCCTCTACCTGTGGAGCGCGGGGCAGCTGCAGCCGGTCGGCGTGCTGCCTGCCGCCGAAGGCGGAGCGATGGCCGATACGCGTCTGGCGGGCTCGGGCCCCGTCTCGGTCCGCCGCGCGATCTCCGCGGACGGCTCACGCGTCTTCTGGAGCACCGGTGCAATTACTGTGCACGGTGGCGCCGTCACGGGCCTCTACCTGCGAGACACGTTGGCCGGCGAAACCGCCCGCCTCGATGTCGTCCAGCCCGGCGCCGGCGGCGCAGGCGAAGCCCGCCCGGCCTTCCAGGGCGCCAACCCCCGGGGCACCGTCGTCTTCTTCACCGACTCCCGGCAGCTGACCGCAGACGCCGGCCCGAGCGGACGGGACCTCTACCGCTGCGAGATCCCCGCCGGCTCCCCGGCGGCCGGTTGCGCCAGCCTGGTCAACATCACCGCTCCGCTCGCCGGCTCGGGAGAAAGCGCCGAAGTGCAGGGCGGCGCCTCGGGCATGAGCGACGACGCCTCGACGATCTACTTCGTCGCGAACGGCGTGTTGGATACCACCCCCAACGAAGCCGGCGGGACCGCTGTCTCGGGCGAGCCGAACCTCTACCTCTGGCGGGAGGGCCAGGGCGTGCGGTTCATCGCCGCCCTCGCCGCAGCAGACGAAAACGATTGGGGCGGAAATAACGGGTTTGCCTACCGAATGAGCGCCGCCGCCTCCCCCGGTGGTCGCTACCTCTCCTTCATGTCCCAGCGCAGTCTCACCGGCAACGCCAACCTCGACGCCGCGAGCGGCAAGCCCGTCGAGCAGGTCTTCCGCTACGACGCGGGCGCCGACCGACTCGACTGCGTCTCCTGCAACCCGACCGGCGCCGCCCCCGAGGGGGTGGCCGAAGAACTCGAACTGGTTGACCCCCTGCTCCTGCTCGACCCTCGGAAAATGTGGGTAAAACAGCGGGTCGCGGCGATCCTTCCCGAGCCCACCGCCGCCGCAGCGGAGGATATCTCGTTCTACTCCCCCCGCGCCGTGCTCGACAACGGCCGTGTCTTCTTCAACGCGATCGACGGCTTGGTGCCGGCCGACTCCAATGGCCAGTGGGACGTCTATCAGTACGAGCCGACCGGGGTCGGAGACTGCAGCGCTTCCTCGGGCGGCGCCGCTATCTCCAGATCGGCGGGGGGCTGTGTCTCGCTGATCTCCTCGGGCACGGGGGAAAGGGAAGCGGTCTTCCTCGACGCCGGCGAGAGCGGCGAGGACGTCTTCTTCCTCAGCTCGGCGAGGCTCAGCGTCACCGACGAAGACGATGAGCTCGACGTCTATGACGCCCGCGTCGACGGGGTGCCGGCGACGCTCTTGCCAAACACCGAATGCCTCGGAGAAGCCTGCCAGCCGGCGGCGATCGCGCCCAACGACCAGACCCCGGCAAGCTCGACCTTCAAGGGCCAGGGCAACGTCAAGCCGAGACCCAGCAAGCGCTGCGCCAAGGGCAAGCGCCGGGCGAGGAGAAACGGCAAGGCGCGGTGCGTGGCTCGCAGGCACGAGCACCGGCACCGCAGAGCCGGCCAGAACCGGAGGGCGAGCCGATGACCAAGGAGATCCGCACAATGCCCACGCGCCTCACAGCCTTCGCCGCAATCCTCGGCGCCGCGATCGTACTCTTCGCCTCGGCGCCCGCCGGGGCCTCTGCGGCCCCCTCCCCCTGGTGGCAGGTGCTGCCGGGCAGCCGCCCGACCAACATGTGGGAACCGACCGATAACGTGCAGGAAATAACCACCGAAACCGTCGAAGTCTTCGGCGCGCCGTTCGTCGCGGCCAGGGTCGAAGTGGGGGGCGAAACCGTCGGCTGCCTCGGCACGGCCAACTTCGCCGGAACCTTCTTTTGCGAAAACGAAACCGGCTTTGCGCCGATCGAAACCTCCGCTCAGCTCGAAGCCACCCTGGAAGCCACCTTCGGCACGAGCGCCGTGGAAGTGAGTGGCGGTCCGGTCGGTGGTGACCCCTTCGTCGTCACGGTCCCGAGGCGCTCGGCGCCGAGCATAGACGTCTCCCTGGTAATGAGCCTCGGCGGTGCCGAGGCGAAGATCCTCTCCAACGGCGGCAGCGGCCGCCTCGTCCTCACGATCACCAATCTCGGCGACGCACCGGTCGACGCCACCTCGACGCCGGTCACGATTGTCGACGAGCTGCCGGCCGGGATCGAAGCGACTGGTGTCGAAGCCTTCGCGGGCGCTCAGGGCAAAGCCGGTCCGGTCGAATGCGAAGTGAAAGCCGCAGACGAAGTCTCCTGCAGCTTCGAAGACGAGCTTCCCTCCTACGAAGCGATCGAAGTCGAAATCCTCGCCAGCCTCACCGGCGAACCGCCGGTCCAGGGTGCACCGGGCAAAGCCACCGTCTCGGGCGGCAATGCGGCGAGCGCCTCCGCCACCCAGGAAGTCAAGTTCAGCCCGCAGCCGACGCCTTTCGGCATCGAACGGTTCTCCCAGCAATCAGAAGAAGAGGGCGGCGCCCCCACGCGGCAGGGGGGCGGCCATCCCTTTCAGCTGACCACGACCGTGCAGCTCAACTCGGGGCCGCTCAGCCCCGGGGCGACGCGGGAGGAAACGCTGGTCGAGCAGCCGGCGCTGCCCCGCAACCTGCGCTTCCCGCTGCCGGCGGGGTTGGTGGGCAATGCCACGGCTATGCCTCAGTGCGCGATGAGCGTCTTCCTCTCCACGACGGGGGGCTCGGATGAGGGGGTCACGAATAAATGCCCCGACGCCAGCGCAATCGGCGTCGCCTCGGTGACGATCGTCGCAGACGGGATCCTTGGCTTGGTGCGTGTGGCGGTGCCCGTGTTCAACCTGCCGCCCGCCCACGGCGAGCCGGCACGCTTCGGCTTTAAAGCCGTCGGGTCCCCCGTGCTGATCGACACCGCGCTCGATCCCGAGGACGAATACCGCATCGTCGCCAGCGTCAGCAACGTCACCCAGCTCGCCCAATACCTCTCCAGCACGGTCAGCCTCTGGGGCACTCCGGGGGACCCGCGCCACGATAGCGCCCGAGGCTGGAACTGCACCTATAAGGTGAAAGAACTGGGTCCCTGCGCCCGCCCGCCCGGCCTCTCCGAAGCGGCCTTCTTGCGCCAGCCGGTCTCCTGCAACGCTCCGCTCGACTTCGGCATGCAGCTCGAACCGTGGAACGTGCCGATCGGCAGCCAGGTCGAGAGCGCCTCCTTCAGCGGCGATCCGCTGCTCGGCTGCAACAAAGTCCCCTTCGACCCAACGATCAGCTCGGCGGCGACCAGCAAACTGGCAGAGAGCCCGAGCGGCCTCAGCTTCTCGCTGAACATGCCGAACTCAGGGCTTCTCAACGGCGCGGGCATCGCCGAAGGCCAGCCGAAGAAGGTCGAAGTCACCCTGCCCAAGGGGATGACGGTCAACCCTTCGGCGGCGGAAGGCTTGGCCGTCTGCACCCCCGCCGACTACGCAAGGGAGAAGTTCAACTCCAAACCGGGACAGGGCTGCCCCGACGCGGCGAAGATCGGCAACGTGCAGATCGACACGCCGCTGATCGCCGAACAGGTCAAAGGCGCCCTCTACCTGGCCGCCCCCCACGACAACCCCTTCGACTCTCTCCTCGGCCTATACATCGTCGCCAGGGTGCCCGAGCGAGGCGTCCTGGTCAAACTGGCGGGCAAGGTCTCACCCGATCCCATGACGGGACAGCTGGTGACGACCTTCGACGACGCGCCGCAGCTGCCCTTCGAATCCTTCGAGCTGAACTTCCGCGAAGGGGGCAGGGCGCCACTTGTGACCCCGCCGGCCTGCGGGGACTACGACATCCTCGCGAAGTTCACCCCCTGGTCCGCTCAGGACCCCGACAACCCGGCTCCCAATGAAGTCATCACCCGCAAGAGCACCTTCACGGTGCAAAGGGGAGTGGACGGGGGCGCCTGCCCACCGGGAGGCGTGCCTCCCTTCAAGCCCGAGTTCCAAGCCGGCTCGATCAACAACGATGCCGCCTCCCACACCCCCTTCAACATGCGACTGATCCGCCACGACGGCGAACAGGACATGACCAAGTTCTCCACCGTCTTGCCCCCGGGAATGCTCGGCAAGCTGGCGGGAGTGAGCAAATGCCCGACCTCGGCGATCGCCGTGGCAAAGGCCAAGACGGCGAGCGAGGAGATCGTCGCCCCGAGCTGTCCGGCCAACTCAGAGATCGGCAGAAGCCTCGCCGGAGCAGGAGTGGGCTCGATTCTCACCTACATCCCGGGCAAGGTCTACCTGGGAGGGCCGCTGAACGGAGACCCGCTCTCGGTGATCGCGATCACCCCGGCAAAGGCAGGGCCCTTTGACGTCGGCACCGTCGTCGTCCAAGAGGCGCTCACCCTGAACCCGAAGACGGCGGAAGTCGAAGTCGACGGGGAGGCATCGGACCCGATCCCCCACATCCTCGCCGGCATCCCGGTGAAGCTGCGGGACCTGCGCGTCTACGTCGATCGCCCCGACTTCATCGTCAACCCGACGAGCTGTGAGGAATCGAAGACCGAGGCCGCCCTGTTCGGCTCCTTCCTCGACGTCTTCAACCCGGCCGACGACAAGCCGGTGGCTCTCTCGGACCGCTTCCAGGCGGCCAACTGCGCCAACCTCGGCTTCAAGCCGAAGCTGGCGTTGAACCTCAAAGGCGGCACCAAGCGCGGAGGACACCCGGGCCTCAAGGCCCTCTACAAGCCCCGCAAGGGCGATGCCAACCTCGAGGGCCTGACCGTCAGGCTGCCGAGGTCCGCATTCCTCGACCAGGCCCACATCAGAACGATCTGCACCCGGGTCCAGTTCGCAGCCAAGGCATGTCCGATAGCGGCCCAGTACGGCTACATCAAGGCCTGGACCCCGCTGCTCGAGGAGCCGCTCGAAGGACCTGTCTACCTGCGGTCCTCAAACCACAAGCTCCCCGACCTCGTCTTCGACCTGCACGGCCTCGTCGACGTCGAGGTGGCGACCAGGATCGACTCAGCCAAGGGAGGGATCAGGGCCACGGTCGAGTCCTCCCCCGATGCTCCTCTGACCAAAGTCGAGCTGAGGATGCAGGGCGCCAAGAAGGGCCTGATCATCAACAGCAGAGACCTCTGCGCGGCCCCCTCCAGGGCCAACGTGCAGTTCAGTGGCCACAACGGCAAGCAGTCGAGCGCCAGACCGGTGATGCGGGCTGAGGGCTGTGGGGACTAGCGGAAGGGGAGGCGGCGCTAGAAAGCCGTATCTACGGTCACGTGGATCACTTGCGCTCCGCTACGCGCGCGAACTGCTCAGACCTCCGGCGGATGCCGCTGACGATCTCCTCCGCCAGCGGCTCGGCATAGTCACGTCCTTTGACCAGCTCTTCGGCGGCGTCGAGCACCTGCTCGACAAAAGGCTCCATGCGCTGCGTGAGGAAACGGGGGGCGAAGCCGACTTCAGCGGCTAGCTGCGTCCAGGTCGAGCGGTCGACCTCGCCCAATTTGATCGCGGCACCGATCGACATCGCCAGGCGCTTGGTGAGCCCCTCATACACGGCGGTGGAAAGCAGGTCGTAAAAGGGGGCGAGGCTCGGTGCCGGCGAGTCATAGAGCAGCGAGTAGTTCTTGCCGTGCGCGTCGCAGTTGCCGATCAGGACGTTGAAGACGAGCGCCATCCAGAGCTGCTGGCGGTCGCGCACGGGAGCGCTCGACTCTTCGTCGATCAACGTCATCGCGTCGCGGACGCCGGGCCCACCTTCGTGCTGGTACTTCTCCACGTAGAGCTTGCCGAGCGCCTGGCAGAAGTCCTCTTGGTGCAGGCGGCGGATCGGCTCCTGCGTCACGTCGCGGTCATAGCGGGCGACGATCAGGAACGGCAGGTTCGAGCCCGTTTCGGCGCGCTCGACCTGGGCGACCTGCAGGCCCACCTCCTCGGCGAGTCGCATGCAGAAGAACTCGTTTGCGACCAAGCCGGGGAATCGATCCGGCTCCGGCTTGAGGATGTGGGTGGTGGGGAGCTTCGAGCCGTGCGGGAGGGCGAAGCCGCCGTCGACCTCGACCACCGGCAGCTTGCTCTGGGCTCCCGCGAGGGACATTCGCACCTCGCCGTCCTCGTCGACCGCGAGCGGGTGCTGGGGCAGTTGCGTGAGGAGCTCATCGAGTCTTTCGGGCGTGAGGATCTCGAGCCCGTCCGTTGCGGCGCCGCCGGTGCCGCCCGCCGGCAGGAGGGTGACCGCGCCCGCGACGTCGCCGCCGAAGCGCTCGAGCAGCTTGTAGTCGTTGGCCGCCGAGATCCCGGTGGCAAGGGCGACCTGCCTGCGGACGTCCTCCTCGGGCAGCAGGTTTCCGAAGAAGGCGAGGCAGTCGCGGTGTGGGTATGCCTCGGTCCTCAACGGGAGGTTCACCGAGAGCGGCGGCCCTTTGGCCTCGACGTAGGAGGGGTCGTAGCGGAACTGGAGGTTGCCGTTGTCCTTGCGGAGCAGAACGCCGGCGAGCCTGTCGCTGAGGTAAACGTCAAGAGCCGGCTTCGCCACGCGCCTCGACTCCGACGTTCAGCCCGATTGCCCGCGCCGCGTTCAGCGCGATGTCGAGCCGGACGGTCTCCTTGCCGCCCTCCAGTTGACCGATGACCTTGCGGTTGACGCCGATCGAGAGGGCGAGGTCGTCCTGGGTGATGCCCAGCTCGCTTCGCCGCCTGCGAATCGCGGCACCCAGAGCCGAGGGAGAGTTGGCCCGCTCCATAACGAGAAAGAGTAGCGCAGATGCGACCGATCGATCCCATCTCCCTGGGATCGGGCCGATCTGCCTAAATGCGACTTATCGGTCTCATTGCCAGCCCCGGCCTCGATAACCCTGCAGATGAGACCGATCGATCCCAGCAACGCAGCCAACTGGTACGCCCCGAGCAGGATTCGAACCTGCGGCCTACTCCTTAGGAGGGAGTCGCTCTATCCAGCTGAGCTATCGGGGCCGGATGGTCAATCGTAAAGGCCGATCAGCTGAGCTTTCGCCCAGACCTGGGTCTGCTCGACCAAAGAACGCATCTCCGCTCGGTCTGGCACGGGCCTCCGGTTGGCGCGCGTAGCGAAGCTCTGCTGCCCACGGGCTCAGATTGGGAAGATTGGCCGCGTTGTCTGGCCTGGGAATGCTCGCGTCATCCAGCAGCGTGAGTAGGTAGGCGATGTTATGGGTGCGCTCGTATGAAACGTCGTTATGCGCGAGAACTGCCTTGATCATCTTCTCGACGGCTTGCTGGGCGTGAAAACCGAGGCCGTCGTCGGGGATGTCGTCGTCGTCGATAAGCCGGAGGAGAATCTTTTCGTCGCCCGCCGCCTTCTCCATCAGCAGCTGCGCGAGATCGTCGCTGCTACGCGGCTCTGCCACCAACGACTTTTCCCTCCGACAGAGCATCGTGGAGCATCGTGCCTGGGAGCCCCCCCCATTCGCGCACGTGGTCTTCGCTTGCGACCACCACGTCTGCCGGGACACCTAGCTCGCCGACTAGCTTCGCTAGTCGCACCGACTCGCCAAGATGATCCTTCACTTCCGGCTCGATCACCAGAAAATCGAAGTCGCTGTCGGACTGCTCCTCACCGCGCGCGTAAGAGCCAAACAAAATGACTTTGGACCCAGCCCCGGCAGCCTCCATCAGCGCCGTTCCGGCCTTGTCGATCAGGGCGCGAGATGCCATGGCGACACGGTAGCGGAGCTAGCTGCCGACAATGCAATCCATTGGGCAGCGGCTGCCCAAATCCGCGTCAATCGTGCGTAATCGAAGCTAATCCGCTGTCGAAAGATGTTTCGGCGATCTGGCTCTGTAGCAGCGAAAGACGCGATTCCTCGATTTAGCTTAGGAGGAAGCCGCTCTATCCAGCTGAGCTATCGGGGCGGGTCTGCATAGCGTAGAGGCTGAGGTCTCGCGTATTCATGGTGTTTCAGCTTTCGGTGGCGTCGAGGTTTTCCAGGTCGACGAGGTCTTGACCGCGGCCGGCTGCGCGCTTCATCGCTCGTAGATCCTCGACTGAGCAGACCGCGACGTTGACTCCGAGCACTTCGGCGTCGCTTGCGCGAGAGTGAAGCTCCTCGAAGCTCGGGACGCCGTCCAGCCCTTGCACGTCCCCACCAGCGGCCATGGCCACCTCGGCGACCACCTTCAAATTCTTGGTGTCGCGTGAGACAACGATGTCGATGTCCTTGGTCGCGCGTATGACCCCTTTTGCTCCCAGGGCGAGCCCACCGATCACGACGAACTCGGCTACCAACCGCCGTAGGATCTCGTCGAAGGCAGCCTCGGTCATCGCCGCTGGGCGGCGTCTGCCATCTTCAGCAGCGCGTGGCTCAGCGCGATCGTCTCGGCCAGATTCACGCTGATCGGTCGCCGCGCGTCTTCGCGGAGGCGCCTGATACGCACGGCCTCGGCCTCTGCGGCTGCGTCCTTCACCTTGCCAGCTTCGCGGGTTGAGGTCATGGCCACGGTAGCGGAGCATCTGGCGAAATCTGGGAGTGCCGACAGGTATGGTCGATTTCGCTTGGGACTGATTACGGGACGATTTCGCAAGCGGGCGAGCGGCCACTTCACTGGTGAGATTTTGCTGCGCGAAGGCGACGCAAACAGCTTCGGGGTCGAGTCGGCGGGGAAGTGGCAGGTGCGGGGGAACGGCAACCTCGCGCTGACCGAGCACGAGCTGCTGTTTGCGCAGTGGGTGCCGAACCGGTTGGTGCGGATCCCACGCAAGTCGATTGTCGAGGTGACGACGACGAGGTCGCATCTCGGCAAGACGATCTTCCGGGACCTGCTGAAGATCGTCTGGACGACGGAGCTCGGCAGGCAGGACTCGATCGCGCTTTGGGTAAAGGACCTCGACGGCTGGCTCGAGGCGCTCGGATCCTGACCCGCCAGCCCGTCCGCGGCTAGCATCGCTCCCGTGGAGCTGGGTGGAGACACGAAAGCGGTCCTGCTGTCGGCGGCGGTGATGTTCCTATGGGCGCTTGTGCTCGGGGTGTGGAAGTACCGCCAGATGGTGACCGGCCCTGACGGCCTCGCCCATCCCTACGTCGACACCGCCCACCGGGCGGCCCTCCTCTACAGCTTCGCGTTGTTGCTGGTCGCCAGCTTCGTGGAGCTGAGCGGCTGGAGCACGCTGGTCAACCTGCTCGCCGCCGGTGCCATGTCCTTCTACTTCTACGCGGCGGTCGCCGGCTACGTCCTGCACGGTTGGAGGCGCGATACCGAGAACCAGTTTCACCCACCCGCCTCGGGCCTGCATCCGTTCATGATCACCCTGATTGCCGCCGAGATCGGCGGCTGGCTGGTGCTGATCGCTGGTTTCCTCGACGCGCAGGTCCTCTAATTGGGCCCCGATGCCGCCGAGATCCGCGTGGTCGGTTGCCTGCTGGAGAAGCAGCGGACTACGCCGGACGCCTACCCGCTCTCGCTGAACGCGCTGCGGCTCGCCTGCAACCAGGCGACGAATCGCGACCCTGTCGTCGACTACGAGGAGGCGACCGTGGTCGAGGCGCTGCGGCGCACCGCGCTGCGCGGCTGGACGCGGCTGGCCAGCGGCGCCGGCAGCCGGGCGCGCAAGTACCGGCACCTGCTCGAGGAGGCGCTCGACGCCGACGAGGCCGAACTGGCTTTGCTCGCGGTCCTGATGCTGCGCGGCACGCAGACGCCAGGCGAGCTGAAGCAGCGGGCCGGTCGACTCCACTCGTTTGCCGACCTGGGGGCCGTGCACGAGACCCTGGAGAAGCTGGTCGAGCGCGGCTACGTCGAACGCCTGCCGCGTCGTCCCGGTCAGAAGGAGGAGCGCTACGCGCAGCTGTTGGGTGGCAAGGACGAGGCGCCGTCGACGGTGGGGCCGGAGGTTGCCGCCGGATCATCCATCGACGCGTCGGTGCTGTCTGGCCCCTCCGTGGAGGAGGACCGCCTCGCCCGCCTCGAGCGGGAACTCGGCGACCTTCGCGAGCAGGTACGGCAGTTGCGCGAGGCGCTAGGCGAGCCCAGGCCGCCTCAGGCGTAGAGGCTCTCGCTGGCCAGCTCCTGCGCCCGCGGGCCCCAGAGCTTGACCTCCATGAAGATGTCGTCGCCGTAGCCCTTCAAGGCGTCGAGGGCGATCAGGGTGAAGCGTTCGTTGGAGACGACTTCCTGGTCGACGGTCTCGAAGTCCAAGACCGCGGTGGCCGCGACGGCCCCACGGACGAGCGGCCGTCCCCAGACCAGGGTGACGTCGCCGGCCCGACCGTTCTCGCCGCGCCAGCGGCCGATCACGTCGTCGTTGAGGTCGATGCTCCAGCCCTCGTTGTCCTCGGCGATCACGTCGGTGAAGTCCGCCGTCGCGCGGAAATCCGTCGGCTCCTCGTCCTCCTGCTGGACGTAGGAGACGTGGCCGAAAAGCTCCAGGGCGCCCTCCGGGCCGGTCGTGCGTGCGGTGGCGGGGACCCACACTCGGCCGCCCCAGGCGCGCTCGGGGAACCACTCGACCTCGCGCGGGATCTCGACGCCGTCGGGCAGCTCGTCGATCCCCTCGCAGGCGCCGGCGAACGTTTTAGCGAGCCGCTCGGCGAAGCGGCCGTGCGGGATCCCCTCCTGGGTCGAGTCGGCGACGAAGCGGGGGATCGGGCGGGGATCGGGCGGCATCAGAGGCACTCGCGCAGGTCGGCGGCGGCCCGCTCCGGGGGGTAGATGTTGATGTCGACGCCGGTGCCGAGCTCGAACCCAGCCTTGGTCGTGAGGCGCGGCGCGATGTCGACGTGCCAGTGGAAGCTGTCGGTGCCATGCGGCGCGGTTGCGACCCAGAGGTTGAGCTCGGGTGGGCCGTCGAAGCGCTTGGCGAGGAGGCGCATCGCTGTGTGGATCATCGAAGCACCGCCCGTGTCCTGCTCGAAGCGGGCAAGCGGCTGGCGGGGCACGACTCGCAGCTCGTAGGGCGAGCGCGAGGCCCAGGGGCAGATCAGCGCTGCCTCGTCGTCGATCGCGACCAGGCGCTCCCTCCGGCGCACCTCCTCGACCAGGACGTCGCTGAGCAGGCCGCCGCCGGCGGTGCGTTCGCTGTAAGCGCCGGCGCGCTCGCGCTCGCGGGCGACCGCCGCCGGCACGAAGGGCAGCGCGTAGAGCTGGGCGTGCGTATGGGGGAGGGAGGCGCCGGCGCCGGCGCCCTCGTTGACGACCAGCTGCACGTAGGCGGCATCCGAGTGGGCGCGCATCCGCTCGCGCCAGGTGGCGATCGCGCCGAGAAAGCGCTCCTCGCTGAGCTGGGCCATCGCGGTGGCGTGCTCGGGGGCGTTGACGATCACCTCGTGGCCGCCGATCGCCGGGCGCGAGGCGAAGAGGTCGGGCTCGCCGGCGCGCCGCGACTCCAGCAAGGGGTCACCGGAGCTGGCGAAGGCGCCGGCTTCGCCGCCGGTGGCAGACGGGCTGTCGCCCCCGCTTGCGCCGCCCTGCTCCTCACCACCCAGCGCCGGGTAGAGGTTGGGCACCACTCGGCTGGTCCAGCCCGGCGTGTCGGGCTCGCCGCCGCCAGGTCGCACCGCGTAGACCTCGGGCGGCGTTCTCTCCTCACGGCCCTCGCAGAAGGGACAGTTCTCGGCGCCCTTCTCGTCCTCCTCCGCTCGCTCGAACCCGTGCGGGCGGTCGGCGCGGGCGGGCGCGAGGATCGTCCGCAGCCCGCTCAGCTGATCGATGCGGATCTCGGGCGCGCTCAGGGCGAGGACACCTAGGTCCGCGAGGGGGGGAGGTCGTCTGCGTCGGGCGCGGGCGCGATGTCGGGCTCGGGCGGCGGCGGCGCGGGTCTCGGCCCGGTCTTCGGCGGCGTCTTCCGCTCGGTTGCGGTCAGGAACGGCTCCAGGACGTCCATCGGCAGCGGGAAGACAATCGTCGTGTTCTGGTTGCTGCCGATCTCGAGCAGCGTCTGCAGGTAGCGCAGCTGCAGCGAGGCGGGGTTGGTGCTGATGATGTCGGCCGCGTCGGTGAGCTTCTGCGCTGCCTGGAACTCGCCCTCGGAGTTGATGATCTTGGCCCGCCGCTCGCGCTCGGCCTCGGCCTGGCGCGCCATCGCCCGCTGCATCTGCTCGGGTATCTCGACGTCCTTGATCTCGACCGCGGTCACCTTGACCCCCCAGGGCTCGGTCGACTCGTCGATGATCGTCTGCAGCTCTTCGTTGAGCCGCTCACGCTCGGAGAGCAGCTGGTCCAGCTCTGCCTTGCCGAGTACCGAGCGCAGTGCCGTCTGCGCGATCTGGGAGGTGGCGAGCAGGTAGTTCTCGACCTCGACTATCGCCCGGTTTTGGTCGACCACGCGGAAGTAGGCGACCGCGTTTACGCTCGACGGGACGTTGTCGCGGGTGATCACCTCCTGCGGCGGGATGTTGAGCGTCACGGTTCGCAGGTCGACCCGTTCCATCCGGTCGATCAGCGGGATCAGCAGGATCAGGCCCGGTCCCTTGGTGGCGATCAGCCGCCCTAGGCGGAATATGACCCCCCGCTCGTACTCGCGCAGAATTCGCACGGAAGAGCCGAGCAGGATCGCACCGAAGAACAAGAGGACCAGGAAAACTCCGACCGCGATGTCCATCAGCTCGCTGCTCCCTTCTCGGCGCCGGCAGTTGACGACTCGGGCCGGACCATAAGCGTCAAGCCCTCGATCGCCTCGACCGTGACTCTATCTCCAGGCCGAAGCGGCGCACCATCGCCGGTCAGGCGCGCTCGCCACAGGGCGCCCTCGATCCAGACCTGGCCCTCGGGGTCGAGCGAGGAGCGGACCTCGGCCGGGGCGCCGATCAGCTCCTCATGGCCGGCGCGGACCGGCTGCTCTCGATGCGCGGCCAGCACTTTTCGGGTGACGAGGTAGAAGCTGATCCCGGAGAGGATCCCGAGCGTGACCAGCGCTGGGCCGGCCCAGTCGGCGGCGGTGGCGTCCGATTCGGCGGTGAGGGCGAGCACCCCGCCGGCCACGAGGCCGATCACGCCGAGCACCGCGAGCACGCCGCCAGTCGGCAACAGCAACTCCGCCGCCAGCAACGCGATCCCGAGCAACGCGACGAGGACGAAGAGATCCATGGCCCGATTATCCGCCTTCGCCTCGCCCACCGAGGGCGTAGCGTTCGATGTCGGCCCGTAGCTCGGCCTCCTCCGTGTAGGGGCCGAGCTTCAGATAGGCCAGCTCGCCGTCGCGGTCATAGAAGGCGGTCGTCGGCAGGCCGCGCGTCGCACCGCTGTCGATGCTCTCGGCGATCTCCTCGTCGGGGTCGGTGTAGCTGGGGTAAGGGACCGGCGCTTCGCGCAGAAAGGTCTCGGCTGCGTCGTCTGAGTCCTGTTTGTCGATTCCGAGGAAGGCGACCCGCTTGCCGTAGCTCGCCGCCGCCTGCTGGAAGTGGGGGAACTCGAAGCGGCACGGCCCGCACCAGGAGGCCCAGAGGTTGACCACCGCCGGGTAGCCGCGCAGCGCCGCGACCCGTTCCTCGTAAGCGTCTACGCCACCCGGCAGCAGCTCGTTGCCCTGGCGGTACAGCGCTGCCAGGGGTGGCGGCGCACCGGCCAACGCCTTGGAGTAGTCGGGATGGCCCCCACCGTTCTCGTCCTGCGAGGACCCGCAGCCGCCGATCGCCACGGCCAATAGGAGAAGGAGGAGCGGGCGCCGCGGTGAGTGGGTCATCCGCGGGGAGAGCATTCGGAATCATTCATCTGGCTTCCCTGTTTACAATACGTATGTCCGGTTCGCCGTATGCGAGCCGCTCGAGTGCGCTGGGGGGAAGGAGAAGCCAACCTCCCGGCATCCTCGTCTAAGTCTTCCCGGCGGCACGCACTGCGTCGCTGCGGGAACGAAAGCGCACAAGCCTTCATGGCCAAGACCAGCGAAGTTGCCGCGTCAGCGGCAGTTCCCTCAGGCGCCGACATCGAGCGGGCGGTTGAGTTTGCCCGCGAGCCGTTTCTGCTGGACGGCGAGGGCCCCGAGGCGCTCGCCCCTGGCACCGCCCGCCGCCGCGCCCTCGACCTGGCACTGAAGGAGCTAGACGAAGGGGCGGAGGTTCCGTCGATCCAGTGGCGCCGCGACTTCTCGCTGCTGCTCGGGCTCGAGCGGCTGCTGGCCGACGAGCCGCCGAAGCTGCGCGACGGCGCCGAACTCAACCCGCATCAGGTAGACGCGCTCTCGGGAACCCTGACCGAGCTGATGTCCGAGCAGCAAACTGCTGCCGAAAACGGCGACGCGCCTGCCGTGGCGGATGTTGCCGAGCCCGCAGCTGAGGCCGATGGCGAAGCCGCCGCTGACACCGATAGCGCCGACGATGACGAGGAGGAGCCGGAGGATCTGGCGCCGGACGAGGAGCCGCAGGACTGGGAGGAAGAGCTGACCGAGGAGGATGACGAGGCCGCCGTCGCCGAGGCCGCCGACGATCCCGGCGCCGCCCGCCGTTTCTGGTTCGAGCACGCGACCGGCGCCGGCAAGACCGTCGCCGCGGTCGGCTTCATCGACGCCACCCGCACCGGCGGCGTCCTCATACTCACCCACCGCCGCAACCTGGTCGAACAGTTCATCGGCGAGATCTCCGACCGCGGCTACAAGGAGCGGCTGTGCCCACCGCTGCTCGGCGACCGCGACGATCCCGAAGGCCCGGTCACGGTCGAGACCTACCAGTGGTTCGTGCGCAACCACAAGAAAGTCTCCGACGCCTACTCGATCGTGATCTGCGACGAGGCGCACACCGCGCTGGGCGAGAAAACCAGCGCTTGCATCCGGGCCTGGACCGGCCCCGTCTTCATCGGCATGACCGCGACCGGGGCGCTGATCGCCCGTCACGTCGCCGACCTCTTCCCGACCCAGACCTCGCGCTTCGACCTCGCCCAGGCGGCGCGGCGCGGCGTGATCGCGCCGCTGCGCTGCATGCGCATCCCGCCCGGGCCGGGGGTGCGGACGATCGCCAAGGTGCCGCTGCGCAAAGGCGAGGTCGATCAGGACTTCGACCAGGAGGAGCTGGCCGCGCTGCTCGACCAGGAGCCCTTCAACGTCGCGATCGCCGATCTCTACAAGACCCGCTTCAGCAAAACGCCCGGCGTCCTCTACACGGCGGGGGTCCAGCACGCGAAGAACGTCGCTAAAGCCTTCAAGAACGCGGGGATCGTCGCCCGCGCGGTCTCGGGCGAGACGCCGACGCGCGAACTGGCCGAGATCCTCGCCGCCTTCGAGCGCGGCGAGGTCGACGTGCTCTGCAACGCGATGCTGCTCGCCGAGGGCTGGAACTCGCCGCGGGCGACCATCTGCATGCACCTGGCGCCGACCGCCTCGCGGCGGATCTACCAGCAGCGGGTCGGCCGCGTCACCCGCCGTGCGCCGGGCAAGGAGGCCGGCCTCGTCATCGATTTCGTCCACCCCGCGACGACGCATGACGAGACGATCGTCACCCTGCACAGCCTGCTCGACCGCGACGTCTACCGCGGCGGCGCGATCGTCGTCGGCCCGGTGCGCCGCGGCCGCGGCCGGCGGGTGCGGGTCGAGCGGCGGATCGTCCCCGTCTCCGAGGACTCCGAAAAACGCACGCAGGTGCTCGAACGCGACCTCTGGCGGATCGCGGTCGAGAACCTCGACTATCCCGAGCAGCACGCCTGGGCGGCGCTCGCCGGCGCGCGGGTCAACCCGCAGAACTGGCGCCGCGCCCGCTCCATGCTCCAGAACGACAAGACCAAGGAGCTGCGTCGCCGCTTCCTGCTCACCTGCGTGCAGCGCAACCGAAACTCGCAGCTGCGGCTGAAAGCGCTGGCCGAGATCGCCGACCTGCGCGATCCCGACGCCTTCGACGACGCGATCGACATCGTCGGCACCTGGAGCCGCGACGACAAGCGGGCCGGGACCAAAACGCTGCTGCAGGCGCTGGTCGACAAACGGATCGGCCGCCGCGACCAGGCGCAGGCGTGGGTCTGGCGGCTCGCCTCCTACACCCGGGAGCTGCACGAAGAGTACGCCGTGCAGCGCTGGCCGGAGACGAAGCGGCTGCTCGGCCTGCTGGTCAATTCCTCCGGCCGGGCGCACGGCCGCAACGCCCGCCGGCTCGTCCACGCGGCGCGCAAACAGGACCGCCGCCTGGCGGTGGCGCTGCTCGCCGGCGCCGTCTCGCACACGCCGGAAGGCGAGGAGGTGCTGCGCGGAGCACGGATGCGGATGGCGAGGAAACCCTCGGCGACCGCGCGCGAGCTGCTGCGCAACTTCCCCAAAGGCGGCAAACGTCGCCGCAAACGCAAAAAGGGCAAAGGCGGTCCCCAGAACGGCGAGGGCGAGAACGGGGCGAAACCGGCGAAACCCGCGAAACAGAGGACCCGGCGGGCCAAGAAGGACACCGGTAAGAACGGCTCAGAGCCGGAGGTGGACCTCGCCGGCACCGAGGGCGACGCGGTCGCCGCCGGCAGTGACGACGACTAGGTCGCCGCTGTCCTCGATTCCATCGGCGGTACCGGTGCCGCCGTCCCAGGAGATTTGACGACCCTTCAGGGCATCGCGCTTGCGCCAGGCCCCCAGCGTTTCCTCCCGGTCTGCCGCAACCCAGTGATCGAGGTGACGGCTTAGGACTTTGGCTGCGGAGGGGGGACTCGGGGGAAGTCCCGACGGAGCAACAGCGGGGAGGCTCCGTCG
>JBEVMR010000108.1:0-8953 GCA_040508545.1 Solirubrobacterales bacterium
GCGCCGCAAAAGAAACGGCCCCGGGACACACCCGGGGCCGTTTAAATTCGTGAATACCACCAACGCCCGAAACTTTAGCGCTACATCAGCCATCCTGCTGTGAAGCCGCCGAGAGTGCGATCCGGGGATTGCGTGCTTCACGCCGGGCTAGCGCCGACGCTGAATCTAGACTTGCGGCATGGCGAGTACGTGGCGGCGCTGGGCAATCGGGCTTCTCGGTTGGCTTGTGGGCCCGGGGCTGGTTTTCGGTGCAGTGACTGGTATCGCCGCTTTCGTCTGGGCAGCACTTGCCGGATTGCCAGCCGTCATAGTGGCGCTAGTCGCCTTTACGGCACTGACTTGCGGCATCGTTCTGGCCCACTACGCCATGTCGCTATATGACCGGCGTGTGAAGATGCGCGAGCGCTCACGTGACTCGAAGCCTTCCCGCGAGCCTCCTTTTCGCCCCGGCGACCTCGCCCGCCAGCACACCTCGCTAGGGACTGGACTACAGGGCAGTCCGAAGCGTATTTATGGTGGCGCAGCGATCGGAGAGGCAATCAGGCGGAACGAGGAAGCGAGAGAAAAGGAAGCGACCCTCCTTGCTGTCGAGGCGGAGATTGCCCTGTCTTATGAAGAGGCTCTTGAGATGGCGAAGATCCTTCGGGCAGAGCCGCCGCACACCGCGGTTGAGAGTGCGGTCGTCAAGACGATGCTTCCCGACTGGCGAGCCAAGACGAGGGAGTTCGTCAACGCAGCCCTTGGCTCGGCACAGAGGGCCGCGTTTAAGGGTGCGGGGAGGGGCAGCGATGTGCTTGAGCAGCTCGAGTCTGAGGGTGCCTTCCTTCGCACCCTCGCCCTCGATTTATCCCCCGAGGCAGTCCGTGCCAACGAGACCGATGTCCTGAATGCGAGAACCAGGCGCCGGGGGAATGAAGCCGCCGGTCTCTTCGACTACGGGCATTCGCAGACGCCTGGTGCTCTACCGGCTACGGACTTGGTCGATCGTCTCGACGTCCTCATACGAGAGGGAATAGACCTGCTGGACGAACTCCTAGTGCCAGCCGAGCCGGAAAAGACGAAAGGGGGCAACTGGAAACTGGAGGGTGGCGATGCACCCGATGAGTGGTGGGAGAAAGCAGACGTTTTCGCTACGAGCATCAGAGAACTCCTCATTGAGCGCCATCCGGCCCTGCTGACGGATTTCAGAGACGGTTTCAACCGCCAGCTCGAGAAAGAGCGAGATACCCAAGAGGCCCGCAATGCAAAAGCCAGAGAGGACAAGCGCTCAACCGCCAAGAAAATGCTCGACCTCGTGAACTTCGAACGTGGCGGTCCGGCAAGAGTGGTTGAAGCGAGCCTTGAGGGTCTCGCTGCAGCGCGGCATCGCCTTGGGGCCCGAAATCAGGCGGATTTTTGCCCTGTATGAAGGTGATACTCGTGCGGTCCAGCACTTTGTAACACAGTGTTACAAAGTGCTAGGTTGGACTCATGGCCTGGAACGTCGTCGTCGCCGGTGGTGGTTTCGGTGGAGCGATGGCGGCTCGGGAGCTGGAGCGGATCATGCCGAAGCAGTCGGCGCGGCTGACCCTGGTCAACGACGTCAACTTCCTGCTCTACACGCCGTTCCTGCCCGAGGCGGCTGCGGGGACGTTGGAGCCGCGTCACGTGGTGACGCCGCTGCGCGAGATCCTCGACCGCACCTACCTGCGGCTCGGCACGATCTCGGGTCATGACCCCGAGGGGCGCACGGTCGAGCTCCGCACTCGCGAGGGCGATACCGAGCATCTGCCCTACGACCAGCTCCTGCTCGCGCTCGGCTCGGTCTCGCGGGTGCTGCCGGTGCCCGGCCTCTCCGAGCACGCGGTCGGCTTCAAAACGCTCGCCGACGCAATCTGGCTGCGCAACCACGTGGTCGAAACGCTGGAGGCAGCCAATGCGAGCGACGACCCGGCCCGCCGTGAAGAACTGCTCACCTACGTCTTCGTCGGCGGCGGCTACGCCGGCCTCGAGGCACTTGCCGAGCTGCAGGACTTTGCCGCCGACGCGATGGAGAGCTATCCGCGCGCCCGCTTGCACGGGATGCGCTGGGTGCTGGTCGAGGCGACCGGCCGGGTCTTGCCGGAGATCGACGCCGGCCTCGCCGACTACGCCCTGCGGCAGCTGCGTGGCCGCGGCATCGACATTCGCCTGGAGACGACGCTCGAGGAGGTCAGCGCGGACCGCGCGCGGCTCTCCAACGGTGAGCTGCTGCCAACCCGAACGGTGGTCTGGACCGCAGGGGTCGCGCCGCATCCGAGCTTGCGCCGCCTCGAGCTGCCGCTCGACGAGCGTGGTCGCGTGCCCGTCGACGAGTACCTACGGGTGCAGGGCGCCGAGAGGGTCTGGGCGATCGGCGACTGCGCTGCCGCGCCCGATCCACGCGGTGGCCTCTGCCCGCCGACGGCGCAGCACGCGGTCCGCCAGGGCCCCGTCGCCGCCCGCAACATCGCTGCCGAGCTGGGCGTCGGCAGCGCCCGCCGCTTCGAGTACCGCGGCAACGCCTCCTTCGTCAACCTCGGCCGCTACAAGGCCGTCGGCAGGGTGGGCGGCCGCAAGTTCCGTGGCTTCCCGGCCTGGTGGATGGCGCGGACCTACCACATGAGCCAGATCCCGGGGGTGGCCCGCAAGGCCCGCGCGGTGATCGACTGGACCGCCAGCCTGCCCTTCCGCCGCGATCTCGCCGAGGTCGGCTCGATCGGGCACCCGCGGCGGCTGGGCGAGTAAACCCGCCGGGCGCGACAATGGGGCCGTGGGATTCGAGTACCTGATCATCGCCTTCTCCTTCGGCCTGGCGACCGCGATCATCGGCCGCGCCAAGGGCAGCTCGTTCTGGCTCTGGGGGCTGATCGGCACTTTGCTGCCGCCGTTCGGCCTGATCGCCGTCATCCTCTACCGCCGCGAGAAGGACGAACCCGAACGGCAGTGCCCGACCTGTGGCAAGGCGGTGAAGCTCTACGTCCAGGTCTGCCCCCGCTGCGGAACCGACCTCTTCCTGCCCGACCCGGTCACGGTTCGGCATCCCGGCGTGGAATAGAAGTCCCGCGCCACGGGAAGAATTCGCCATTGCGACGAGCCAACCGCCTACGCATGCCTCCCGCCCTTCTCGTCGCTTCGACGTTGGTCGTCGGGGTCTGGTCGGTTTTGTGCGCAGCCCTCGTGCATCACGGCTGCTATGACATCAGCGCGCCCATTCCCCAGCCATTTCCCAGTACGTCGAGGGCCGAGTACTGCGATTCAGTCGGCTCGGCGACGCCGTGGATCACACTGACGTTGGCGCCTACCGTGCTGATGGCCGCAACGGCATGGCTGAACTCGAGGAACCCGCGTCGCGTAACGGCCATTGCATTCGTTCTATGCCTGGCTTTGATCGCGAATGCCGTCGTCGCAAACAGCCTCACGTACAGCATCGAGCTCAGGTAAGCCCCGCTTGAGAGGGGTCAGCGCAGCCAGGTTCTGACGATCGCGTTGGCGAAGCCGAGGCCGTAGCGGACGACCGCCGGCTTCTTCGAGTGCCCGTGCAGGCGCTTGGCGACGGTTACCGGAACCTCTTTGGCGGGAATGCCGCGCTTGATCGCCTCGATCATGAACTCGGAGGTGTGGAACTGCTCTTGGCGCAGGACGAGCTGGGGGAGGACGGCGGCGCGGACGGCGCGGTAGCCGTTGGAGCAGTCGCTGACCTTGGTCCGGGTGATCGCCGAGACGAGCCGGTTGAAGAAGACGATCCCCAGCTCGCGGGCGAAGTGGTTGTCGTCAGCCTCGCCGAGGACGCGAGAGCCGTGGGCGACGTCGACCTCGCCGTCGAGCACCGGCTTGACCAGCCGCTCCATCTCCGATGGCAGGTGCTGCCCATCGGCGTCGAGCGTGACGACGATCTCGGCGCCCGAGTCGACCATCAGGCGATAGCCGGTGCGCAGCGCTGCGCCGCCGCCGCGGTTGATTACGTGGCGGGCGACGATCGCGCCGTGCTCGGCGGCGACGTCGCCGCTGCCGTCGCGGGAGCCGTCGTCGACCACGAGCACCGCCGTCTCCACGCCGCAGACCTCGTTCGGCATCAGGTCGAGGACTTGGCCGATGTTCTCAGCCTCGTTGTAGGCGGGGACGAGAATCGCGATCTTGCCGCGGAAGCGCTCCGGCAGCTTCGCCTGGCGGAACTCCTCCCAGGCGAGCCCCTCGAGCACCGCCGAGAGCTGGCGCGAGTTGCGCGCCGTCTGCGAGAGGGCTCGCAGGATCAGCAGGAAGAGGATGAAGATCGAGAAGACGGCGAGGCCGAGAATGCGGCCGCCGTTCCCCTGCTCGAAGGAGAATGCCGATAGCAGCGCGTCGGTCAGTTCGGTGCCGGAGACGATCGCCAGCCCGGCCGCGGCGGCGAGCAGGATCAGCACGTCAACGTTACGCAGGGTGCGGCGGCGCAGCACCGCAAAGGCGCCGATCGCGACCGCGACCAGCAGGCCGGTGGCGCGGAGCGCCGTCAGCTCGGCGGGGAAGATGCTCGCCTCGGGGACCATGAGCCGCTGGAGGATATGGCCGCGCCGGCCCGCGCCAGGGCCACGCCGGCAAGCGGAAAGATCAGAGTCATCAGGATCTCGTTGCGCCGCGGCGCCGCCAGCGAGGCCGCGCCGACCGCGGTGACCAGCACGAGCGGGGTCGCCATCGCGACCAGCTCCCACCAGCGGCGGCGCAGCGCCAGCACGCCGAGGCCCGCGAGGCCGAGCAGCACGATCAGGCCCTGGACGATGCGGCCCGCGGTGCTGCTCATCGCTTCGCCGATGCCGGCGCTCCACATTCGCCAGACCTTGCGCGCGGTCATCGCTGCATACCCGAGCGGGTCTTCGCCGAAGTACTTGGAGAGGTTCTCCTTGCCGATCCTGCCCAGCGCTTCGTCACGCGGCAGCTCCGGGTAGCGCTCGGCGACCCGATCGAAGAGCGGGGTGGGGTCGACGGCATCCAGAGCCGGCGATCCCGGCTCGAGGTCACGGCCGAATTGACGCTGCACGAGCAGGGCCTTGACCCGCTGGTACTCGCCGTCGGCCGGCAGGAAGGTGCCGACGTAGAGCGCCTTGCCGCCGCCGGTCGAGATTGGCACGGTGCGGTCGAGGGTGATCTGGTTGTGGATCGTCCAGGGCACGATCGGCAGCAGCAATGCCGCGGTGAGCAGGCCAGCCCCGGCCAGGCCCAGCTGCCAGCCCCGCTGGCGGCCGACTCGGATGGCGGCCAAGACCGCGAAGGCGACGCCGACCGGCAGGTAGTCGGGCCGGATCAAAGCCGTCAAGCCAAAGAGGAACCCCGGCAAGAGCCAGGCTCGCAGGCGCGCTTGGTCCGCCGCCCAGAGAAAGGCCAGGACCGCCGCGGGCAGGGTGAAGATCGCCGGCGGCTCGCTGAAGAGCGCCCCGGTGGAGTGGATGAAGGGGGGATAGACGGCGACGCCGAGAGCGGCGATCAGCCCCGCTGGGCGGCAGTTGATCCGCCTACCCAACAGGTAGGCGACGACGATCGCCGCCAAGCCGAGCAGCAGCTCGACGATCCGCGCCGTGCCTTCGCGGGCGCCGCCGGTCGCGTAGAAGGTCGCCGCGTAGAGCAGCGGCGCTCCGGGCGACCAGTCGCTGGCATCGTCGAATTCAGGCCCGCCGTAGCTGCCTTCCTCGTAGAGGGCCTTGGAAAGCGCGAAGTAGGCGCGGGCGTCGTCGCCAGGGGTCTGCAGCGGCTCTACCACCCGGTAGGCGCGCAGGCCGAAGCCAAGGACGAGGATCGCCGCCAGCAGGATCAGCGTCGTCCTCCCGTGGCGATCGGGCAGCGTCCGGATCCAGTTGCCGATCGCGGTCAAGGTGGCTCAGGCTATCCAGCGCAAGGGCGTTGGGCTGGGGCGTCGAAGACCGTGGGCCAGCCAAGCAAACCCCGGAAGGAGCAGCTCCAAAAATGCACCGTTCTCCATTGATCGCGTTCTGCGCCCTGCTTGTCGCGGCGCTCACGCTCGTCCCCGTCGCTTTTGCCCACGAGGGCCACGACCATCAGGCCGCCAACAGCCCGGCCCAGACCTGCACGACCGCGTCCCCGCAGGTCGTCGGCGGCTCGGTCAGCGGCAAGCTGACCTCGAGCAACGTCGATCCCGTCCAGGCGCGCTTCGCGACCTGCAGCTGGGCGACGAAAGTGATGAAGCGGGCGACTGAACTGGGTGTCGAGGAGCCACGGCCGGTCCGCAGCTTCTACTGCCGCCCGTCGGTCAGCTACGCCAACCCGGACAAGGTCAGCTACATCTGCACCTTCCGCGGCGCCGACACCGCGACCTTCATCAAGCTCACCTTCCAGGTCACCTACAAAGCCTGAGTCCGCCCCCGCAGTCTGGTCGCCGCCCAAGCGATGCCGGTTCCGGCGAGGGCGGCGACCAGCGGGATCGTCACCAGCACCCGGCGGGGTGAGGCGACGAGCAGGGCGCCGGTCGCCGTAACCGAGAGCAGCACGACGCCAAGCAGGAGGGCCTCCCAGCGGCGCCGTATGGCGAGTAGGCCGAGGCCAAGCAGCCCAAAAGCGAAGAGCGCCCAGTGCAGTGCCTGCCAGGCCGGCTCCCGCATGACGTCGCGCGGACCGTGCGACCAGATCCGGCCAACCTTCGCCGCGACGAAGCCCGCGTACTGGAACGGCTGCTCGGAGACGTCGTCCCAGAGCCGTTCGCGACCCATCCGCGCAAGCGCGGCATCGGTTTCCATCTCGGGATGGCGCTGCTCAGCCAGCGCAGCCAGGATCTGCTCCAGCCGAGCATCAGCCGGTAGCTGGCGCCGCAGGCCGGGATGGCGCGCGAGCACCTCCTCGCCAACCCGTTCGGGATCGCCTCCGGAGGGCATGTAGGAGCCGGCAAAGAGAACCTGCCCGCCCCCCGTCGATACCGGCACGAACCGATCGAGCACGATCGCATTGCGCACCGCCCAAGGGAAGACGACGATCATCAGCCCGAGGAGCACGATCAAGGCTTGGGGCAGACACACGCGCCATCCATCCCGTCCCTCGCGTGCGAACACCACGACGGCGATCAGTAGCGAGATGGCCAGGTACTCCGGGCGGGTCAGGACGAGCGCTCCGAGCAGCAGGCCGGGAATCAGCCATCTGGCCCGCAGGCGGCGCGCATCTGCGGCCCAGAGGATCGCGAGCACGGCCCCCGACAGGAGCGCTGCCGCGAGCGGCTCCGACATCAACATTCCCTGGTACTCGAGTAGAGCTGGGTAGACCGCGACGGCAGCGGCGCCGATCATGCCTGCGAGTGGTCCGCTGAGGCGTCGCCCGATCAAGTAGGCGGACAGCACCGACAGCGAGCCGAGCAGGGCCAGTAGGAGCCTCGCCGTGCGTTCGTGGACGCCGCCGGTTAGGGAATAGAGACCACCCGCAAGCAGCGGCACGCCCGGCGAGTAGTTACTTGCCGGCTGAGTTGCGCTGGGGCCGAGGGTGAACCCCTCGCCGCGCTCCAGGTTGGCGGCGATCTTGGCGTAGCCCTGTGCGTCGTAGACGGGCGCCCGGCCGTCCCAGGCCTCGGCGCCGCGCAGCGCCACGCCCAACAGCAGGATCGCGACCAGCGCGACCAGGCCCGCCGTCCCTCCGTTCCGCGCCGCCAGTCCGCTCATCCCGCCGGATGCTATGTCGCCTCTGTCAGCTACTCTGCCGCGACCTATGCGCGTCCTAATCCTTGGGGGCGACGGCTACCTCGGCTGGCCAACCGCGTTGCGATTCTCGGCCCGCGGACACGAGGTCGCGGTCGTCGACAACTTCGTCCGCCGTCGCTGGGTGGACGGTGTGGGCAGCGACTCGCTGACCCCGATCCGCCCGCTCGACGAGCGCATCTCCGCCTGGCGGGAGGTGAGCGGCAACGAGATCCAGAGCTTCGTCGGGTCGGTCGAGGACGGCGAGTTCCTCGACGGTGTCGTCGCCGAGACGCGGCCCGAGGTCGTCGTCCACTACGGGCAGCAGGCGTCGGCGCCTTACTCGATGGCCTCCCGCGAGCAGGCGGTCGAGACCCAGTACGGCAACGTGATCGGCAACCTCAACCTGCTCTTCGCGATTCGCGACCACGTTCCTGAGTGCCACCTGGTGAAGCTCGGCACGATGGGGGAGTACGGCCAGCCCAACATCGATATCGAGGAGGGCTACATCGAGATCGAGCACAAGGGTCGCAAGGACACGCTTCCCTACCCCAAGCTGCCGGCCTCGCTCTACCACTGCTCGAAGGTCCACGACTCGACCAACATCCACTTCGCCTGCCGCACCTGGGGCCTGCGCGCGACCGATCTGAACCAGGGCGTCGTCTACGGGATCGAGACCGAGGAGACGGCTGGTGACGAGCGCTTGATCACGCGCTTCGACTACGACGAGGTATTCGGCACGGTGCTCAACCGCTTCTGCCTGCAGGCCGTGATCGGTCACCCGCTGACGGTCTACGGCAGTGGCGGTCAGACCAGGGGCTTCCTCAACATCCGCGACACGCTCAACTGCGTCGAGCTGGCGGCGACCAATCCCGCCGCGGCCGGCGAGTTCCGCGTCTTCAACCAGTTCACCGAGCAGTTCTCGGTGCTGGAGCTGGCGGAGCTGGTCAAGGGGGCCGGCGAGCACCTCGGCTACTCGGTCGAGATCCAGCACTGCGACAACCCGCGGGTCGAGAAGGAAGAGCACTACTACAACGCGATCCACACCAAGCTCCTCGACCTCGGGCTCGAGCCCAGCCTGCTCGGCGAGGAGCTGGTCGAGTCGATGATCCACACGATCGAGCGCTTCAAGGGCAACGCGATCGAGTCCTCGATCGATCCCAGGACCCGCTGGAACCCCGCCGTCAGCCCGGCCGGCCAGGCTTAGCCCGGGCACGAACCCGGGCTCGGGCGAGCGCTTGCCGCTGGTAGCATCGAGGGTTCGATGAGAGCCGCAGACAGCTTGATGGAATCGCTGAAGGCCGAGGGCG
>JBEVMR010000059.1:0-17745 GCA_040508545.1 Solirubrobacterales bacterium
CGGTAGCCGCCGTCGGCCCAGATCTCGACCCGGTTGCGCAGCCCGGCCTCCATCAAGGCCCGGTGCACGGCGCGGGTGCCGACGTCGGAGGGCAAGCCGACGTGGCGCAGCGCGTGCTGGCGCGCGGCGCCGGTGCCGCCCTCGAAGCCCGAGAGGGTGATGATGTCGGCGCCGGCCTTGGCGATGCCGAGGCCGATCGTGCCGATGTTCGGCACCACCGGCACCTTGACCGAGACGCGCACGTCGGGGTTGACCGTCTTCAGCTCGTCGATCAGCTCGGCCAGGTCCTCGATCGAGTAGAGGTCGTGGTTGTTCGAGGGCGAGATCAGGTCGGTGCCGGGCGCCGCGTTACGGGCGGCGGCGACCTTCTCGGAGACCTTCTTGCCGGGCAGGTGGCCGCCCTCGCCGGGCTTGGCGCCCTGGCCGATCTTGATCTCGGCGAGATAGGAGGAGTTGAGCATCTCCGCCGAGACGCCGAAGCGGCCCGAGGCGACCTGCTGGCCGCGCCACTTGCGGTAGTGGCCGTACATGTCGCGGATCTCGCCGCCCTCGCCATTGACGCAGAGGATGTTGATCGCCTTCGCCGCCTCGGCGTAGGCGCGGAAGGCGGGCTCGGACTGCGAGCCGAAGCTCATCGAGGAGATCACCACGGGGTAGTCGTGGTGGCCGATCCCGGCGTCGACCACCGACGCGTCGGGAAGGGGCTCCCTATCGCCCTTGAGGCCCATGATGTGGCGCATCGAGATCGGGCTCTGCGCCTCGAGGTCGCGCACCTTCTCGGAATATTCGGCGTAGGAGCCGGAGCCGTTGGCGGTCGCGATCGCCGCCTTGTAGACCTTGGGGTAGAAGCGGAAGGTCTTGGCCGGTTTGGCGTCCTCGTCGCCGCCGAGGATCCGCGCCCGCTCGTTGGTGCTCTCGTCGAGACCGGCAAAGCCGATTCCGCCCGTGTCGCTGGCGGCGAAGGCCTCGGTCTGGAAGATCTCGGCCAGCTCCGGCTTGACGCCGATAGAGGAGAACTGGCGGGCGTAGCCGCGCACCTCGTGGATGCCGATCGTCGAGATCACTTTCTCGATCCCCTTGGCAAGCGCCGCGCAGAGGTTGCCGATGTCGGTCTCGTAGTCCTCGACGCAGATCACCTCGACCATCGTGTACGGGCAGACGCCGTTGGCGCCGAGACCGAGGGCGAGCATCACGTCGTGGACGTTGCGAACCGAGGCCGAGCGCAGGACCAGGCCGCAGCGGCGGCGCAGGTTCTCCTCGCCCGGCTCGACCCGGAACTGCTTCAGCGCCTGGTCGACCGCCGAGGTGGCCAGGTGCGGGTCGAGGTAGCGGCGCTCGGCGTCGTAGACGGTGCGATCGGTCAGCACCAGCAGCTCAGCGCCGTCGCGCACCTTCTTCACCGACTCCTGCTTGATCCGCTCGATCGCGCCCTTCGTGGTCTCCGACTCCAAGAGCGAGATGTCGACCGCTGCCGCACGGCCGCGGAACTGCTCCCAGAGGTCCTCGAGCAGGTAAGTCTGGTGCTCGCGGGCGATCTTGCGGTAGGTCTTGTCGGAGAGCGGCGCCATCCCGTGGTGGCCGCCGAGGATCACCGGGAAGGAGGTCTCGACCGTGCCGGTGTCCTCGCCGGCGGCGTTGATCGAGGGACGACGGCCGAAGATCGAGCGGGTCGAGAAGTGCTCCATCTCGCGCTCGCGGTCGATCGCCGGGTTGGTGACCACGGCGACCGTCTCCTTGAAGTAGTCGGCCAGATTCTGGCGCTCCGGCGAGAGCGCCGCCAGCGGGCCGTCGTAGCCGAGCGAGCCGACCGGCTCGGCGCCGTTGGAGGCCATCTGCTGGACCAGTTTGACGTCGTCGCGCTGCCAGCCGAAGCCGGCGAGGATGCGGTCGGCGACCTTGACCGGCTCTTCGGGGCCGGCGTCTGAGTAGCCGGGGACGTCGGTGCCCTCGAGCGGACCGCCGGTGACCAGGGCGCGATCGTAGGGAGCGGCCTCCTCGGCGCCGTTGCGGGCGAGCCAGCGGTCGCGGACGATGCGCAGCATCTCGTCGTGCGCGTGGAGGGTCGAGCGCTTGCGGTCGCGGTCGATCGTGACCAGAGCCTTCTCCCCGGGGGCGAGTGGCTTCGGCTCGGAGACCATCTCGCTCACCGCGACGACGCCCGGCTCGGAGCTGAAGACGAAGTCATTGCCGGTCTCGACCTGCCAGAGCGGACGCAGGCCGAGCGCGTCGGCGGAGAAGACGCACTCGTCGCTGTGGCGAGCGATCAGCGCCACCGGCCCCTGGGCGAACGGGCCCATCGCCTGGCGCATGTACATGTAGAAGCGGTGCAGGTCCTCGGGCAGGCCGCGAATCTCGTTGACGATCGGCGGCACGACCATCTCCATCGCCTCGGCGAGGCTGAGCTCGTCGCGGCTGATCAGCGTGTCGATCGTCCGGTTGAGGTCCTGGGAATCCGAGGAGCCGGGCTGGATCGGCACGCCGAGCATGCGCGCCTCCTGGCGCAGCTGTTCGACCGTGTTGATCTCGCCGTTGTGGCCGAGGACGGAGAAAGGCTGCACCCGCTTGAACGAGGGCCAGGTGTTGGTCGAGTAGCGGTTGTGGCCGAAGCAGCCGATCGTCTCGAAGCGCTCGTCGCGCAGGTCGGGGTAGTACTTGCCGAGGATGTTCGGCGCCCCCATCACCTTGTAGACGCAGGTCGTCGCCGAGAGCGACGGGACGTGGACGCCGAGCTCGGTCTCCAGCTCGATCAAGAGGTCGAAGAGGACGCGGTCGCGGCGCGAGGCGTCGGCGACGAGGCCGCAGAGCTGCCAGAAGTGAGGCTCCTCCTCGCGCGCGGTCGGGCCGAGCGCGGGCGAGTCGACGACGCCGATGCGCTCGGCGAGGATGCGGAAGCCACCGCGGCCGAGCAGCTCGCGAGCGTCGTGCTGGATGCGCTCGAGGTCCTGCGAGCGGTCGACGAAGACGTGGGCGACGGCAAAGGCGTCGTCGAGGGTCAGCGAGGGATCGTGCCCACCGGAGCGGACCTCCTCGGCCCAGATCTTGCGCGGGATGTCGACCAGGAGGCCACAGCCGTCTCCCTCGCCGTCGACGTTGCCGGCGCGGTGGAGCATCTTCTGCAGCGCCGGGATCGCGCGCTCGACCGGTTCGTGGCTCGGCGTCGCGTCCTTGCGGACGGAGGCGTAGATCGCGCAGGCGTCCTTGTCCTCGACGCTGGGGGGAGAGACAAGCGGCCGATAGGCACGCTCTGGCGAGTAGCGGACGGGGCCGTCCTCGCCGTGAAGCTCACGGGACTGGGTATGGGACATCTCGACCTCCCGGTTTCCGCGCCTTCTCCGAGCGGGCGCGCGACGGGTTGACAGGTTGCCGGATTATAGGGACGGGAGGCGGTTCCGCCTAGCCCCAGCTCATCGGCTCGTAGCCGCCGCTCGGGTCGACGCCGATCAACAGGGCGGTGACCGGCGCGTCGGAGCGGTTGAGGATCGTGCGGCTGGCAGGCGGCTCGATCGAGGCGAAGGTTCCGGCCGGTGCCGGGTGGTCCTCGCCGTCGAGCCGCATCACGGCCTCGCCCTCGAGCACTATGTAGAGCTCGACCTGGCCGCTGCCCGACTCGTCGTGCTCGGGCATCTGCCCGCCCGGCCCGATCTCGACCAGGTTGAAGCCGAAGGCCGCCGTTCCCAACGCCTTGCGGGCAAGCCGCCAGGTGCACTCCCCCGAGCCCTCCATCGACTCGAACTCCTCACGGTGCTTGATCGAGTAGTTGGCGGCCATCGTCGACTCCCCTCAGCGACTCCAGTCGGGTTCGAAGGCGTTCTTGGCGAGCACCTTCGGCTTGCCACCGCCGTAGGGGACGGTCGCGACGTCGTGGCCCGGCCCCGGTTCGAAGCCGCCGGTGGCACCGAGGACGAGCTTGCCGTCAGCAGAGAGCGCAGCACCGGCGAAGCCCTGCTCGGTCGCTTCGATCAGGGGGCGCTGGGCGCCGGTCTGGGGGTTGACGGTGACCGCATAGCTGGTGTCCTGGCCGCCGAACTGGGCGAGCAGGCGTTTCCCGTTCGACGACCAATCCGTCGGAGAGAGCCCCAGCAGCAGCGGCCCGACCTTCGTGTGGGTCAGCCGCCGCACCTGCTTGCCGGCGGGGTTCATCAGGTAGAGCTCGTTCTTAGGGCCGTAACGGCGCTGCTTGGCGCCGAGCTGCTTGACGAAGACGATCTTGTCGTTGGGCCCCCAGAGCGGATCTAGCGAGCGGTGGTCGCTGGTCACCCGGCGTGGCTCCGCGGCAGCGACGCTGGTCGCGCCGGCTGGAAGCAGGTCAAGCCGGTACAGGTCGCTGCGCGGCGGGAAGCTTTCGCTCGCCGCCCTGCCGTACACCAGCTGCCCTCCTTCCGGCGCGAAACTGACCCCGGAGAAGAAGCCGCGCGCGATCGTCTGCTGGGCGCCGGTGACCACGTCGATCAGGACCAGGCGCTTGGGCCCGAGCTCGGGGCCGAGCACGGCCGCGATCGAGGACGAGTCGGGCGACCACTCGAAGGTGGAGGTTTCACGCCAGCCGGTCGCCAGCCTGCTGACCGGAGCGCTGCCGTCCGCCGGGCCCAGCATCAGTTCGGGCTGAGAGGAGCGGCCCTTGCCCTGGTGGAGGAAGGCGACGATCGCGCCGTTCGGCGCGACCCGCGGGTTGGAGCCAGGCGCCAGCTTCCGTGCGCCGGAGCCGTCGTCCGCCGCCGCGAAGACGCTGGGGTTCAGCGGGTTGCGGGAGAAGACGAGCGTCGAGTGAGCCGTCGCCGGGAAGGCCGTGAGCACGACCAGCAAGACCAAGGCGAGGACCCATCTGCTCCGGACCGGCACACCGCGATGTTAATGGCGGGCCCGGCCGCCCGCCAGCTCAGAGCTCGGGGACGTCGGCGCCCTGGTTGCTGAAGGGGATGCGGCGGACTTCGGCCCACTCCCCGCAGCGGCTCTGCAGCTCCTCGTGGACCTTGCCGGCCTCCTGCCAGGTGGTCCAGACGAGCACGGTCGGGCCGGCGCCGGAGATCGTCGCCCCCAGGGCGCCGATCTCGGTCGCGTCCTCGACCAGCTTCATCGAGCGCGGATAGAGGTCGCGGCGGCGCCCCTGGTGGATGTTGTCCTTGAGGCTGGCGGCGATCAAGCCGAGGTCGCCGCGGTAGAGGCCGAGCGTCAGCCGGGCGGCGGAGAAGATGTTGCCGAGCGCGTCGCCGAGCGGGATCTCGCCCGGGATCGCCTCACGCGCCTGCTCGGTCGGAACCTCCTCGCGGTTGGGGACGACAAGGATCCCCTCGAGGCCGTCGGGCGGCGGGAAGCGCGAGCAGTCGGGTGTACCCCCCTCGGGGATCGGGTCGCAGATGACGAAGCCACCGAAGATCGCCGCCGCGACGTTGTCCGGGTGCCCCTCGAGCTCGGTCGCCCGCGCCAGCATCTCCTCCTGGGAGAGCGCCAGCTCGTAGAGATGATCAGCAGCCACGATCCCGGCGACGATCGCCGCCGCGCTGGAGCCGAGGCCGCGCCCGAGGGGGATCGTCTCCTTCAGCCGGAAGGCGATCCCGTCGGCGGAGTGCAGGGTCTCGAAGGCCCGCACGATCAGGTTCTCGCGGCCGGTCGGCACGTCGAGCCCGGCCGGGTCGAACGAGTACTCGGCCGACTCTTCCACCTCCAGCTCCAGGTAAAGGTCGAGCGCTGCCGCCATCACGTCGTAGCCCGGCCCGAGGTTGGCCGAGGAGGCGGGAACACGGACGAGACGGCGCCGCGCGGTCAATCGAACACCGCGCGCTCGACCGCGCTGAGGTCGTTCTCGCAGTTGATCACGGCCGGTGCTTTGGAGAGCGCCGTGTCGGGGTCCTTGAGACCGTGGCCGGTGAGCACGCAGACGACCGACTCGGGCGGCGCGGCGCCCTCCTCGACGACCGGCAGGCCGTGGGCGAGCAGGCCGGCGACCGAGGCCGCCGAGGCCGGCTCGCAGAAGACCCCCTCGCTGGCGGCCAGCCAGCGGTACGCGTCGAGGATCTGCTCGTCGGAGACCGCCGCGACGCGACCGCGCGAAGCGGTGAAGGCGGCCATCGCCTCCTCCCAGCGGGCCGGGTTGCCGATCCGGATCGCCGAGGCGACCGTCTCGGGGTCGGCCACCGGGGCGCCGCCGACCAGTGGCGCCGCCCCCTCGGCCTGGAAGCCGTAGACGACGGGAGCCACGCCCGCCTCTTCGAAGCCGCGCCAGTACGCGGTCACGTTGCCCGCGTTGCCGACCGGGATCGACAGCGCCCCCGGCGCTTCGCCAAGCTCCTCGATCACCTCGAACGCCGCCGTCTTCTGCCCCTCTATCCGGTACGGGTTGACCGAGTTGACCAGCTCGATCGGGTGCTTGTCGGCCAGCGCGCGGACGATCTGCAGCGCCTCGTCGAAGTTGCCCTGCAGGGCGACCACGCGGGCGCCGTGCATCAGCGCCTGCGCCAGCTTGCCGATCGCGATCTTGCCCTCGGGCACGATCACCGCCCCGCGCATCCCAGCCCTCGCCGCGTAGGCGGCGGCGCTGGCCGCGGTGTTGCCGGTCGAGGCGCAGATCACCGCCTCCGCCCCCCGCCCCTTCGCCCGTGAGACGGCAACGGTCATCCCCCGGTCCTTGAAGGACCCGGTCGGGTTGGCGCCCTCGAACTTCAGATACGTGCGGACCCCCAAGCGCTCTGAGAGGCGCTCCGCTTCGATCAGCGGCGTCGACCCCTCGTTGAGGGAGACGACTGGATCCCCCTCCTCCAGCGGCAACCGGTCCCTGTATCGCTCGATCAGGGGGACCGGGCTCAAACGAACTCCTCCTCGATCACCCGGATGAAGCGCGGTTGCGAGCGAATGTCGTCGAGCCCGCCGATCTCCTCGACCGCCGCCGCGAAGCGCGACTCCAGGCACTCGTGGACGACCATCACCAGGCGCGCATCGTCGCCGATCCCGCGCTGGACGACACTCTTCACCGAGATCTCGTTCTCACCCAGGACCTGGGCGATGCGGGCGAGCACTCCGGGCTCGTCGGCAACCTCGAGGTGCAGGTAGAAGGAGGAGGTGACGTCGGCGACCAGCGGGAGCTGCTCACGCGCCCCGTGCACGGGGGCGTCGCCGGAGAGGATCGAGACGACGTCGCCGAGCACGGCCGAGGCGGTCTCGACGCCGCCGGCGCCTGGCCCCGACATCGTCACCTCGGTGATCGCCGGCGCCTCGACCATCACCGCGTTGAAGGGGCCGCTGACCGGGGCCAGGGGGTGGCCGCTGTAGAGGAAGCAGGGAAAGACGCGGACGCTGATCCCGCCGTCGCGGCGCTCGGCGACGCCGAGCAGCTTCAGCGAGAGGTCGAGCTCCTTGGCGTAGGCGAGGTCGTCGGGCGCGATCTGCTCGATCCCCTCGTATGCGACCTGGTCGAGGGTGACCGCCGTGTGGAAGGCGAGGCGGGCGAGGATCGCCATCTTCGCCGCCGCGTCGGCGCCGTTGACGTCGTCGCTCGGGTCGGCCTCGGCGTAGCCCAGCTCCTGGGCCCGCGCCAGCACCTGCTCGTAAGCGGCGCCACTCGCTGCCATCTCGCTGAGGATGAAGTTGGTGGTGCCGTTGACGATGCCGAAGACCTTGTCGATCTCGGTGACGCCGAAGCTCTCCTGGATCGTGCGCACGATCGGGATCACCCCGGCGACCGCGGCCTCGAAACGGAGCTGGACGCCAGCCTCGCGAGCGGCCTCGAAGAGCTCCTCGCCGTGCTGCGCCAGGAGCTGCTTGTTGGCGGTGACCACCGGCTTGCCGGCCTGCAGCGCGTCGAGCACGTAGGTGCGCGCTGGCTCGGTGCCGCCGATCAGCTCGACGACCACGTCGGAGCGCTCGAGGATCTCGCCGAACTCGCCCTCACCGCGGGTCAGGGTTCCCGCCAGCTCCGGCCGCCGCCCGGTCGCCGCCTCGACCGCGTCGGCACGTTTCTCGAGCAGGCCGGCGAAAGCGCCGCCGACCGTACCGCGCCCGAGCAGCCCGATGCGAACAGGCTCAGACATCGCGCGAGGTCAAGTCCTCGTAGGTCTCGCGGCGGACGACGACCCTTGCCTCGCCGTCGCGGCAGAAGACCACCGGCGGCCGGGTGACGCCGTTGTAGTTACTCGCCATCGCGTGACCGTAGGCGCCAGTCGCCGGGGTGACCAGGACGTCGCCGACAGACGGAGCGGCGAGCATCGCGTCGCGCACGATCACGTCGCCCGACTCGCAGTGCATGCCGGCGATCGTCGCCGCACCGTCGGGGACAGTGCCGGCACGATCGGCGATCAGCGCCTCGTAGCGCGAGCCATAGAGCATCGGCCGCATGTTGTCCGACATGCCGCCGTCGACCGCGACGTAGGTGCGAACGCCGGGAATCTCCTTGACGGTGCCGACCCGGTAGGCGGTGACGCCGGCGTTGCCGACCAGCGAGCGCCCCGGCTCGATCAGGATCCGCACACCCTCGCCGAAGACCTCGGCGACGCCGCGGACCTTGACGTCGACGTATGAGTCGATCGAGGGCGGCTCGTCCTCGGCGGTGTAGGCGATGCCGAGGCCGCCGCCGACGTTGACCAGACGGCACCAATCGCCAGCCAGCTCGCCGAGCGCGCGGATCGCCAGCCTGTATGGCTCCAGCTCGAAGATCTGCGAGCCGATGTGGGCGTGCAGCCCGACTAGCTCGAGCACGTCGGAGGCGAGCACCCGCTCGATCGCGCGCGCCGCCAGCCCGTCCTCGAGGCCGAAACCGAACTTCGAGTCGAGCTGCCCGGTGGTGATGTAGTCGTGGGTCGAGGGCTTGATCCCCGGCGTCACCCGAATCAGCACGTCCTGGGGTTCCTCGAGCAGGCGCTCGCAGCGCTCGATCTCGTCGAAGGAGTCGAGGATCAGGTGGCCGACGCCGGAGCGGGCGGCGAAGAGGATCTCCTCGTCGCTCTTGTTGTTGCCGTGCATGTGAATGCGGGCCGGGTCGAAACCGGCGTGCAGCGCGATGTGCAGCTCGCCGCCAGAGGCGACGTCCACGGAGAGCCCCTCCTCGGCGAAGAGCCGGTAGGCGGCGGAGCAGGGGAATGCCTTGCTGGCGAAGAGAACCTCGAAGTCCTGGCTGCGGCTCTCGAACGCCTCGCGGTAGGCGCGGGCCCGCGAGCGCATCTCCTCCTCCGCGTAAATGTAGGCGGGGGTGCCGAACTCGGCGGCGAGCTCGACTACGTCACAGCCGGCGATCTCGAGGTGGCCGCGCTCGTTCACGCGGCTGCCGGCCGGGTAGACCGGCGACCCCGCGATCGGGTCGACGACCGCACCTGCCTGTCCGCGCTCGGGCATGGGACGGCATTGTGACGGTTAGGAGCGCGTCCAGCGCTCGGGTCCGGCCCAGGAGGGACTAGCGGTTGCCTCCGAGCAAGCCTCCGACCGTTTCCTGGACTTTTTCGACGGTTTTGTCGACCGTCTGCCCGACCGTCGATTCGGGCCCCGCGACACCTTCGACGACGCTTTCGGTGACTTTGGTGACGCCGCTGCCGCTGAGCGCCCCGCCGGTGACACCGTCGACGCCGGAGACGGTGTCGTTGACCGTGTTGGTGACGGTGCCCGAGACCGACTGGCCGCTACTACCGCCAGCGCCGCCCGAGCCGCCACCGGGGTTCAGTGGATTCGTCAAGCCACCGCCACCGCCGCCGCCCGAGCCGCCGCTCGCGTCCGCGTTGCCCGGCGAGGCCGCGGGCGAAGAGCCGCCGCCAGCGGTGGGGGAATTCGGCGTCGATCCGGGTGCAGTGGATTTCGGGTTGCCCGCAAGCGGCGATCCGGACACCGGCGTCGAGGCGCCGCTGCCCGCGCCAACCCCGCCGTTGCCTTGCGCCTCCCCCGCTTTGCCACCAGCCGCAGCAGCCCTTCCAGCGGCGTCGGCCGACGCCGCTGAGGCACCATCGGCACCACCGCCGCCAGCAGCCGGCTGTGCTGGGGCAACGGCGCCGCTGTCGCTCGAGTCGTCGCCGCCGGTAATCCCCGCCAGCGGCCAGTCACGCAGGGTTTGCAGCGAGACGAGCATCACGAAGGCGACGACAGCCAGGCCGATCAGGGCCGTGCCGGATACCGCTCCTGCAAGGTAGTTGCGCGCTTGACGGGCCATCTCGCCTCCGTTCGCTTGCTACCCAGGTTCGCAGGCGCAAAGCCCTGATCCATACCAACTAATTGGATTTTTGAGCGATTTTGGGTAGAGCCCGCGCCTGGGCCGGGGGCCGGCGAGGGGCTAGAGGTAACCGAGCGGATCGGTCGGCGCGCCGCTGATCCGCACCTCGAAGTGGAGGTGATCGCCGTAGCAATGGCCGGTGCAGCCGACGTAGCCGATGACGTCGCCCTGGGAGACGCTGCCAGAGGTCACCACGAAGGAGGACTGGTGGGCGTAGCACGTCTGCAGCCCACCGCCGTGGTCGAGGCAGGTGAAGTTGCCGTAGCCACCGCTTTCGGCTTCAGACTGGACGAGGACGACGGTGCCCGCGTCGGCGGCGCGGATCGGCGTTCCCGCCGGCGCAGCGATGTCGATCCCCTCGTGCATGCGCCCCCAGCGGTAGCCAAAGCCGGAGACGACGGGGCCGTCGACCGGCCAGATCATCGACCCCGAGCCGTAGCGAACCGGTCCCGCGGGCAGCGGCGCCGAAGCGCTTTCGCTCAGCGTTGAGGCGATTTCCGCCTGGATCTCGGCCAGGTTGCCCTCGATCTCGTGCTCGTGGTCGCTGATCGTCGCCAGCGCCGCCTCGCGTTCGCGCCGCACGGCGACCAGATCGGCCTGGCGGCTCTGGACAGCGGAGCGGGCGCTCGCCAAGGCCTGCTCTTCGGCGGCGATCGCGTCGCGGGCCGCTTCGATCCGGTTCTTCGCCGAGCGCAGGCGGGCGACCGTGCGCTTGATCTGATCGCGCAGGTCGCGGACCCGGGTTACAACCGCTTCGTCGAGCCCGTTGATGCGGTTCAGGTACTCGGTGCGGTTGACCAGCTCGTCGTAGCCGCCCGCCTCGACCAGCACGCTGAGCAGGTCCGGCGTGCCGCTCTCGTAGATCGCCACTAGCCGCTCGCGCAGCGCCACCAGCGCCCGCTCGAGGCGCGCTTTGACCACGGCGAGGTGCTTCTTCCCAACCTCGAGCTCGGCCACGGCCTGGTCGAATTCGGCTTCCTTGCTGACCAGCCTGGCGCGAACGCCGGCCTCCTGCGCGCGCAGCGCCGCCACCTCGTCGGTCAGCCGTTCGATCCGATCCCGGTAACGCGAGATCGTCGTAGTAAGGACGCCCTTGCGCTCGCGAACCTCAGAGAGCTTGGCTTCCTTCTCTTCCTGCTTCTCGTAGATGTCTTGCGCCAGCGCACTGGGAACAACCAGCACGACGAGCGCCGCCACGGCAGCGATCAGAGCCACCGGGGCACAGCGAGTCTTCAGCATCGCGAAAAGGCTAGCGAGCCCGCCCTGCCTGCAAGCGGGGATAGGAGAAGGCTGCAACCCGGCTTGCGTAGGGACGGGGGTCTCCCTCCGGGAACATGGGAGCCCTCCCCGGCAAGAACCCTGAAGGCCACCCCAATGCGGGTTCGCGGAGGGGGACCCCCGTCCCTACGCCGCCACAGGCTCCTTCTCAGCAGCCTTCTCAGCCTCAGCAACCACTTCAGCCGCGTATCCCAGCCGCTCCGCGTATTCGCGCGCTTGCATGCGGGAGATGACCATGCGCTGGATCTCGGCCGTGCCCTCGAACAGCTGGTAGATCTTCGCGTCGCGGAAGAACTTCTCCAGCGGCAGGTCGGGGCTCCAGGCGTCCGGGCCGACGAGGTCCATGAGGGTCGTCGTCGCCCACATCGTCACGTCGCCCGCCTTCAGCTTCGACATCGAGCCCTGGCCGCCGCGCATCGGGATGCCGTTGCGGCCCATCCATGCGGCTCGCTGGACCAGCAGGCGCGCCGCTTCGATCTCCGTCGCGACGTCGGCGAGCGTCTGCTGGATCCGCTGCGTCTGCAGCAACGGCGTCCCGCCTTCGGAGCGGCCGTCGAGGTACTCGAGCGTGAACTCGTAGGCGGCCTGAGCGATACCGAGCGCCGAGGCGCCGACCAGCGGCCGGGTGATCTCGAAGGTCGCGAGGGCATCGGCCCCGCGCGATTTCTTCCCTTCGCGTCCCCGCTGCAGCTTCTTCTCGAGCTTCTCCTCGCCGCCGAGCAGGTTCTCGGCCGGGATGCGGCAGTCCTCGAGGATGATCTCGGCGGTGTGCGAAGCGCGGATGCCGAGCTTCGACTCCTTCTTGCCCTGGCTGAGGCCAGGCGTGTCCTTGCCGATCACGAAGGAGGCCTGGCCGCGCGTGCCGAGGCTGGGGTCGACGGTGGCGACGACGACGTGGACGTCGGCGATGCCGCCGTTGGTGATGAAGACCTTGGTGCCGTTGAGGATCCACTCGTCGCCGTCGCGCTTGGCGGTCGTCTTCAAGCTCTTGACGTCGGAGCCGGCCTGCGGCTCGGTGACGGCGTAGGCGCCGAGCTTGACCTCGTCGCCGACACCGAAGCACTCGGGGACCCACTGGGCGATCTGCTCGGGGGTGCCGGAGGAGGCGATTCCGGCGGCGGCGAGGCCGGAGCCAGAGATCGCCAGGGCGATCCCGGCGCAGCCCCAGTGGAACTCTTCGGCCGAGATCACCTGCATCTGCCCCTCGGAGTCGGAGGCCGAGCGCTGGATCGCCTCGAGCCCGCCGAAGCCCTGCTTACGGGCCTCCTTGACGACCTCCCAGGGAGTGCTCTCCTCTTCGTCGTGCTTGCGCGCGGCGGGACGGATCACGTCGCGGGCGAAGGCCCGGGCGCGGTCTTTGAACTCCTGCTGCTCCTCGTTCAGTGCGAAATCCATTCGTCCCCCTCGTCGACGCGCAGTTGCTCGTTTTCTCCATTGATTGACTGGTCAGTCAATCGGCCCAGCGAGTTTAGCTGACCGACCAGCCAGCCTGGATGCGCGGGCCAAGCATTAGCGTTGCCCTCGATGACCCGGCCGATCAACGCCGATGTGCCGACGAAGCCGTCCGATGCGCCGAAATCGGCGCCGCCGGCGAAGCCCCCCGCTCCAAAGCCACGCAAGCGCCGGCGCAAGCCGATCCCGGCGGCGCTGAAGGCCGTCGCCGGGCTGTTCGTGCTCGCCGTCGTCTTCATCGTCGCGGCGATCCTCGGCGGGAGCGGGAGCAGCGAGAGCGAAGGGCCCGGCACCCCTGCGCCGATCGGCCAGGCGCCGAGCACCACCGCGGAGGAGCCCGCCACCCAGGCGGCGGACGAGCTGGGATACCCGGCCTTCGCCACCGCCAACACGACGCGGGTCGGCGGCGCCGACCCGGCCTCGACCGCCGCCGGCGTCGCCCTCGCCACCTTCCCCTCGACCAAGCCCTCGCAGCGCCCGCAGGCAGTGACCCTGGTCGACGCCGAGGACTGGCGCAGCGCGATCGCGGCGTCGGTCCTGATGGCGGCGCCGGTTGGAGCGCCGGTTCTCGTCTCAGCGGCGGACGGCGCTCCAGAGCCGACCGAGCAGGCGCTCGACTCGCTCGACCCGCAGGGCGGCAAAGCCAGCAAAGGGAGGCAGGCATTCGCAGTCGGCGCGGCCTCGGTCCCCTCGGGGCTGGACGCGAAGCGTGTCGGCAGCGGCGGCGGCACGGTCGCGGCGGCCGCTATCGCGAACCTGCGCGACGAGCTGTTCGGGGGCCCGCCGGAGCACATAGTGATCGCGCCCGCAGCGCAGTCCGCCTTCGCGATGCCGGCGGCGGCCTGGGCCGCCCGCTCGGGCGATCCGGTCCTCTTCGCCGACGAGAACGACCTTCCCGGCCAAACCGCCGCGGTGCTGAAACGCCATCCCAAGGTCCCCGTCTACGTGCTCGGCCCCTCCTCGGCGATCTCCTCCGACGTGGTCCGCGAGATCGGCAAGATCGCCAACCGGGTGCGCCGCGTCTCCGGCGAGGATCCCATCGCCAACGCGATCGCGCTCGCCCGCTACGCCGACGGCAACTTCGGCTGGAACGTCAACGACCCGGGCCACGGCTTCGTCGTCGCCAGCTCCGACGAGCCCCTGGACGCGGCCGCGGCGGCGCCGTTGTCGGCCTCGGGAACCTGGGGGCCCCTGCTGCTCACCGATAGCGCCGATACGCTTCCGGCAACGCTGCGCGGGTACCTGTTGGACGTCAAGCCGGGCTACACGACCGACCCGACGCGCGCCTTCTACAACCACGTCTGGCTAATTGGAGATCAGGACGCGATCAGCGTGAACGAGCAGGCAGAGATCGACGAGCTGGCCGAGCTGGCAAAGATCGGCGGCGGGGAATGAGCGAGGCGGAGAGCCCCGAGCTGCTCGGCGGCGGCCACGAAGTCACCCCCGAGGACGTCCGCGCGCTGGCGGGCGCCTCCACCCCCCACTTCGCGCTGCAGGTGCGCAATCGCATCCGCCGCCTGATCGAGCCCCTGCCGGCCGGCCATCCGGCGCGCGCCGAAGGCGAGCGCAAGATCGCCGAGCTGGAGGACCTCGCCGAGCACAGCGGCGATCCGCGCGGAACCACCGGCATCGGCCACCGATGAAGCAGCTGGCGCCGGGGGTGGGCTTCCGCGTCGTCACGCCCCAGCGAGGTAACCGATATAGCTGCTTTTGAGCGCTTTGTTGCGAGGCTGCCCGCCTGAGGGGGGACCTCCCCGGCCGCAGCTATCGTCAGCGCAAGGTGTTACCTGATTTCAGGTACTCGACCGGGGTGGACGGAAGTTATTCGTTTCCCCGCCCGGGTATCGGGCAGACACGCGGCACGACAGGAGGTAGAGATGAAGAGGCTGATGCGCAGACGACCGTCACCGGCGATGTTGGTCTCGGTGATTGCCTTGATCGTCGCACTGGGGGGCACCGCCATCGCCGCCCAGAACATCAACGGCGGCGCGATCGAGAAGCAGACGATCGGTGGCGGCAAGCTGAAGCAGAAGACGCTTACCGGCTTCCAGATCAACACCAACAAGCTCGGCACCGTGCCCAGCGCGCGGCGCGCCTCGCACACCTACTGGGCGGTCGTCAACAACCCGTCGAGCCCTGGCAACGCGGCGCTCGCGCGGGCCAGCGACGAAGGGATCTCCGCAAGCGAGGGCGGCGGCGCCGTCACGGTGACCTTCCCGATCAACATCAGCGGCTGCGCCAACGTCTCCTCCCGCAACAACGCCGGCACCACGCCGCCCGGAGCGGGAACTGCGCAGACGAACACCTCGGCGGCCAACGCCAACGCAATCGAAGTCCGCACCCGCGACGCCAAAGGGGATCCGGATGATGCGGACTTCCACTTGGTCGTGATCTGCCCGTAGGGTCGATCCAGATGCACAGGAGTCAATCCCGGTAGGGGTTTCACTTAACTTTTTCGGTGGTTTGTGGTTGGGCTGACGCCCGGTGGCCCTGACGAAAAAGTACAAGACGTTTCACCCCTACCGCGATTGACTCCAAGGCCGGCCAAACCCCTTTATGCTGGCGACGATGAGCGAGCAGCCGCAGGGATTTAAAGAGGGCGACAAGGTCTGGGTCGAGGACGGCGACGGCAAGCACCACCCCGGTGTCTTCGTCGGCGACAACGAAGCCTCCGGCTGGTTCGGCGGCGGCCCCAGCGCCTACGTAGCGCACCCCGAGGCGCACCAGGCCGAGGTCGTCTCGATCTTCCGCATCACCCCGCGCGACGAGTAGCGCATAGAGCCGGCTGCAAAGGAGCCGGGCTGCCCTCCAGTCGAATTGATGTCGCACGCGAGCTTCGCTCGAACGCGGTATCGCTGGCCCGCCTTCTGGCGACTTACCCGTCAAATAGCCGAGAAAGTCGCCAGAGCTAGGGACCGACGCGGGCGATCGACATGTCTACGCGGTCGCTGCGAAAGGGCACGCCCTCGCCGACCAGGTGTCGTTTCTGGCGCGCGCCCTTGGCGAGCGAGCCGTCGGCGCGGACGACCCGCCACCAGGGCAGGTCGGGCTCGTCGCACTCGAACAGCACCGTGCCGGCGAAGCGCGGCGCCCCGGGCGAGACGTCGCCATACGTCCGCACGAAGCCCGGTGGGATCTCACGCACCAGCTCCAGGACTTCCTCCGCCCGGCTTCCGGTGCGGTTTATTCCACCCATATGAGCAAAAGGCGCACTGGAAGCGCTGGGCTACGCCCCCGGGCCGAAGGCGTCGATCAGGCGGTTCTGGTACTCGCTCAGCTCCTCGGGGGAGATGAAGTAGGTCGGCGGCGTGAGGAAGAGGCCGTCGGCGCGCTCGGCCGTCGCCTCGACCCGGGCGCGGACCTTGTCGAGCGGGCCGGCGGCGCAGTAGGTGTCGACCATCTCGTCGCTGATCGCCGCGGGCACGGCGGCGAGATCGCCACGGCGGAAGGCCTCGCCCGCGGCGACCGCGTTGTCGGCGAAGCCGTGCAGCTCCCAAAGTGGCATGTAGGTCTTGACCGTGGCGTAGAAGGAGATCGTGCGGCGTGCCATCTCGATCGCAGTCGCCTCGTCGTCGTCGATCGCGCAGCAGACGGTCGGCAGGTAGTCGAAGGTGGAGCGATCGCGACCGGAGCGCTTCAGGCCCTCCTCGAAGGATGAGACGACGACCTCGTCGATCCAGCGCAGGCTCTGGATCGGGTGGCCGATCAAGCCATCGGCGACGTCCCCCGCCATCCGGCACATGCCGCCCTGAACGCCGGCGGTGTAGATCGGCACCGACTCGCGCGGCGCCGGGTGCGGCCGGATCCAGCCCTTGATGTCGATGTCGTAATAGTCGCCCTCGTAGCGAATCGGCTCGCCCTTGCCCGCCTGCTGCATGATCAGCCGCGTCGCCTCGATCGCCTCGCGCAGGTGCGGCGCCGGCTTGCCGTACTCGGCGTTGTGCCAGGTTTCGTTGAGCCTCTTGACGCCCGAGCCGAGGCCGAGGCGGAAGCGCCCGCCGGACATCTCGTCGACGTCGAGCGCCGAGACGGCGAGGATGAAGGGGCTGCGGGTGAAGGCCCAGGCGATCCCGGTGGCGACGCCGATCTTCTCGGTGCGGCCCGCGAGGTAGGCGGCCTGGGTGACCGAGGATCGGAACAGCTCCGGCGCCCAAACGCATTCGACCCCGGCCGCTTCGGCCCGCTGCGCTTCGGCCTCGAGATCGGCGACGGTGACGCCGATCGCGGCAACCGAGATGTGGTCGAGCGCGCTCACACCGCGGCCGGAGCGGGCGCCTCGGCGAGGACCAGGTCAGCCACGCGGTCGCGGTGCCAGCGGGCGTCGCCGAAGCTGGCCGCGTTCGCCTTGCCGCGCTTGAGGAAGAAGTGGAGGTCGTGCTCCCAGGTGAAGCCGATGCCGCCGTGCACCTGGATCGAAGCGTCGGGAACGCGCCAGCCGGCGTCAGAGGCATAGGCCTTGGCCATCGAGGCGGCCAGTGGCAGCGACTCCGGCTCGGCGTCGGCAGCCCAGGCGGCACCGTAGACGGCAGAGCGCGAGTTCTCGGTCTCGAGCAGCATCTGGGCGCAGCGGTGGGAGACCGCCTGGTAGGCGCCGATCGGGCGGCCGAACTGTTCGCGGTCTTTGGCGTAGGCGACGGCCATCTCCAGCGTGCGCTGGGCAACCCCGGTCGACTCGGCGGCGAGCGCCACGCAGCCCCGGTGGAAGACGGGAATGTAGTCAGCAGCCTCGGCCGGGAGGGTGTTCTCCGCCGGGACCTCGACGCCGTCGAAGCCGACCGTGAAGAGCCTGCGGGTGAGGTCCATCGAGCTCTCGGGGGAGACGCGGACCCCCTGCG
>JBEVMR010000082.1:0-23721 GCA_040508545.1 Solirubrobacterales bacterium
CCCCGAGGCGACGTACTCCATGGCCTGAGTCGAGCAGCCGCACTCCGGGTGGATCAGGAACTCCGCGTTGGGATGCGCCTCGCGGGTGGCCTTGATGTCGTCCGGCCGGATGCCGGCGTGGACGTGGCACTCGCCGTCCCAGATGTGGAACCGGGCGCGCCGCTCGGGGTCCTCCTTGAGGCCCGTCTCGCGTTCGACGAACGCGCCGAGCCACATGTCCGGGCCGAACAGGATCTCGGTCTCGGGGCCGTGCTCGGCCCAGATGTGCTCGACGACCTTGACGGCGTTCGAGGAGGTGCAGCAGTAGTCGGTCTCGGCCTTCACCTCGGCCGAGGTGTTGACGTACATGACGACGACCGCGTCGGGGCTGTGGCGCGACTTCCAGTCGCGCAGCTCGCCGACGCTGATCGAGTCGGCCAGCGAGCAGCCGGCCTCGAGGTCGGGGATCAGGACGGTCTTCTCCGGCGAGAGGATCGAGGCCGTCTCGGCCATGAAGTGGACGCCGCAGAAGACGATCGTCGAGGCGCCGGACTCGGCCGCCTTGCGCGAGAGCCCGAGCGAGTCGCCGGTGTAGTCGGCGACGTCCTGGACCTCGGGCACCTGGTAGTTGTGGGCGAGGATGACGGCGTCGCGCTCGCGGGCCAGCTCACGCACCTCGCGCGCCATCTCCTCGACCTCCTGCGGGGTGAGGTCGAGCATCGGGACCGGCTCGTTGATCGTCGGCAGCTCTCTCATTTCCGGTTGCCTCGAAAGGCCCCCATATCGTCGAGAAGGGGCCTCGATGGTCGTATGTTCGCTGGCATGGCCTTCGCCTGAGTCCAGTCGAATGAACTAAGCGCAAGTCTACTCTCTCCTCATGCCCGAGCTTCCGGAGGTCGAGATCACGGCGCGCAGGCTGGATTCCAGCCTGGCCGGCGCCAAGGTCGAATCGGCGCTGGCGCCCGGGATGAACGTGATGAAGACCTTCGAGCCGCCGCTCGAGGAGCTGACCGGGCGGGAGATCACCGCGGTCCGCCGAGTGGGCAAGATGCCGATCGTCGAGTTTGGCGACCTGGCCCTGCTGATCCACCTGATGTCCGCCGGCCGCCTGCGCATCTTCGACAAGCGCGCCTCCCCCAAAGACCGCGCTTCGCGGGTGCTGGTGCGGCTCGAGGACGGCCGCGAGCTGCGCCTGCGCGAGTTCGGCACCAAGCAGCGCGCCTGGGCGAAGCTGCTGGCGACGAACGCCGTGGAGGAAGACGAGGCGATCGCGAGGCTGGGGCCGGAGGCCTGGCCGGCGCCTCCGCTCGACGCCTTCTCCGCGGCAATCGACCTGCCCCGCCACCTCCATCCACTGCTGCGGCATCAGGGCGACATCGCCGGCATCGGCCGCTCCTGGGTCGACGAGATCCTCTGGGAGGCCCAGCTCTCTCCCTTCAAGCAGGGCGCGGAGCTGAGCGACGACGAGGTGGAGCGCCTGCACGCCGCGCTGCACGTGCTCGGCGACGCGATCGACCACTACGAGCAGACGGTCGGCGAGGAGCTGCCCGACAAGCTGCCGATGCCGCTGCGGATCCACAAGCGCGAGGGCGAGCCTTGTCCGCGCTGCGGGACGACGATCGAGGCCGTCTTCTTCGCCGAGCACCAGACCAACTACTGCCCAAAAGAGCAGACCGGCGGCCGCGTGCTGAAGGACCGCCGCCTCTCGCGTCTGCTTAAGTAAGCGGTATGGGCAAGCGAGCGATTCTCCTCGCCTTGGCGACGATCGTCGTGGCCCTCGGCGTCGCCCAGGCAGCGCCAGCGGCGACGATCACGGTCGGCAACAACTTCCTCTCCCCTTCGAGCAAGACGATCTCCGCCGGCACCAAGCTGCGCTTCAAGTGGGTCGGCGGGATCACGCACCACATCGTCAAGAGGGAGGGGCCCGGTGGCGACATCCGCTCCCCGGAAACGAGCAGCAGAGGCGTCAACCTAGCCAAGGTGATGAGAAAGACTGGCACCTACCGCTTCGTCTGCACTATCCACCCGACCGAAATGAAGCTGAAGCTGGTGGTCGTGCGCTGAGCCGGCTCAGGCCGGCTCGATCAACATGCTGAAGTCGAGCGTCGGCGCCGAGTGCGTCAGCGCCCCGACCGAGATGAAGTCGACGCCCGTCTCGGCGATTCCGCGCACCGTCTCCAAATCGACGCCCCCCGAGGCCTCGAGCTTGGGCCCTTCCTCCCCGCCGGCTTCACTGTCGCGCAGGGCGACAGCCCCGCGCAGGGCCTCGAGGTCCATGTTGTCGAGCAGCAGCCGGTCCGCCCCGGTGCCGAGCGCGTAAGCGACCTCGTCGAGATTGCGGCACTCGACCTCGACCGGCAGCTCGGGGCGGGTGGCACGGCAGGAGTGCACCGCCTTGGCGAGACCGCCAGCGAGGGCGATGTGGTTCTCCTTGATCAGGATCGCGTCATACAAGCCCATGCGATGGTTGCTGCCACCGCCCGCCGCAACAGCCGCCTTCTCCAGCCCCCGCAGCCCCGGCGTCGTCTTGCGCGTGTCGAGGATGCGGGCGCCGCTGCCGGCGACAGCCTCGACAAAGCGCGCGGTCAGCGTGGCGATCCCGGAGAGGTGGCCGAGGAAGTTGAGCGCAGTGCGCTCGGCCGCGAGCAGTCCAGCCGCCGACCCACTCGCCAGCGCCACCTCAGCCGGCACACCCTCGCGCCACTGGCCCTCGACGACCAGATTGTCGACGTCCTCGACCCCGCACTGGCGCATCGTCTCGGCAACGGCGCTGAGACCGAAGGCGACGCCGGGCTGCTTCTGCACGATCCGCGCTCGGCCCCGCTCCCCCTCGGGCACGGTGGCCCGCGACGTGACATCGCCCGTGCCAATGTCCTCCGCGAGGGCGCTCCCCACGATCGTCTTCAAATCAATCTCATGCATCGATTTCCAGGCTTGTTTCAAGTCTTATTTCAAGTAGATGCAAGTAGCCTCATCCGGTCTTCAGCTGCCAATAGGCGCGGGGGTCTTTTGGCGACTTACCCACCCACTCGACGATTCCCGCCTCCTTGAGCGCATTGAGCTCACGCTGTACGACCGGCCGGGACACTCCCAATGCATCGGTTACGTCGCCGGTACTCATCCTTCCAGCTGACCTCAGCGTCCGCGTGATTACTCGAGCGTGCTCCGGTAGGCGTTCCTCGAGGCGACGGTCGACCGGCTCCGCCAGCAGCTGTAGCTCGACACTGCCAGAGGTCTGCCGATACACAGGATCAGTCAGACCAGCCTGCCGCATCTCCTCGAACATGCGACGAATTCCCTCACCCAGCTCCTGCCCAAGGCTGAGATCAGCGCAAACGCGGGCAATGCGGGGATTCCGGGCAAAGCGCGTCATCTCAAGAGGATGGCTGAGATCGACGAGACCCGGAAACCGTCCCGGGCTCGAGATCTCGATCCGATCGTCGAAGATCTCTACCCTGATGTGATCGCCAACCATGCTGTAGGAGCGATGGACAGCGGCGTTGACGATGCCCTCGAGCCAGGCGTCGCCAGGCACCAGAGGAACATCTTCGAAGGTTCCACCCTCGCCGAGAGCCCTGCGGGTCGGCTGGAGGCGCTCGACCTGCTCCCTGGCCCCGCGTAGCTGGTGAGGTATGGGGCCCTCGAGCCTGACGTCTTCGATCAGCTGCTGCCGAGCACCCGACCCCCTCTCGCGGCCCCTGTATCTCAGCACCCTGATGAATGCCTCGGGCAAGAACGCCTGAGGCGCTTCGGCGAAGAGAAGGCAACCGGCGATCGTCAACTCGCCGTCGTTCGCCAGGCCACGACCATGAAGTAGACGCTCCGGATCAGGTGCACTCACAGCAACGGCGTAGCCCTTGAGGAGTGGACGGTCGACCGTATCCATGGAGGCACCGGATGGACTGGCCTCGTAGCTCGCCTGCCCCTTGTCGAAGAGCAGCTCGCGCCGCTGAGCGAAATTGAGTTTGCGATTCTCATCACCGACCCTGAGGTAGACCTCGTCTTTCTGATTTGCATGGACGGAATCGCTCGGCTCGACTTCGATCGCAAGCAACTCGTTCGGCTCACCCTCCTTATCGACGCAATCGATCAGCCGATTCTTGGCACGCAGGGGCGGGACGCAGAAATCGATATTGGCCTGAAATTGCGTATTTCGTCTCTCCAAGTTGCCACTGGTTCCCTCGACTTCGCCATCGGCCAAGCCGACGATCACAATCCCCCCGTCGGCGTTGGCGAAGCCGATCAGGGCATTGGCCAGATCACGCGGAGCGATCCGGCTCGACTTTCGCTCAAGCCACTGGTCCTCCGGCAGCCGGGCAAGCTCGGCCCCCACGTCAGGCGGAGGAGCGTTCAGCGCACTCTCTACGGCAATGGTCCCCATGTTTCTACTTGCAATTATTGCATGTGGCTTTCAAGTAGAACTTCTCTCACGCTTGCTCGCTCGGATGCGTTAAATCCCATAGGTGACCGCTCTGCCGCCCTTCCAGGTTCTGCTCGACGAGCACGCCGCCGACGTGATGGCCGTGCTGCGCGGCGCCGTCGGCCGCACCGACGCCGAGGACTGCTTCCAGGAGACCTTCCTGGCGGCGCTGCGTGCCTACCCACAGCTGAATGACGATCGCAACCTGCGCGGCTGGCTGCTGACGATCGCGCACCGCAAGGCGATTGACCACCATCGGGCCAACGGCAGGCGACCGCTGCCGATCGCCGCGCCCGAGGAGATCGCCGGCGCCACCGCCGAACCCGAGCTCGACGACGGAATCTGGGCGCTGGTCGGGGCGCTGCCGCCGAAACAGCGTGCAGCCGTGGCGCTGCGCTACGGCAGCGACCTCCCCCACGCCGAGATCGCGGCGGCGCTCGGCTGCTCGCCCGAGGCAGCGCGGCGCAGCCTGCACGAGGGGATCAAACGACTGCGAAAGGAGCTGGCATGAAGAAGTCGCTGGAGCAACTCGCCGATCGCGCCGCCGCCGAGGGCCTGCTCGACGTCGCCTACGCAACCGTCGACTCGCCCTTTGGGCCGCTGCTCGTCGCCACGACCCCCCGCGGCCTGGTCAAGATCAGCTTCCCCTCGACCCATGACACCGAGGAGACCCTGGAGGACCTGGCGGCGCGGATCTCACCGCGCGTGCTGGAGGCACCAGGGCAGCTGGACGAGGTCCGCCGCCAGCTCGAGCTCTACTTCGACGGGCGCCTGCGCGAGTTCGACCTGCCGCTCGACTGGCAGCTCAGCAAGGGCTTCCGGCGGCGGGCGCTGCGGGCGATCGACCGCATCCCCTACGGCAGGACCCGCAGCTACACGGAGATCGCCCGCAGCGCCGGCAACGAGCGGGCGGTGAGGGCAGCGGGGACGGCATGCGGCTCCAACCCGATCCCGATCGTCGTCCCCTGCCACCGGGTGCTGCGCAGCGGCGGCGGCCTCGGCGGCTATGGCGGCGGGCTGCCGATGAAGGAGGCACTGCTCGACCTCGAGGGCGTGAACTTGTCCTAATTTTGGCTAAAGCAGGCGCCACCGCAAGCCGATGGTGCGGCAATGCCAAACAGGCTCCCCGTTCTCTTCGTCCTTCTCCTCCTTTCCGGCCTACTGCTCGCAGCTGCCGGTGCGCAGGGAGCCTCGGCGGCACCCGTGGCGTCGAGCTCCGCCCTCGAAGAAGACTTCGAAGGCTTCGAAGAAGAACTGGAAGAAGAAGAAAGCGAAGAGGAAGCGGTGGAAGCTGAATGCGAAACCGCCCGCGAAGAAGCCGACGAAGGCGAGCTCGGGCTTGACGAAGTCGGCGAAATCTGCGCCGAAGCCGCCGAAACGGGCAAGCGCAAGAAAGGTGCCGGGTCCAGCTCGGTCGCGCCGCCGGAGTGCCTGCTGCGAAGTGCCCACGCTCACGCCGCCGTCAACGCGACTGGCGACAAGCTGAAGCTGACCATCGGCTACACCACCTACGAGCCGGTGGGCGCGAAGGTCGAGGTCCGCAAGGGCTCGAGCCGTATCGCGGCGAAGCGCCTCCGCCTCGGTCGCAGCGGCGTCCTGCGCATCGTCGAGGACCTGGGCAAGAAGGATCCCCCCAAGCTCGTGCTCGTCCGCCTCGCCGTCCCCGCATCACCGGGCTATTGCGGCAAGTACGAGACCGAGAAGGTCCGCGTCAGCTAGCTCGGCAGCGTCGTCCTGAGCCACTCACCGGCCGCCCGCAGATGAGCGGGGTCGATCTGGTGGCCGACGTCCGACTCGTGGTACTCGACCTCGAGCCCTCCCGCTTCCAGTTGCGCACGAGCGCTGTGGGCGAAAGCGATGTCCATGATCGGATCGGCGCGCCCATGGGCGACGAAGGCTTGCGTCCCGCGCCGGTCCTCGAAGTGCGGTCGCCAATCCTCGACCACGGGGACGAAACCGCTGAAGGCAAGGATCCCGGCCGGCGCCGGGCGGTCGGCGCCCAGCCCCATCGCGTAGCTCATCACCGAGCCCATCGAGAAGCCGCCGAAAACGGTCCGGGTGGACGGGATCCCGATCTCCTCCCAGAGCCGGTCGTGAAGGTCGGCGAGAGCACCGCGGGCGGCATGGAAGGTGTCGTGGTCGGGATAGCCGACCCGAGGCACCAAGTACCAGTGATATCCCGGTGAACCCGGCAGCTTCAAAGGCGCCCGCGGCGTGACGACCAGGAGTCGCCGGCCGGGATCGAGCGCATCGGCTAGGCCGAGCAGATCCCCCTCGTCGGTCCCGCGCCCGTGGTGGAGGACCAGCAGCCCGTCGGGTTCGCCCTCTGGCACGCGCTCCCGATAGACGAGTGGGTCCACGGCTAGCCGGCCGAGGAGGCCGCGGTCTTGTTCAGGTAGTCGCGGATGAAATCGTCGATGTCGCCGTCGAGCACGCGTTGGGCATCGCCGACCTCGTGGCCGGTGCGATGGTCCTTGACCCGCTGGTCGGGGTGGAGGAAGTAGCTGCGGATCTGCGAGCCCCAGGCGACTTCCTTGACCTCACCCCGCTCCTGCGCCAGCGTCTCCGCTCGTTTGCGCTCCTCCAGCTCGATCAGCTTCGAGCGCAGCAGCTGCATCGCCACCGCCTTGTTCTGGGTCTGCGAGCGCTCGTTCTGGCACTGCACCACGACCCCGGTCGGGATGTGGGTGATTCGCACCGCCGAGTCGGTCTTGTTGACGTGCTGACCCCCCGCCCCGGAGGCGCGGTAGGTGTCGATCCGCAGGTCGTCGTCGTTGACCTCGACCTCGACCCCCTCGTCGACCAGCGGGCCGACGTCGACCTGGGCGAAGCTGGTGTGACGGCGGGCAGAGGAGTCGAAGGGGGATATCCGCACCAGCCGGTGCACGCCGCGCTCGGCGGCGAAAAGGCCGTAGGCGTTCTCCCCGTGTGCGAGGAAGGTCGCCGACTTGAGGCCGGCCTCCTCCCCCGGCGAGGCCTCCTTCATCTCGACCTCGAAGCCGCGAGCCTCCGCCCAGCGCAGGTACATCCGCAGCAGGATCTCCGCCCAGTCCTGGGAGTCGGTGCCACCGGCCCCGGCGTGGACGGTGACGACGGCGTCGCCGGCGTCGTACTCGCCGCTGAACAGGCGCGCCTCTTCGAGCTCGGCAAGTCGCCCTTCGACCGCAACCAGCTGGGTTGCCAGCTCGGCCGCCATCTCCTCGTCTTCGCTCGCCATCTCGGCCAACTCGCCGAGGTCGCCGGCCTCGGCCTCGAGCCCTTCGAAGGTCTTCAGCTTGCGCTGGGCCCGGGCGTGCGCAGCAGAGGTGCGCGCCGCAGACTCCTGGTCGTCCCAGAAGCCAGGCCGGCCCATCTCCTCCTCCAACCGCTCTGCTTCCTGCCGCAGTGAAACGGGGTCAAAGGTAGTCCGCGAGCAGCTTCAACTGCTCGCGGATCTCGGCGAGCCGCGCCGGTACCGATTCGGTCGAGGCGGCATCGGCCATGCGAACAGCTTATTGAGCAAGCGCGGAACGCTCGGTCAGGCCGGGGCGCTGGCTCCGATGATCCAGGTCGACGCTGGCGCGAAGACACCGTCGGGGCCGTCGAACTCGGCCAGCGCCTCTCGCAGCTCGGCGGCGATCTTGGGACGAATCTCGTCGATTCGGTCTTCCCAGAGCCGCAGCACCTCGCCCGCCGGGCCGAGCGCCATGTTGAACTCGACCGCGTGGTCGAGGTCGTTGCCGATCTTCAGCGGCAAGTCGCAACGCTGCAGCGAGACGTTCTCGAAGCCGGCGATCGTGAGCTGCTCGCTCACGGTATCGGCGTTCGCCATCGAGAAGGGGCCCGGCCCGCAGGTCGGCTGGTCGGTCTCCTCAGGGTGCTCGAGGTACTCCTCGACGACCAGCTCGGCGCGCCGGACCCACTGATTGTCTTCCTTGCGACGCCAGACGACAGCGCAGAGCCGACCGCCCGGGACAAGCGCCTTGCGGACGTTGCGCAGCGCCTGAACGGGATTGGCGAAGAACATGATCCCCATGCGCGAGAACGCGTAGTCGAAGCCCCCCTCCAGCTCCAAGACCTGGACGTCAGCGGTGATGAAGTCGGCGTTCTTCACGCCCGCTTCCCCAGCCTCGCGACGCGCCACCTCGATGAAAGGCTCCGCGACGTCGACGCCGAGCGCCTCCCCCTCAGAGCCCACCAGCTCTGCAAGTCGTTGAGTGGTATCGCCGAAACCGCAGCCGAGGTCGAGTACCCGATCGCCCGGGTGCGGTGGGTGCGCCTCCATTGCCGCTGCGCCATGCGCGCCGAGCCCCGCGGCCACCAGATCGCGGTACTGGACGAAGCACTCGAACAGTGGCCCACTCCAGGCCTCAGTGGCCTCTTTGTTGGATGGGGCGACCGACTCCACGCCGCTCGATGGTACGCCTATCCAGTGCCGTGGTCGAAGCCGCCGGCGTGCAGAGCCTCGGCCCGGTCCTCGAACGGCCGCCAGCTACGCACCCGGTGGTCGTGCAGCTCGAAGAGCCAGGCCATGGAGTCCTCGCCTGCGGCGGAGCCGTCCTCGTCCCAATGCCACACCCGCCGGATCAGGGCGACCGCCGAGCCGCGGCCGGATTCGGTCCCGTCCTCGTAGAGGTGCTCCAGCTCGATCGTCTGCTGAACCCCTCCCGGCGGCCGCGTAGCCCAGAGTCGCGCAGCCTCGCGGCCCTTCCGCAGACCCCGCATCGAGTGCAGCTCGACCCCGGGATCGAGCACGCTGACGAACGCATCGAGGTCCCGCTCGTTGAAAGCGCGGATGAACTCGCGGATCGGGTCGTGGCTCACGACGCGCTAGCTAGGCGCCGTGGCACTTCTTGTACTTCTTGCCTGAGCCACACCAGCACGGGTCATTCCTGCCGATTTCTTTCTCGCGCTCGTCCCTGACCACGGTCTCGATCACCTCGGGTGCGGCGACGCCGCCGCCGTTGGGCCTGGCGGTGCCTTCGGTGACGCTGACTCCGCCACCGGCGGCGACCTCTTGCAGCGCCGAAGGCTGCGCGTCGGGCGTGCCGCCGGAGTAATCGAGCGCGGTCGGCGTACCGCCGTTGCCGCCGAAGGCGCCATCGAGCTGGGACGGGTCGATTTCGATCTCGGCGTTGAAGACCAGTTTGCTGAATTCCTCCCAGATCGAGTGCATCAGCTCCTCGAACATGGCGAAGCCTTCGTTTTTGTAGGCGACGAGCGGGTCGATCTGGGCGAAGCCGCGCAGGTGGATGCCCTCGCGCAGGTAATCCATGTCGTAGAGGTGCTCGCGCCAGCGGTTGTCGATGACCTGAAGCAGGATCGAGCGCTCCAGGTAGCGCATCAGCTCCTCGCCCATCTTCTCCTCGCGCTCGTCGTAGGCGCTCATCGCGTCTTCGTCGAGGGAGTCCTTGAGCTTTTCGCGGTCGACCGTCTCCGGCGCCATCGTGCCGACCTCGATGCCCACCGGCCAGATCTGCCGCAGCTGCTGCTCCATGCCGGGCATGTCCCATTCGTCGAGGTCGTCGCCGGGCGTGTACTCGTCGACCAGGCGCTCGATCACGCCCTCGAGCTCGTCGCGGGCGATGTCCGACATGTCGCGGCCTTCGAGGATCTCGCGGCGATATTTGTAGACGACGCGGCGCTGCTCGTTCATCACGTCGTCGTACTCGAGCACCCGTTTGCGGATCAAGAAGTTCTGTTCCTCGACCTTCTTCTGGGCGCCCTCGACCGTTTTGGACAGCATTTTCGCCTCGAGTGGCATCTCCTTGCCGTCCTCGTCGACGGGGCCGAGGCGGTCGAGGATTTTGAAGATCCGGTCGCCGGCGAAGAGGCGGATCACGTCGTCTTCGGCGGAGAGGAAGAAGCGCGTCTCGCCGGGATCCCCCTGGCGACCAGAGCGACCGCGCAGCTGGTTGTCGATGCGCCGCGATTCGTGGCGCTCGGTGCCGCAGATATAGAGGCCACCGAGCTCGCGCACTTCCTCGGCCTCGGCCTTGCACTGCGGCGCCAGCTCGGCGATCTTCGCCTCCAGCAACTCCTCGTACCCCTCCTCGCCGGGCTCAAGGCTCTGCTTCTTTAGCTCTTTGTGCGCCATGTGCTCGGGGTCGCCGCCGAGCTTGATGTCGACGCCGCGCCCGGCCATGTTGGTCGCGATCATCACCGCGCCCCTGCGCCCGGCTTCGGCGATCCGCTCGCCCTCTCGCTCGGCGTGCTCGGGCTTCGCGTTCAGCACCGCGTGCTCGATGCCGTGCCGTTTGAGCTCGCCGGAGATCATCTCCGAGACCTCGACCGAGACGGTGCCGACGAGGATCGGCTGGCCCTTCTCGTGGCGGGCCATGATCTCCTCGAGCACCGCCTTCCACTTGCCCTCTTTGGTTTTGAAGATCTGGTCGTTTTGGTCAGCCCGGACCATCGGCTGGTTGGTCGGAACCTCTACAACCGGCACTTTGTAGATCTTCATGAACTCGGTGGCCTCGGTCAGCGCCGTGCCGGTCATCCCCGAGAGCTTGTCGTAGAGGCGGAAGTAGTTCTGCAGGGTGATCGTGGCCAGGGTCTGGTTCTCCTCGCCGATCGCAACCCCCTCCTTTGCCTCGACCGCCTGGTGCAAGCCCTCTGACCAGCGCCGGCCCTCGAGGATGCGGCCGGTGAACTCGTCGATGATCATCACCTGGCCGTCGACCACCGCGTAGTCCTTGTCCTTCTTGTAGAGGGACTCGGCCTTGAGGGACTGACTCAGGTGGTTGACGAGCGTGCCGTGCTCGCTCAGGTAGAGGTTGTCGACGCCGAGGAACTCCTCCGCGCGCTTGACGCCTTTCTCGGTCGGCGAGACGGTCTTGTGCTTCTCGTCGAATTCGTAGTCGTACTCGGCCTCGGAGGTGTCTTTCGATTCGCCCAGGGATTTCAGCCGGTCTTTGGCGGGAACCGCATCCATCTGCCGTGCCAAGCGGGCGAACTGGTAGTAGATCTGAGCCGCCTGTTCGGGCGCGCCGGAGATGATCAACGGCGTCCGCGCCTCGTCGATCAGGATGTTGTCGACCTCGTCGACGATCGCGAAGTGATGGCCACGCTGGACGCAGTGCTCGAGCGAGTCGGACATGTTGTCGCGCAGGTAGTCGAAGCCGAACTCGGAGTTGGTGCCGTAGACGACGTCGCAGGCGTATTTGACCTGCCGGGCGGCGTGGTCGTCGGAGTCCTGGATCGAGGCAACGCTGACGCCGAGCGTGTCGTAGACCGGTTTCATCCATTCCGCGTCACGGCGTGCCAGGTAGTCGTTGACGGTGACGACGTGGACGCTGTCGCCGGCCAGCGTGTTGAGGAAGGCGGCCAGGGTCGCGGTCAGCGTCTTGCCCTCGCCGGTCTTCATCTCGGCGATCGACCCGTCGTGGAGGACCATGCCGCCGACCAGCTGCACGTCGAAATGGCGCTGGCCGATGCTGCGCCGCGCCGCCTCGCGGGTCAGGGCAAAGGCCTCGGGCAGGAGGTCGTCTAGCGACTCGCCGCCGCGAGCGCGCTCGCGCAGCGAGGTGGCCTCCGCCTGCAGCTCCTCGTCGCCGAGCAGCTCCATCTCGGGCTCGATCCCGTTGATCTTCTGCGCACGCTTCTCGTACGCCTTGAATTTGCGACCCTCTCCCACGCGCAGGGCGCGCGTGACCATGTCCCGTGCGTTGGCCATTGCTCAAGAGTAGCGAGGGGCTGAGGCTGAGGCTCGGTGACGACCTCGCCCCGAGCCCGAGGGGTTCGACCCCGCCAAGAGACCCGTCGGCCGAGGTGGCCCCGGCCGACGGGAAATCCGAACCGATCGTGGGAAGGTTAGGCCAGATCGGTGACTGTGATTCCTGTTTCCTGACCTCCTAGGCTTGTCCCCTTGACTGTGAGGTCGACGTCCCATTTGCCCATGTTGGTTGTGCCGAATCCGCACATGCCGTGCCTTTCGACATGGATGTTTTCGAACGCACCGATGATGTCGATGTCGTTGGCACCGTTTGTTGTGGTTGTCACGCGAGCACCGGGCAGGCCAAACTGCGACCCGATTGTGTATGTGCACCACGGCACGTTCTCGTTGTTGGGCGCGAGGTAGACGTGCTTTTCGATTTTCTGACCGGCCGGGCAGACGATGTCAGCGAAGAGCGCATATCGGTCGGCGCCAACTGTGTTCCCGACGTGGAACACGAAATCGCACCCGTTCATTGTGATTGTCGCTTTACGCGGGCCAGGGAACGATGTGCAGTTGGCGTTGTTGTAGTGGGGCGTGACTGTGAACAGCGTGGTCGGCCCCGGGATCGGCATATGCGGTGTGACGTTGTACTGATGGCCTGTGTAGACCGTGCCCACGCATTCGATTTTTTCGCCGAACATTGTTGTCGCGTTTTGGCCGGCACCTGTTTCGTACATGTCGAGTGTTACCGGTCCGTCCGATGTGAGCACGCCCTGCTGGGCGAAGGCAGCCGATGCGGTGACTGAACCCACCGCCACGACCACGACCAGAGTCAGGCCTAAGGCCTTGAGATTGCGAATCATCTTCTCTTCCTTTCGATTGACTGGATTCCCCCGTGTCGGGGAACGACAGCCAATCGTTACGCAAATCGGTGCAATGCGCAAGGAAAGCTGAGTAAACTTAGGGGCTGGAAGGGTGCGTGCCTAGGTCTCCGCGGTGCGGCCGCGCATCTGGTTGACGAGTCGCCTAGTGCGACGACGCTTGCGACGCTTCTCACGGTGCTTCTTGACTTGGCGGCGAATGTCCTCTGCCAGCTCATGGACCGTATGGGCCATCTCAGGTGACGCCTCCTTGGCGTGGAGCGTTACGCCCTTGAGCCGCAGCGTGGCCTCCGCAACCTGGCTGTCGGTGATCGCCGGGTTCTTCTCTTCCCAGACGATGACGTCGAGCATCGCCAGCTCGGAGACCTGTCTGCCCACTCTGCGGAATCGCTTCAGGACGTGTTCCCGAAGCTCGTCATCGATCTCGACGTTGCGCCCACGCACCTCGATCCGCATATTGGCCTCCTGGGTTTTGGGTCTCCCGATGCTACGCCTGTACCCGCTTGCCGGCAAGAGCAAATCGGACAGACTCAAAGGCGGCGTGTAAAGGTGATGCCGACGACCCGAACCGCGCCGGCTTGCCGAAGAGCTTGCGCGCAAGCGGAGAGTGTGGCGCCCGTGGTCAGGACGTCGTCGATCAGCAGCACGCTGCGGGGGGCTGCGCCACGGACTTGGATCCGGGGTGGGTGGCCGATGCGTTGAGCCCGGCGCTTGCCTACCTGACGACCGCCGCCACGACGGATGAGGCAACGGGAGATCGGCAGGTTCGCCTTCCCCGCCAGGGCGGCTGCGATCTCGGCTGCCGGGTCGAAGCCGCGAATTGCGGAACGCAGGGGCGCCGTCGGGACGGGGACGATCATGCCGCTGAGCGTCGTGCCCGGGGCAAGCCAATGGATCCGCTCTGCCATCAGGTCGGCAACTGGAAGCAAGCGACGGAACTTGAGTGCCGCGACCAGGTCACGAGCGACGCCCTCGTGCGGCGCCGCAGACCAGGCTCGATCGAGCCCAGCGGCTCCGGCGCCCGACAGGGGCTCGACTGCCGCCAGTCGTCGCGCGCAGCGGCTGCAGATGACCGCTTGCGCTCGACAGCCTCGACCGCAAGCGGCGCAGAGCGGCGGGACGAGCGCTGTAGCCAGAGCCTGGAAGACACTCACCCGCCGATCGTCGGCGGGAGCGGCGCGCGCGTGGCGCGCCGAAGGTCAAATGTTCGTCAGCTCTTTGCTACGCGACCCGCGATGCCGCCGACCAGCATCGCCGCGGGGGGCAGCTCCGCCCCTTCGAGCATGATCGAGTCGCGGACACATGCGCCGTCGCCGACCCGGCAGCCGTCGCCGATGATCGCCGGCCCCTCGATCCGCACCCCAGCACCGATCTCGACGTCCGCGCCAACCAGAACCGGGGCGGTTACCTCGGCGCCGTCAAGCGAGCTCGCGGCCCGGACCCCCTCCCCCACCTGCGGCGCCCCGGGCTCGACCTCGACCGCGCCGTGCAGCGCGTCGAGGTTGCCCTGACGCAGCTCGTCGAGGTTGCCGATGTCGTTCCAGTAGGAGTCGATCTCGTGCGAGTAGAAGGGAACGTCGCCCTCGAGCAGGGCGGGGAAGACGTCGGTCGCCCAGTCGGCGAAGCCGGGAGGGTCGCCGGGACGGGCGAACTTCGCCTCGCCCGGCGCCGGGAAGAAGTCGAAGATCTCCTTGCGGAACATGTAGATGCCGCAGTTGGCCAGATCGGAGAGGGCTTCGGCCGGGTCGGGCTTCTCCTGGAATCCCTGGACGCGGCCGTCGGCGCCGGTGATCGCGACGCCGAACTGGCTCGTGTCGTCGACCCGCTTGGTCGCCAGGGTCGCGATCCCGTCGTGGGCCTCGTGGAACTCGCGCATCGCGACCAGATCGATGTCGGTGAGCGCATCGCCGGAAATGATCAGGAAAGAGTCGCCGAGGAAGTCGGCGACCAGGCGCACGCCGCCGGAAGTGCCGTGCAGCTTCTCCTCGCGGTTGTAGGAGAGCTCCAGGTCAAACTCCGAGCCGTCGCCGAAGTGTCCCTCGATCAGATCGGGGAACCAGTGCAGGTTGGCGATCGCCTGATCGAAGCCGTGCCGGGCCAGGAGCCGCACGATGTGCTCCATCACCGGCCGGTTCAGCACCGGCACCATCGGCTTCGGCATGCCGTAGGTAATCGGTCGCAGCCGGGTGCCGAGCCCGGCCGCGAGAATCATCGCCCGCATCGACTCAGGTGCCCTAGTTAGTAGCGGTAGTGATCGGGCTTGTAGGGGCCCTCGACCGGGATTCCGAGGTAGGCGGCCTGCTCCTCGGACAGCTCGGTGAGGTTCACCCCGAGCGCCGCGAGGTGGAGGCGCGCGACCTTCTCATCGAGGTGCTTGGGCAGCACCGTGACGTCCTTGGCCGTGAACCCGTCGGGCTGGCCGTAGAGCTCGATCTGCGCGATCACCTGGTTGGTGAACGAGTTCGACATCACGAAGCTCGGGTGGCCGGTCGCGTTGCCGAGGTTGAGCAGGCGGCCCTCGGAGAGGAGGATGATCGAGTGGCCGTCGGGGAAGCGCCACTCGTCGACCTGCGGCTTGATATTGACCCTCTCGGCCGGCGAGGCTTCGAGCCCGGCGACGTCGATCTCGTTGTCGAAGTGGCCGATGTTGCCGACGATCGCGTTGTGCTTCATCCGCGCCATGTGGTCGGCGGAGATGATGTCCTTGTTGCCGGTGGCGGTGACGAAGATGTCGGCCGTCCCGACGACTTCGTCGAGCGTCCGCACCTCGTAGCCCTCCATCGCCGCCTGCAGGGCGCAGATCGGGTCGATCTCGGTGACGATCACGCGGGCGCCCTGGCCGCGCAGCGACGTGGCGCAGCCCTTGCCGACGTCGCCGTAGCCGCAGATCACGGCGACCTTGCCGCCGATCATCACGTCGGTGGCGCGGTTGATCCCGTCGATCAGCGAGTGGCGGCAGCCGTAGAGGTTGTCGAACTTCGACTTGTTGACCGAGTCGTTGACGTTGATCGCCGGAAAGAGCAGGTCGCCGGTCTCGGCAAGCTGGTAGAGCCGGTGCACGCCGGTGGTCGTCTCCTCGGTGACCCCCTTGATTCCCTCGGCCATCTCGGTCCAGCGCTGCGGGTCGGACTCGAGCGAGCGCTGCAGGGTCTCGAGCACGACCCGGAGCTCCTCCGAGTCGGCCGAGGCGGGGTCGGGCACGGCGCCCGCCTTCTCGAACTCGACGCCCTTGTGGACGAGCAGGGTGGCGTCACCGCCGTCGTCGAGGATCATGTTCGGGCCTGCGCCGTCAGGCCAGAGCAGGGCCTGCTCGGTGCACCACCAGTACTCCTCCAGGGTCTCGCCTTCCCAGGCGAAGACCGGGATGCCGGCGGCGGCGATCGCGGCAGCGGCGTGGTCCTGCGTCGAGAAGATGTTGCAGCTGGCCCAGCGGACCTCGGCGCCGAGAGCGACGAGGGTCTCGATCAGCACGGCGGTCTGCACCGTCATGTGGAGCGAGCCGGTGATCCGCGCTCCCTTCAGCGGCTGCTCGGCTGCGAACTCCTCGCGGGTCTGCATCAGGCCGGGCATCTCCACCTCGGCGAGGGCGATCTCCTTGCGCCCGAAGTCGGCGAGGCCGATGTCGGCGACTTTGTAGTTTGAGGTGGCGGTTGCCATCACTTCCCTTTCGTCTCAGTTGGTCGCGCGAAGGATAGGCTTCTTCCCCACGAGAGGGGTCGCGGGCAGATGAGCACGGCTGAATTCGCGGAGCTTGGGGCTGAGCAAGCTTCGTCGTTGGGTTTTCCGCACTGGGCGGTGGTCCGCGCCTGCGCGTTTGGCCTCTACGCCATCGCCCTCGTCGCCTACACCGTCGCCTACGGCATCCCGGTCCAGCGCGAACTGGTGGTCGTCTGGACCTGCGGCGCCCTCGTCTGCGCATCGATCGGCCGCCCCCCGCGGCAGATCCTGCAACTGCTCCTCGACTGGCTTCCGCTGGTCGCCGTGCTCTGCCTCTACGACTTCACCCGCGGCGCCGCCGACTCGTTCGGAATCCCCGTCAACGTGACCCCGATGATCGACTTCGACCGTGCCGTCTTCTTCGGCGAGACGCCGACCGAATGGCTCCAGGCCAGGCTGTACGAGCCCGGGGTCGTGCACTGGTGGAACGTCGCCTTCACGCTGATCTACACCTCGTACTTCATCGTCCCGTTCGCGGTCGCCGGCGTCCTCTGGGCGCGCGATCGCGAGGCCTTCCTGCGCTTCGCGAAGCGCCTCGTCACGCTCGGCTTCGCCGGGCTCGCGACCTACATCGCCTTTCCCGCGGCGCCGCCCTGGATGGCCGCCAAGGAAGGCCTTCTCAGTGGCGTCAGCCGGGCCACCGCCCAGGGCTGGGAAGTGCTGGACGTGGGAACCGCGGCGATGTTCTCGCGCGGGCAGGCGACGGTCAACCAGGTTGCCGCCGTGCCGTCGCTGCACACCGCCTTCGTCGCCCTCGTCGCGATGTTCCTCTGGCCCCGGGTGCGCCCCGCCTGGCGTCCGTTGCTCGCGCTCTACCCCCTGGCGATGGGGCTGACGCTGATGGCGACCGGCGAGCACTACTTCTTCGACGTGCTGCTCGGCTGGCTCTACGCGGGAGCGGTGATGGCTGGCTGGGCCTGGTGGGAGCGGCGCCGGCTCAGGGGCGTCCGAGCGCAGCCTTGAGGCTGTCGATCGCCTCGATCGGCAAGGGGTCGACCCCGCGCGCCTCGGCGATGGCCAGCGAGACGAGGTCGCCGAGCATCACGGTCCAGAGCAGGCGCTCGGTGGACGTCTCACCGGCGGCCTCGACCCGAACGGCCGGGGCTCCGGCGGCGGCGATCGCCTCGGCGGTCAGCTCGAAGCGGCGCTTCACCCGCGGGTGCTGCTCGGCGTCCTCGAGCAGCACCGCGGCAAAGCCGCCGTCTCCCGCCGCTCCGCCTTTCCAGCCGCAAAGCTCGTTGTGATCGGCCTCCGGCAGCTCCGAGCAGAACGCCGCCAGCTTCGCGTTCTCGTTTAGCTGGGTCTTCCAGCGGCGCGCCGCTGCCGCGGTGGCGCCCGCCCCGTAGACGACCGGCGCCGTGCCGGTGAGCTGGGCGGCGATCTCGGTCGCCGTGTGCTGGAGATCGGCCCGCTGCTGCTCGAGGAAGGTGGCGGCGTGCTCGAGCTCGGCGGCGATCCGCGGTGCCGCGCCGACGGCGCTGGCGACCTCGGCGGTACAGACGAGCATGTAGGCGACGGCGGTGCGAGGGGCGGGCAGCAATCCAGGCAGGCCGATGACCGGATCGCCAGCCGCCCGGGCGGCCTCGACCAGGGCGCCGCCGGTGCTGACGACGATCCGGCGCGCGCCCAGAGCCTCGGCCGCAGCGAAGCAGGAGAGCGTCTCCTCGGTGTCGCCTGAATAGCTCGAGCAGAGCACAGCCCAATCGGCGGTCACCCAGCTCGGCAGCTCGTACCCGCGCACGGTCAGCAGCGGCTTCGTGAGACGGTCGCCGAACGCCGCGGCGGCGAGGTCGCCGCCGATCGCCGAGCCGCCCATCCCGCAGACGATCAAGCCGGCGGACTCGCGGCGCTGAAGCCGGGCGGACTCGACCCGCCAGAGCGCGTCGCGCAGGTGCTCAGGGATGGCGAGGATCTCGTCGAGCATGGCTACGCCGGCACCTCTTCGCCCTCAGCAGCCACTCCACCTTCAAGCAGGCCACCCGGCCCGACTTCCGCTCGGGGCGAGAGGATCGACTCGACGACGCGGGCCCTCTCCCCCACCGCGCAGCCGGCGAGGAGCACCGAGTCGACGACCTCCGCCCCAGCCCCGATGCGGCACTCGGGGCCGATCACGGCGCGCGGCCCGATCTTCGCCCCCGCGGCCACTTCGGCGCCGGGATCGATCAGCAGGCCGGGCCCGTCGGGCTCGACCCGCGTCGCGACGCGGCCTTCGAGGATGTCCCAGCTCGCCTGCAGGTAGCGCTGTGGCGTGCCGATGTCCATCCAGTAGCCCTCTAGCAACAGGCCGTGCAGGCCCTCGCTGACCAGGCGCGGGAAGACGTCGCGCTCGATCGAGACGTTCTCGCCGGCAGGGATTAGATCGAGGGCGGAGCGCTCCAGCAGGTACATGCCCGCGTTGACCTCGCCTGGCGCTCGCTCGCCGGTCTTCTCGAGGAAGGCGAGCACCTCTCCTTCGGCGCCGCTGCGCACCAGCCCGTACGCGGCCGAGTCCTCGACCGGATGCAGCGCGATCGTCGCCGCCGCCGCGCGTTGCTCGTGTGCAAGCTGCAGGGCGCTCAGGTCGAGGTCGGTGAGCACGTCGCCGTTGAGCGCGAAGAAGCGCTGCCCGAGTTCGTCGCCCAGCTCGTCGGCGGCGAAGCGGATCGCGCCGGCGGTCCCCAGCGGCTCGGGCTCGACCACGTAGCGGATCCTCACGCCGGCGCGCTCCTCCTCACCGGCGAGCGCCGCGCGCAGGACGTCGGGCAGAAAGCCGCAGGCGAGCACCACTTCGGACACCCCGTGCCCGGCGAGCCACTCGATCATGTAGGCGAGGAAGGGCCGGTCGACCAGAGTCAGCGCCGGCTTCGGCACCGTCTCGGTCAACGGCCGCAGGCGCGTTCCCTTCCCTCCGACCAGAACGATTGCCTGCATGCTCAGTCGGCGGTCGCCGCCGACGGCGCCTCTGCCGCCACCCTGCCGATTCCCTCGTATTCGAACCCGGCCGAAACCAGCGCGTCGGAGTCGAGGAAGTTCCGCCCGTCGATCAGCAGCGGATGCGCCATCCGGCTCGCGGCCTCGGCCCAGTCCAGCTCGGCGAACTCGGGCCACTCGGTGACCAGCACCGCGGCGTCGGCTCCGTCGAGCGCCTCCAGTGCCGATCCGCGCATCTCGACCCCCTCGAGCAGGTCCCGGGCAGCGTCGGCGGCGACGGGATCGTAGGCCGTCACCTGCGCCCCTTCTCCCTGCAGCCGCGCCGCCAGTACCAGGCTCGAGGCCTCGCGCATGTCGTCGGTCTGCGGCTTGAAGGCGAGCCCGAGCAGCGCGACTCGGCGCCCGACCAGCGACCCCAGGTAGCCGACCAGCTTCTGCACCACCCGTCGCTTCTGCAGCTCGTTGACCTCGATCACCGCGTTGAGTAGCTGGAAGTGGTAGCCGGTATTGCCGGCGAGCATCTTCAGCGCGCTTACGTCCTTGGGGAAGCAGGAGCCGCCATAGCCGATCCCGGCGCGCAGGAAGGCGGAGCCGATGCGCTGATCGAGGCCCATGCCCCGGGCGACCTCGCCAACGTCGGCGCCGACCTCCTCGCAGACGTTCGCGATCTCGTTGACGAAGGAGATCTTGGTCGCCAGGAAGGCGTTCGACGCGAGCTTGATCATCTCGGCGCTGGCGACGTCGGTGCGCACGAGCTCGCCGCCAAGCGGCTCGTACAGCGCCGCCACCGCGTCGCTGGCCGCCTCGTCGCCACGATCGGCGCCGATCACGACCCGATCGGGGTGCATGAAGTCCTCCACTGCCGAGCCCTCCTTGAGGAACTCGGGACAGGAGACGTAGGCGAGGCCCGGGCGGTCGCGGCGAATCGCCTCGCCCGTCCCGGCGGGCACGGTGCTCTTCATGATCAGCACGTGATCGCTGCCCTCCGGCAGCTCTTTGACGACAGAGCGAACCCGGGAGAGGTCGGCGTCGCCGGAGCGAGTCGGGGGCGTGTCGACGCAGACGAAGAGCAGCCGCGCCGAGTCGAGCAGCTCGTCCATCTCGGTGGTGAAGGTGAGGCGCTCGGAGTTGCGCGCGAGCAGGTCGTCGAGCCCGGGCTCGTGGATCGTCGTCTTGCCACTGGCGAGCGCCTCAACCTTCTCCGGCAGGATGTCCCGCGCGACCACCCGGTGGCCGAGCTCGGCGAAGCAGCTGGCCGTGACCAAGCCAACCCAGCCGACCCCGATCACGCCGATCGTCTCCTTGCCATCGCTCAAAGCGCCGCCCTCCGTTTCCTTGGCTTCTGGTTGGGGATCTTCACGCGCGCCGAACGTGCCATGCCGATCATCTGGTCGTTGGTGAGCACGCGCAGCAGGCTATTCGCGACCCAGTAGGTGTTGTCGCCCCGGTGCCAGGCGACCAGCCGCACCCGGTCGCCGTCGAGGAAGATCTCGTACTCGCGATCGCGAATCGTTTCCGTGATGCTCGGGCCACTGAGGATCGGCGGGTCGCTCCAGCCCTGGATTCCCTGCACGCCGAAGTAGTGGACGCCGTCGGGCAGTTCCAGGGTCAGGACCATGCGGTAGGCGCCGTGGCGGTTGCCGTCGCTGTCCTTGAAGTGGTAGACGCGGGGGTCCTGGATGTGCAGTTCGGGATTGCTTTCCTCGAAGGCCGCGCCCGAGGGCAACCGCGTCGGGTAGAAGACCGGGAAGCCGGCGCTCACCTTGCGGGCGACGATCTTCGCCTCCTCCTCGCCGGCTTCTGCAGCGGAGACGAGCCCGTCGTCACCGGGGGGCTTCGCCCTCAGCTTCGGTTTCGGCTTTGGCTTGCTCTTGCCGCCACCGTCGCCCTTGCTCTTCTTGCCCTTCCCCTTCTTCTTTTCACTTGGCTCAGCCTCGTCAAGCGTGCCACGGGTGCCGCCGCTGGCTTCGATCCCGAGGAATCGATCGACCGCTTCCCCGATCGCGCTGGAGGATGCGTACACGTAGCTCGGGCCCAGTTCGGCTGGGAAATCGACCTCTTTGATTTCCGCGTTGCGCGAGGCGATGAACAGTTTCAGCACCTCGAGCATCGACTTCGTGTCGCTGATGTCCGAGCTGGTGTATTCGGTGAAGATGTCGATCAGTTCGCCTTCGCCCAGCACGTCGCGCGCCAGATCGGAGATCGGCACCCGCTGACGGGCGGAGCTGAGGAAGTCCTGCTGGCGCGCGGCGCGCACGAGGTCGGTGTCGGTGTGGCGGTAGCGCACGTACTCCAGCGCCCGCTTGCCGCACATCAGCTGGTAGCCCGGCTGCACGTTGATTTCCGAATACTGTTCGGAGGCTGGCACGCCGACGTTCGAGTGGTAGTAGCGGCGATCGACGTCGACGTAGACGCAGCCGATCGCGTAGACGGCGCGGACGAAGCCGAGGTAGTCGACGTTGACGATGTGGTTGATCGGCAGCCCGGTCAGTTCCTTGACCACCTGCAGGGTCAGCTTCGGACCGCCGTAGGCGAAGGCCGAGGAGAACTTTTCCGTGCCCACTCCCGGGATTTCGACCTTGAGGTCACGCGGGATCGACATCAAGGCGATCGCGTCGTTGTCGGGGTCGAGGCGAAGCAGGATCGTCGTGTCGGAGCGCCCCGGGTCTTCCGGTTCGTTGGCGCGTTGGTCGGAGCCGAGGATGAGGATGTTCTGCGCCTCGCCCCCCGTGGTCTCCTTGAGGACACCGTCGACTGCGTTCCTCAGTTTGTCGTTGTGCCCGAGGCGCTCGGCGATGTTCTCGATCTTGATCAGACCGCTGGCGCTGACCGCCGTGGCGGTCGAGAGGACGATCACGATCGAGGCAAGCAGGAAACGCCACCAGTAGCGCTTCGGCTTCGGCGGCGGCTCGTGGTCGCCCGTGGGCGGCGGCTTCTTGAACGGTTCTTCGATCATCCCCGCACGGTCACCCGTCGAGCCGGTCGGGAACCGTCCGCAGGAACCCTTCGAGTGCCTGCCGGTAGGCGATCAGGGAAGGGACCGAGACCCACTCGGACGGGCCGTGATGACCTTCGCCGACCGGGCCGAACTCCACCGCTGGGACACCCACCCGAAGGAAGGAGACGGCGTCCGAGGCGCCGTCGCGGCCGACGCTCATCGGCTCGCCGTCGTGATGCGCGGAGACCGCCTCGCGCAAGCCGCGGACGAAGGGCGAGTCGCGGTCGACGACGGCGGGCGGGCGGGTGAACAGCGGCGTCACCTCGGCGTCGGGCAAGCCCCGCACCTGCTCGAGCACGGCGTCGGGGTCCTGATCGGGCAGGTAGCGGATGTCGACGTCGATCGCGCATCGGTCGGGCACCTTGTTGAGCGCGTCGCCTCCCAGGATCCGGCCGAGGTTGATCGAGGGGCGGTCGAACAGCTCAGAGCTGTGCCGGGCAAACGGTAGCGACTCGATACTGCGGAAAACGTCGTGTGCCTTCAGCACCGCGTTATCGCCGAGCCATGGGGTGGCTCCGTGGGCCGCAACGCCGCTCACCTCCAGCCGCAGCGCCAAAACCCCCTTTGCCTCGACCCCGATCTGCAGATCGGTCGGCTCCCCAGTGATCGCGAAGTCACCGACGAAGCCCCCGTCGACGAGGCGGTCGCTGCCCCGTTCGGCCTCCTCCTCGGACTCCTCGTCGCCGACGATCCCCAGCCGCACCCGCACCCCGTCCTGCTCACGCATCGCCGCGGTGGTAACCAGCATCGCCGCAAGCGCAGCCTTCATGTCGTAAGCGCCACGCCCAAAGAGCCGCTCCCCCTCGATCCGAGGATCGAACTGCCCAGCCTGGCCGGGCACCACATCCAGGTGCCCATGCAGAACCACGGTAGGCGCATCAGCAGGCCCGACCTCAGCCTTCAGCACCGGCAACCCCCGCACCTCTTCCGTAGCCACCTCGATCCCTCGGGCTTCCAGCCACCCCTCGACGAACCCGGCCGCTTCCAGCACCCCATCGGGCTGGGAGCTGTCATACCCAATCAACCGCGTAGCAAGCCCAACCAGCTCCTCGCTCATCGGAGCTCTCGTGGGGCAGGTGGTCCGGTCATCCTCCGCGGGAATTTAGTCGCGCGCCCTGCGGGCGCTGCTCCAAGTGATGCTGCGCGCCTATGGCGCGCAGGAATCAGATTGCATGTCGCG
>JBEVMR010000087.1:0-20551 GCA_040508545.1 Solirubrobacterales bacterium
CCCCGCCGGGCCGCCCCCCCCCGCCCCCGGGCGGGTCCCCCCCCCCCCCCACGTCCGGGGGGGCCTTGCCTACGTAGATGAGCTCGGCGCCGGGCCGGGCGCCGTCGAGGGCGCCGGGGGGAATCAGGCGGTCGTGGAAGATCGCGTCGGCGGAGGCGATCAGCTCCAGCGAGCGCGTCGTCATCAGCCCCGGGTCGCCCGGGCCAGCCCCGACCAGGTACACGACTCCGGGCCGAGCGCTCATGCCATCGCCTCGGCGCGGTCGAGGATGTCGCGGGCGCCGGCACCCAGCAGGCGCTCGGCGAGGAGGGCTCCGGCTGCCGCCGGCTCCTCGGCCTCGCCGTCGATCCGGTCGCGGATCCACTCGCTGCCGTCGGGCAGGCCGACGAAGGCCTCGATCACGAGCCGCTCTCCCTCGACGGTTGCGTGGACGCCGATCGGCGTCGCGCAGGTCGCGTCGAGCAGGGCGACCACGGCCCGCTCGGCAGTCAGCTCGCGCAGGGCCCTCTCGTCGCTGATCGCCGCGACGGCGTCGAGCGCCTCGGCGTTGTCGCGGCGCGCCTGCAGGACCAGCGCGCCCTGGCCGGCCGCAGGCGTCATCGCCTCCCCGGCCAGCGTGAAAGAGACCTCGTCCGCGCGCCCAAGCCGCTGCAGCCCCGCAGCGGCGAGCACGATCGCGTCATGCTCGCCCTCGGCGAGCTTGCGCAGGCGGGTGTCGACGTTTCCGTGCAGCTCGCTCACCTCTAGGTCGGGACGGGCAGCAAGCAGCTGGGCGCGACGGCGCAGGCTCGCCGTGCCGACCCGAGCGCCCTCGGGCACCTCGTCGAGCGAGGACCCGATCCCAATCCAAACGTCGGCAGGATCCTCACGCGCAGGCACCGCGGCGATCGCCAGCCGCTCCGGCATCTCGGCAGGCAGGTCCTTCGCCGAGTGGACGCCGATCTCGGCCTCCCCTTCGAGCAGTGCCCGCTCCACCCCTCGCACGAAGCGAGCCTTGTCCCCGACCTCGCCGTCGGAGGAGACCTCAACCAGCTCAGCCCCACCGAGCAGCTCCGCGACCTGCCCCGCTTGAGCCTTGGCAAGCGCGCTGCTGCGGGTGGCGATCCGGATCGTCAACTGCTCTTGCGGCGGCGCAGCTCCGTCACGTTCGCCCCGGCCTCTTCCTCCGGCTCGGTCTCGGCGTCGAGCCCGAACAGCTCGCGCAGGGCGCTGACGTAGAGGTAAGCCTCGTCGTTCCCAGCCGACCGCTTCATCCGCAGCGTCGGCTCGTGCAGGAGCCGGGAGGCGATCGCCTTCGCGACCACGGCGAGCTGCTCGCGGTCGGCCTCGCCGAGGCCCTCCCAGCGGCCTTCGTTCTCGGCCAGGACGCGCTCGACCACCTCGTCGCCGCGCTCGCGCAGGGCGGCGATCGTCGGCACCACCGCCAGCGAGGCGAGCCAGCGCTCGAAACGGTCGAGCTCGGCAGCGAGGATCGGCTCAGCGCGCCTCGCCTCGCCCTCGCGGTCGCCCGCGTTGCGCTCGACGATCTGCTGCACGTCGTCGATGTCGTGCAGGGTGACGCCGGCGACCTCGCGGCACTCGGGCTCGATGTCGCGCGGCACCGCGATGTCGACTAGCAGCAGCGGCCGGCCGGAGCGTGTACGCATCACTTGCTCGAGCCCGTCGCGCTCGACGATGTGGTGGGGCGAGTTGGTCGCCGAGACGACGATGTCGGCGGCCTGCAGCTGCTCGGGCAGCTCCTCGAAGCGGACGGCCTCGCCTTGGAAGCGCTGGGCGAGGCCAATCGCCCGGTCGTAGTGGCGGTTGGCGACGAAGACGCTGGCGGCGCCGCGGGCGACCAGCGCCTTGGCGACCAGCTCTGCGGTCTCGCCGGCGCCGATCACCAGCACCCGCTTCTCGCCCATCTCGCCGAGCGTGCGCCGGGCAAGGCCAACCGCGACGGATGGAATCGAGACCCCCTTCTCGCCGACCGCGGTCTCCTCGCGGACCCTGCCCCCGGCGGCGAGCGCGCCACGAAAGAGGCGGTTGAGGATCGGACCGGTTGCGCCCTCGACCAGCGCCAGCTCGTAGGCGCGTTTGACCTGGCCCTGGATCTCGGCCTCGCCGACGATCATCGAGTCGAGCCCGGCGGTGACCCGGAAGAGGTGGTGGGCGGCGTCGCTCGAGCGCAGCGAGTAGAGGTGGCCGAGCAGCTCGGTGGGGCGGATCTCCGCCTGCCGGGTGAGCACGCCCAGCGCCGTCGACTCGGCTTCGACCGGGTCGGAGACGATCAGGTAGAGCTCGGTGCGATTGCAGGTCGAGATTGCTGCCGCCTCGTGGATGCCGTCGACTGCGGTCAGCTCGTGCAGGGCGCCGACCGCGCGGCCCTCGGTCAGGGAGAGGCGCTCACGCAGGTCGAGCGGGGCCGTCTTGTGCGAGACGCCGAGGGCCAGCAGCTCACTCATACGGCGCGGCCTCCTCCGCTCCGTGAGGGGTCAAAGAATCAGATATGGATGACCCCTCACTCCCGCGTCCGGGGGCCGCTTGGCCATCGCCATTGGCCCGATGCTCCACGAAGCTCGCCAGTTCCCGCAGTTCCTTCTCGATCCGCTGCACTTTCGCCGCCATGATCGCGACGTAGACGACGAGCAGGAGGACGAAGACGATGTAGGCGGCAGCGACGTACTTGCCGGCCTCGTCGAGCGGCAGTGCGGGTGCCCCGATCGGCAGGAACATCAGCTGACCTCCGGGGCGACCCGCGAGGAGCCGCTGGGCGCCGGAGCGTCGAGGGCGCGGCGCAGCCGCTTCACCTGCCCGGAGGCGCTCTTCGCGGTCAGCTCGAACTTGACCAGGGTCACCCAGAGCAGGCCGATCGCCGCCAGGCTGACCAGGAAGGTGAGCATCATCTCCCCGGGCAGGCCACCGTTGGCGGTGGCGAAGGTGCGCGGGTGGACGAGGCTCTCGGCCATCCGCACCGCCATGAAGTTGAGTGGCACGAATGCCCCCGCCGTGATCGCGAAGACCGAGGCGTAGCGAGCCTGGCGCTCGCGGTCCTCGATCGCGTAGCGGAAGGGGTAATAGGTCGCGTACATCAGGAAGACGATCAGGAAGCTGACCAGGGTCGGCTCGTCCCAGACCCACCAGTGCCCCCAGGAGGCCTTGGCCCAGATCGAGCCGGTGATCAGCACCGCGACGCCGAAGATCACCGACATGTGGATCGAGACGTAGGAGTAGGCGTCCCAGCGCGAATCGCCACTGCGCAGGTGCAGGATCGCGAAGACGCCGCCAACCACGAAGCCGATCAACGCCACGATCGCCAGCGGCACGTGCAGGTAGAAGATCTTCTGGATGAAGCCCTGGTCGGCGTCGAGCGGCGCGTAGAAGAAGACCAGCGAGAGCGACACGGCGAGCGCCGCGACGGTTGCGATCGAGAGGGGTCTCAGGCCTTTGCCGTACATGCTCGTGGCGCGGTGGGAGGGTGGGCGCCTCAGTCCTCCAGCAGGAAGTCGAACACCGCGTATCCGACCAGGAGGAAGATCAAATCGTATAGGCCGAGCACCGTCAGCCAGGTGCCGAAGCGGTCGTAACCGGGACCGCCCACGGCCAACAGCGGCTCGATCGCCCCGGTCGCGGCGATCGAGAGCGGCACCACGAGCGGCAGCAGGACCAGCGGCGCCAGCAGGTCGCGGGCGCGCGAGTTGACCGCCATCGAGGAGATCAGGGTGCCGGTCGCGGCCAGGCCGAGGTCGGCGAGCAGGAGGACGAGGGCGAGCGGCGCCAGCGCCGTGGCCGAGTCGAGGAAGAAGACGGCGAAGACGGGAACGACGATCAGCTCCAGCACGACCAGATAGACGAGCAGCGCCGCCGCCTTGGCGGCGAAGACCGTGGTGCGGTCGATCGGCGCGAGCCGGATCGCGTCGAAGCCACCCTCCTCGCGCTCGGCGACGAAGAGGCGGTTGATGCCGAGGATCGCGGCGAAGAGCAGGGTCACCCAGAGCACGCCGGCGGCGAGGTCGCCGGAAAGGGCGGTGCGGTCGAGGCCAAAGCGGAAGATGACGAAGGTGGTGACGGCGAACAGCGCCATCGCCGGCAGCGACTGCAGGGTGCGCAGCTCGGCGCGCAGGTCCTTGCCGAGGATCGCAGCGAAGGCGACGCGTGAGGGGGTCACCCGACCGCCACCCGCCCACCGGCGCCGAGCCGCAGCACCTGATCGGCGTCGGGCAGAGCCCGCTCGGGGTCGTGGGTGACGAGGACGCGGGTACGTCCCTCCCTAGGGCCGATCAGCTCGCGCGCAAGCTCACGGCCCTCGGCGTCGAGGTTGGAGTCGGGCTCGTCGAGCAGCAGCAGCTCGGGCTCGTGCAGGACGCAGCGGCAGATCGCGAGGCGCTGGCGCATCCCGGCCGAGAGCTCGGCCACGTGCTGCTCGGCGCGGCGCTCCATGCCGACGGCGGCGAGCAGGCCGTCGATGCGGCGCTCGGCGCCCTCCCCGCGCAACCCGTGCAGCTTGGCGTGGAAGCGCAGGTTCTCGCGCCCGCTCAGGTCGCGGTAGAGCAGCGGCTCGTGGCCGAGGAAGCCGATCCGCCCGCGCGCCTTCCAGGCCTCGCCCGGCAACCGCGCCCCCAGCACGCGGACCTCGCCGCCGCCCGGGCGGAGCAGGGTGGCGAGGATCCGCAAGAGCGTCGTCTTGCCCGCGCCGTTCGGTCCCAGCACGACGAGCGACTCACCCTCACCCAAGGTGAGGTCAACCGCGTCCAGCGCCACTCGTTCGCCGAACTCCCGGCGCAGCTCGCGCAACTCGATCGCAGTGTTCACGGGCCGAATCTAGTCACGAGAGCTGCATTGACCACGCTATACGGGGTCAATGCAGCTCTGGTCGCAAAATCAGCGGCGTTTCTTCTTCAGGGTGCGGGCGCCGACGGCGAGCAACGGGCCGGCGCCCTCGCGCAGGGCCTTGGTCCGGGTCGCGCCTTTGCCGTAAAGGATCTTCGCCGAGGCTCGCACAGCTTCGCCCAGGGTCTGGTCGTAGGGATGCCACCAGAAGTCGCGGGTGAGGCCTGGCTCCCAGGCGTTCATCTTGACGTTGACGCACTCGTAGAAGCCGAATTTGGAGTGCGAGCGGCCGACGCCGGAGTCCTTGACCCCGCCCCAGGCGCACTGGCAGGCGCCGTGGCTGAAGGAGTGGTCGTTGACCCAGACCATGCCCGACTCGACCCGCCGCGCGATCCGCGCGCCCTTCTGGCGATCCTTGGTCCAGACCGAGGCGCCGAGGCCGAACTCGGAGTCGTTGGCGAGGTCGATCGCCTCCTGCTCGGAGTCGACGACGACGATCGGCAGGACCGGGCCGAAGACCTCCTCGTTCATGATCCGCATCTCGTGGGTGACGCCGGTCAGCACGGTCGGGGCGATGTATTTGTCGGAGAGGCCGGCGACGGGGGTGGGGCCGCCGCAGAGCTTGGTCGCGCCGGAGGCCACCGCGTCCTCGATCAGGTCGACGACGATCTCGTACTGGCCGGGGGAGGTCATCGGGCCGATCTCGGTCTCCCACTCGAGCGGGTTGCCGAGCCGCAGCTTCTGCGCCTCGCGGGCGACGCCCTCGACGAAGCGGTCGGCGACCTCGCGCATGACGTAGACGCGCTCGATCCCAGAGCAGGTCTGGCCGGCGTTGGCGAAGCCGCCCCAGACGGCGCCGGAGATCGCGTTGTCGAGGTCGGCGTCGGCGCAGACGATCATCGGGTCCTTGCCGCCGAGCTCGAGCACCGAGCCCTTGAGCTGCTTTGCGCAGACCTCGCCGACCACTCGCCCGACGTCGACTGAGCCGGTGAAGAAGATCTTGCCGGCGCTCGATTTGGCCAGCGCATCGCCGACCGCGCCACCGCCGTGGACGACGCGGACAAGACCCTCGGGCAGGCCGCCCTTCTCGAAGACGCGGCGGATCGCCTCGCCCAGCAGCGGGGTCAGGCTGGCCGGCTTGAGCACGACGCCGTTGCCGGCCATCAGCGCGATCGCCACCTCGCCGAAGGGGATCGACCAGGGGTAGTTCCAGGGCGCGATCACACCCACCACGCCGATCGGCTCGTAGGTGAAGCGCGATTTCTTGCTCGCGAGGAAGGCCTGGGACATCCGTACCTTCTCGTCAGCGAGGATCTTGGGGCCGGCCTTGGCGCACCAGTGCAGCGCGTCGACGGTCGGCAGCAGCTCCATCGTGTAGGCCTCGGCCCGCGGCTTGCCTTGCTCGTTGACGAGCAGTTCGGCGAGCTCGTCGATGTCGTCCAGGAGGGCGTCGGCGGCGCGGCGCAGGTAGGCGCCACGGGTCTTCAGGTCGAGCTCGGCCCAGGCGGGCTGGATGCGGGCTACGTCGTCGACGATGCCCTGGACCTGGTCCGGGGTGATCGTGGCGACCGAGCCGACTAGCTCGCCGGTGGCAGGGTTGAAGGACTCGAGCGTGGACTGGGCGGCTTGGGGCTGCGTGGCGATCTCCATGGTTGGCGATTGTAGGTGGTTGCTGGGGAGCCGGGGGAGGTGTGGCCGGTGCCCATCACCGCCTGCGGCGGTGAAATCTCGTGCCGCTTCGCGGCTTGAATCACTCAGCCGTGGCCGCTTCGCGAGGCACCGGCGACACCTCCCCCGGCTCCCGACCAGCCGACTACAGCCGCGGTCATACTCGGCGCAGTGACGGACCGCCTGTTCGGAAGCGACGAGGGATCAACCCGCCAGCCGGCTTCGCCGGAAGCTGATGCACCCTTAGCCGTCCGGATGCGGCCGCGGTCCTTGGATGAGCTTGTGGGGCAGGAGCACGTTCTTGGCGAGGGTTCTGCTTTCAGGACCGCTATCGAAAGCGGGCACCCTCATAGCTCGATCTTGTACGGGCCACCCGGGTCTGGGAAGACGACGCTGGCTCGGATTGCGGCCGCTGCCGCCGATGGGGCTTTTGAGGAGCAGTCGGCTGTCAATGCCGGCAAAGCCGAGATCCGGGCGGTGATCGAGCGGGCTCGGGAGCGGCGGCAGGCCAACGGGCGGCACACCGTGCTCTTCCTCGACGAGATTCATCGCTTCAACAAGGCGCAGCAGGACGCGCTACTGCCGGCCGTGGAGGAGGGGCTGCTGACGCTGATCGGGGCCACCACCGAGAACCCGTACTTCGAGGTCAACTCGGCGCTGCTCTCGCGCTCGCAGATATACGAGTTGCAGCCGCTCTCGGACGAGCAGGTGGGGGAGCTGCTGCGGCGGGCGCTGGCCGACCCCGAGCGCGGCCTGGCCGAACCGCCGCCGGTCGAGGACGGCGCCCTGGAGATGCTGGCGCAGCGCTCCGGCGGCGATGCGCGAGTCGCCCTCTCGGCGCTCGAGCGCGCGGTCGCGCGCGCTTCCGACCTTGACCACCCTGGAGGTGGGTCAAAGTCGGCTGCGATCGACGTCGCCGCGATCGAGGACGCGCTGCAGCGTAAGGCGCTCGGCTACGACCGCGAGGGCGATCGCCACTACGACTTCGTCTCGGCCTGGATCAAGGCGACGCGGGGCTCCGACGTCGACGCCTCCCTCTATTACCTGGCGGTGATGCTGGAGGGTGGCGAGGACCCCCGCTTCATCGCCCGCCGCATGGTCATCCTCGCCTCCGAGGACGTCGGCAACGCCGATCCCCAGGCGCTGCTCGTCGCCGACGCCGCGGCGCGCGCCGTCGACCGGGTCGGCCTGCCCGAGTGCGCGCTGAACCTCGCCCAGGCCGCCGTCTACCTCGCCCTGGCGCCGAAGTCCAACGCCTCCTACAAAGCCCTCGGCCGGGCCCGCGGCGAGGTACGCGAGAACGGCGCCAAGACCCCACCCGACTACCTGCGCGACGCGCACTACCCAGGCGCGGCGAAGCTCGGCCGGGGCGAGGGCTACCGCTACGCGCACGACCAGCCCGGCGCCGTCAGCGACCAGCAGCTGATGCCGCCGGGCCTGGAGGATCTGCGCTTCTACGAGCCCACCGATCGGGGCTTCGAGGTGGAGCTGGGACGACGTTTGGGCGCACTTCGCAAGCGGCTTTCCGACGCCCAGTCCGACGCCTAGCCCCATGCGCAACTTCTTCATAGACGCGGTGTTTCAGAGGTCGGCTTTCCAAGCTAGAGCCAGGGAGAGCCGACACACCGGCCGGAGGCCTGGACTGGGGGTCTCCGGCCGGCACTAAAAGGGGAATCAGGGGGGAAACTCGACGACCGCGCTCGAAGACCGCGCGGTCGTCGGGCGTGCGCGGTCAAATCGCGGTTAGGGTTTCGCCATGCCCTCGCAACCCAAGCTCGTTCTTCACTCGGTTCCGTTCTCACACCCGGTTCTTGCCGTGAGCACGGCGCTCGACCGGTTCGGGCACGAGTACGAGACTGTGGAACTGGTCTCCGGTCAGCACGGTGAGGAGATCGAAAGGATCTACGGCGATGGGAATGCGACGGTCCCCGGCTTGCTGGTCGACGAGGAGCCGGTGCACGGCACGGCGGCGATCTTCGCCCGCCTCGACGAGCTGCACCCCGACGCGGGCCTGTACCCGGCGGCGACGGCCGCGGCGATCCGCGAGGCCGAGGCCGGCGTCGCCGAGGATTTGCAGATGAGCGCCCGCGTGCTCGTCTTCGGTGCGCTTCACTTCCGCCCCGAGTCGATGGGGACGTTCGCCGGGGCCGGCCAGCTCGATCCGGGCGGGGTCGATTTCGCGATCAAGATGATGCGGGCGACCTGGCGCTACCTCGAGATCACCGCCGAGCGAGTCCACGCCACCCTGCAGGATCTGCCGGCGCAGCTGGACGCGGCCGACGGCCTGATCGAGTTGGGCGCGGCCGGCGGCGAGGTGCCGACCGCCGCGGACTTCCAGCTCGGCTCCTCGCTTCGCCTCCTCGCCCAAATCGGCGACGTCCGCCCCCTGGTCGAGGCGCGCCCGGCCATCACCCTCGCCACTGCCTGGTTCGACAGCGGCAGCGGCGACGTCCCGGCCGGCGCCTTCCCGCCCGGCTGGGCCCCAGCCCCCGGCTCCTAGGAGGGCCTAGCCGAGCAGGGCCTCGACCGCGAGCACGAGACCGGCGAGGACGAGGATTGCGGCGATGACACGCAGCAAGGATTCGTCGTCGAGCCTGCCGGTCAACTGGGCGCCCAAGTAGGCGCCTGGCACGGCGCCGCAGGCGCCGGCGGCGAGGAGGTTCCAGTCGACGCCGCTGGTCAGGTGGCCGAGCAGACCGCCGAGGCCGACCAAGGTGCCGGTGGCGGCGTTGGTTCCCACTGCCGCCTTGGGCGCCGTGCCCAGCCACTTGACCATCGCCGGCAGGCGCAGGGTGCCGAGGATGAGGCCGACCAGGCCGCCGAGGACGCCGACGCCGAAGGCGATCGCGATCGCCACGCCCACGCCGCCGCTGGGCTGCTCACCGGCGTTGGCGAAGCGGTCGCGGCGGGATATTTCGTAGGCGCCGAAGAGGACGACCACGGCGATCGCCGCCAGCAGGAAGCGCTTCGGCAGAACGCCGGAGAGCACGCCGCCGAGCACTCCGCCCAGCAGCGAGGGCGGCGCCATCAGCCAGAAGAGACGCCAGTCGATCCGGCCACCGCGCCAGTGGGCGATCGAGGCGGTCAGCGCCGAGAGCCCGCTCACGGCCACGTTGGCGCCCGCTCCGGCCGCCGGCGAGCTGGCGAACTGGAGCAGGACCGGCAGGCGCATGTTGCCCAGCACGAGGCCGGCGACGCCACCGGCGAGGGCTACCGCGAAGGACCAGAGGGCGATGATGAGCAGCTCCACGTCGCGGCACTCTAGGCACCTCTCTAAGGTCTGGTGTGTGAGTTCGGAGAAGCTGCGACTTGGCGGGATGGCGCTGCGCAACGGCCTGCTGATTCACGGGCCGACCCACTGGGCCGCGGCTGTGCGGGACAAGGACGGCGAGGTCCAGGTCGCCTCCGAGCGCAAACCCGAGCTGGCCCCGAAACTGGCTGGTCGGATGCCGGGCCTGCGGGGTCCGCTGAAACTGGTCGAGGCGATGGCGGTGCTGCCGCTGGTGCGCCGCCGGCTGCCCGCCGCGCGGCTGCCCTTCGAGGACCCGAGGGTGCTGGCGACGATCGGGGCGACGCTGATCGCCACCGCCGTCCTGCGACGCAGGGCGCCGAGCGGGCTGATGCGCGAGGGGATCGCGCAGGCGCTCGGAGCGGCGCCGGCCGTGATCGCGCTCGCCGATCGCGACCTGGCTGCCTACCACGGCGTCGAGCACAAGGCGATCGCCGCCTACGAGCAGGGGGTGGAGGATCCGGCCACGGTGCCGAAGGAGCACGATCGCTGCGGCTCGAACCTGATCACGCCGATGATGCTGCTCTCCGTCGGCGGCACGGTGATCCTGGAGCGGTTGGTGGAGCGGCCGAGCCCGGTCGCGCGCGCCGCCGTCGGCCTCGCCGGCGCCTCGATCGCGGTCGAGATGTTCGCCTGGAGCGACCGCAACCACGGCGCTCCGCTTGCCGAGGCGTTCCACACTCCGGGCCGCGAGATCCAGCGCCACCTGGCGACGAAGGAGCCGACGCCGGAGCAGCTCCAGGTCGGCATTGCCGCTCTGGCGGAGATCCTCCGAGTCGAGGACCCCCAGGGCGGCGAGGCCGAGTCGCCACCCGCGACGTAAGCGTCCATCTAGACTCCCGCCGATGTTCGGCAAGATCGACCACATCGGCGTCGCCGTCGAGGACATCGACGCGGCGCTCGAGCTCTACGCGGAGACCTTCGAGATGACCGTCGCCCACCGCGAGACGGTCGAGGCGCAGGGAGTCGAGGCTGTGCTGCTCGACGTCGGCGACGGACACGTCGAGCTGATGCGGCCGCTGGCGCCCGACACGCCGGTCGGCAAGTTCCTCGGCCGCAAGGGCCCCAAGCTGCACCACGTCGCCTATGCGGTGGACGACATCGACGCGACGCTGGTGCAGCTCGCAGCAGCCGGGCTCGAGTTGATCGACAGCGAGGCGCGGACGGGAATCCGCGGCAGCCGAGTCGCATTCATCCAGCCGCGCTCTACCGGCGGCGTCCTGACCGAGATCGTCGAAGCGGGTGGAGAGGAGCACTGATGGCGGACGTGCAGAAGGTGGAGATCGGCTTCGAGGGCGGCCAGGTGGTCCCGGTGCGGCTCAGCAGCGACGAGCTGAAGGACCTGCGCAAGCAGATCGAGAAGGGCGGCTGGCACGACATCAAGACCGAGGACGGAGTCCTCTCGATCTACGTCGGCAAGGTCGCTTTCCTGCGCATCGACTCGGCTGGGCATCGGGTCGGCTTCGCTCTCGACCGGCAGGACTGATGCGCGCCCGCCGGCTGCTGGGCGTCGCAGGATTGGCGACGCTGGCGGCTGCCCTGTGGTGGCGCAAGAACCCGTCGGCGTGCCCCTACGGGCAGCGCTTCTGGGTCGAAGCACCGCACCCAGTCATCACCCGCGACCGCTTGCGCTCGGTCCTGACCCCGCAGCCGGGTGAGCGGGTGCTGGAGATCGGGCCGGGGACCGGCTACTACACGCTGGACATGGCGGAGTGGCTGATGCCCGGGACTGGCAATCCGGGCGGCGGTGGCTTCGTCGAGATTTTCGACCTGCAGCAGGAGTTCCTCGATCACGTGATGGAGCGGGCCTCCGAGCGCGGCCTTGGCAACGTCGTCCCGACCCAGGGCGACGCGACTGCGCTGCCTTACGAGGACGCGTCGGTCGACGCCGTCGTCCTCACTGCCGTGCTCGGCGAGATTCCCGACCCCGTCGCCGCCCTGCGGGAGATCCGCCGCGTGCTGAAGCCCAGCGGCCGCCTCGTCGTCGGCGAGCTCTTCGGCGACCCCCACTTCACCACCCGGGCGAGCCTGGAGCGGCAAGCCGGCGAAGCCGGGCTCGCCTACGAGACCGACTCCGGCAACTGGTTCGCCTACTTCGCCCGCCTGACGCCCGGTTCGTAGATCGCCGGGCGCGGGTAGGCATTCGCTGATCCGAGCGGAGGCAAGTGTGGAGCAGCTGATCGAAGACCTGACGCGGGGCAACGTAACCGAGGTGAAGGTGGTCCTGGCGACCGTCATCCTCGCCTTGGCCGTCTACCAGGTGCTGCTCGCCGCGGTCGCCTATGGCTGGTTGAGGCTGCCGTTCCTGGGCGCTCACTCGGCCTCGTGGACCCACCGCGCGAGCGGAGACGCGATCCTCGTCCTCACCGTCGTCGTCGCGGTCATGTGCCTCTCCTTCTACGGCTTCGAGGAGGGCGGCGCCCACGCGGTCGCCGCCTGCGTGCTGCTCGGCTTGCTGGCGACGAAGGTGCTGGCGGTGCGCCTCGGCGGCCACCTCGGCCGCCTGCTGCCGCTCGTCGGCGTCTCGATCCTCGTTGCCTTCGCGATCACCTGGCTGACCTCGGCCGGTGACTTCCTCGGGGTGTCGGGATGAGGCGGCCGCCGCAGGTGGTTCAGATCCTCGGCTCGGTTCTCTTCGCCGCGCTGATCGTCGCCGTGGCGATCGCGGTGGTGACCGCGCATTTCGGCCCGACCAGCAGCGCCGAGCTGGAGGCTCGCGAGGAGTGGCTGGAGCAGCGCATGGAGTTGCGCGAGGAGGCGCTGGAGCGGCGCGAGGAGCTGGAAGAGGAGCGGCGCCGGTGAGGCTCTAGCCGCGGACCGCTTTCCGGGCGATGTTCTTGACCCGAGTCCGGTCGCGCTGGGAGAGGTTGCTGGGACGGCCCTTCGACTTGCCGACCAGGCTCAGGAATTCCTGCTGCTCCTTGTGCGTCAGGTTGTGCTCCACCCGCTCGCGGCCCTTCTGGGCGAGCCAGAGCGAGACGGTCAAGACCATGCCCCAGGGGACACGTCCCCAGGCGCGTTTGAAGATCCACGGAAGCATGGGCGTCGGGTACCCGATTGCGCTTGAGCGCATGCATGGCATCGGCGCTCCTGCGTCGTATTACTGCTGGCAGCGAGGGCACCAGTAGGTGCGGCGATTGGCGTCGCCCTGGCCGCGGGCGGCGATCGGCGTGCCGCAGGCTTTGCAGGGTTGGCCGGCGCGGTGGTAGACGGCGCGGCTGGGGCGACCGCTCTCCACCGAATCCCCCATCAGCCGCTGCCCCGCTTCGAGGACTCGCTCGATCTCGCCGTCTCCGATCTCGCCGACCTTGCGCCAGGGGCTCGCCCTAGCCGCGAAGCAGGCCTCGCTCTTGAAGATGTTGCCGATCCCGGCGATCAAGCGCTGGTCGAGCAGCGCGTCGCCCAGCTCGCGACCTGGAGAGGCGCAGAGGCGCGCCGCGGCGTTGCTTGGATCGAAGTCGGCCGCGAGGATGTCCGGGCCCAGCCGGGACAGCACGGGATCTGAGCGCAGCTGCAACGCACTCAACAGCCGCAGCGTCGGCCCGCCGAACTGGACCGCTTCCAGCTCCGCGCCGCTCAGCGTCACCCAGGCCGCCCCCGCTGGCTTGCTCCACCGGGCCCCGTGCTTGTAGATGTGCCAGGAGCCGCTCATCCCCATGTGGCTGTGGATGACGAGGCCGCCGAAGTGGAGCAGCAAGTTCTTGCCGCGTGCCTCGACTCGTTCCAGCCGGCGGCCGTCGACCCGCTCGAGCCCCGCCGTGCGGGCCCGACCGCTACGCGCTCTGACCTCCAGCTCTTGCCCACCGAGCGCCGCCTCGATCCGCCGGGCGGCGCGCAGGATCGTGTCGCCCTCAGCCATGTCTCGAGGCATAGCGGACGGCAGTGGCGCCGGGACGGAGGGAGGCCCGCCCCGGCACCGGACTACCGCTAGTTGTTCTTGCCCCCGCGGCAGGCGGGGATGTTCAGCCGCAGGTTCTTCCTCTTCAGCTGTCGGCTGTTCTGGGCCTTCAGGTTGAGGAAGCCGGTGGTCTGCCTCGAGCAGAGGTTGCGCGAGTTGACCAGCAGCCCCTTGTCGCCGCCCTTCATGGTCAGGACGAACTTGTCCACGGCGACGTCAGGCGTCTTGCGGAACACCGTTTTCAAGCGCCCGTTCGACGAGCTGATCACGCCGCGCAGCCGGACGTTGACCTGGCCCTTGAGATCGGCCAGCAGGTCGGGCAGCGTGTTGTTGGACGAGGTCAGGTAGACCGGCCCCTTGAGCTTGCCGTCGAGCAACGGCGAGGTCGCCTTGGCGTTGCCGTAGATCGACGCCTTCGGGCAATCGTTCGCTGCCAGCTGGACCCTCGTGCAGATCGTTTTGATGTGACCTTGATCGAGGATCGTCGCGCGGGGCAGGATGAATGCCGCCCGGCGCGTGTTGGCATCGCCGTTGCGCGCATCGAGCGTCGCCCGGAACTTCGGGTGTGCCGCTCGCTGCACCTGGTTCTTGCCACCGAAGATCCGTGCGTAGAAGCTCGGCTGGTATTTGAGTGCCTTGCAGTCGCTCGCACGGAACGCGTTCGACGGTTTCGTTTCGAACCAGCTCGCCGGATCTGCCGGGTTGCCACCACCACCCAGGATCCCCGCGCCGATCGAGAACGGTTCGCGGCAGGTAGTCGGGTTGAGGGTGAAGCTCTGCCGGTTGATCGAGACGTCGATCGCCCGGATGTCGAGCTTCACGCCACCGAACACGTAGGGAATGGCGTCCGAGACGGCGTGGACTTCGGCCGTTTCGGGGTCGATGTTGAGCGCGGCTCGGACAACGACCGTGCCCAGGTCATACGGGCCCGCCACCGCTGGGGTGACGAAGACGAAGCTCACCGGCGCTCCTTTGTAAGGACCGGCGAGATACACCTGACCGTTGGTGCGGAACGGGGCCGGGCCGGAGCCGGCGTCGATGCCGGTCGTGCCGACCAGGCTGCTGGCCGGGCAGCTCGGGCTGGCGAGCTCGTCTTTGCCGGAGCGGCTTCCCGCCGCGGCGATGCTCGCCTCCGGGCAGTACTCGACGCCCTTCAGCTTCGCCACCATTCCGGGCGGCAGGTTGACCTTGACCTGGCGGATCTCCTGCGCTCCGTCGGGCCGCGTGATGCGCAGCTCGAACGGGCTGAAGGCGCCGGCCTTGGTCGCTTTCGGCCCGGCGAGGAAGGTCGGGCTGAAGGGACGCTCTGCCAGCGTTTTCGGACAGGGCCCACCACCGGGGGCGGTGGTGAGGTTGAAGCTGCTCGGCTCGGTGTCTTTGACGGGTGGGTTGTTCGACCACGGCGTCATCTGTGCCGTCGTCGTGTGCGGTCCGCAGGTGTCAGGGCTGGTCAGCGCCCCTCTCGGCCCACCTTCGATGTGGACTTTGAAGGAGGAGAACGGCGCCTGTGGGTTGTTGTCCACCACCGCAGTCAACCGACCCGTCTGCAGGTTCGGGAACACGTTGCCGACCAGGCGCACGTTGACGCCGAATTTGGGGGAGTTCACATGGATGAAGATGCGGAACTGGTTGCCGGTGGTCGGATCGTTGCTGGTCGGTTCGCCGACATATACGTCGCCGCCGAGGATCTCTGGGAGCGCTGGGGTCTCGACCTCGACCGTGCCGATCTTCGACGATGCGGGGCATGCGATCGGATCGTTGGTGCCCTGAGCGAACTGAGCATTCGTACAGGGCTCCAGGCCGTTGGCGACCGACGGATTCAGACCTGCACCTTCGGGCAGCGTCACCACCGCTTTGAGTAGGGGGGAGGTCTGGGTCTGAAGGGGGTTGGGGTTGTAGGGCAGTTGCACATCGACCGTTGAAGGTTCGGGAGAGTCCGTTGCCCCACTCGCAGTGACGTCGATACTCGGATCGAAAGGCACGTTCTCGCAGCCATCCGCCCCCACCGCAGTTTCGCCGGGGGCCTCGTCTGCGAGTTCGACTCCTCCGGTCGAGGCGGCGTCCGATCTGACTTCAAGCTGCGTCACCTGCGGCCCGGCACAGTTGCTTGGCATGGTCAGGTAGCCCTCTCCCGCCTGGCCATTGAAGACCAGCCGGGAGCCGATCACAGGCAGGCTGGCCGGCGGTGCCTCGATGTCGTGGATGGTGAAGGAGATGTGCTGGTCGACCGGATCGAGATCGGACTCGAGGATGACCGGTTTGCCGGTGGCGTTGAAACCAGCCGAGGAGGGTTCGCCGAATTCCGGCTCGAGGTTGTAGACCGGAATCGGGACAGTGAATTCGGTCCCTGCCGGCACAGGGAAATTAGGCGGACCGGCACTGATCGTCGTCAAGTAGTTGATTCCGACCTGAGAGCCTGGTACTTCGGTCGCACATTTCGTTATCAGCGGCGGAGGAAGGGCTGCTGGTTCGGAGAGCTGTTTCCTCGTGCACTGCGGGGTGGCCTCCGGGTTGACACCAAGGCCTTCGGGAAGTTCGGTCCTGATCTGTTTGATGAAGCCGTCGGGGAGGGGGGGTGGGCCGGTGACCTGGTTCATCAGGAAAGCGGTGATTCCCCAGTTCGGGTGGCCGGCGGCCTGGGTGAAGGGGTCCGCAGTTGGTCCAGATTTGAGACAGGGGGCGCCGTTGTCTTCCCAGCTCCCAACCCCCGGGGCGCTTGCATCCGTCGCGCAGGTCAGCGCTTCGAATTTGGCGATGCCGAAGGCGGCCTGGGCGCTGGATACTCCAAATGCGAGAACGGCGAATGCGGAAATGAGCGCTAGCAGCCCGAGTGGGCTTCGCGAACCTCTCATATGGGACCTCTCCTCCAAAGACGGGTTTCAAATTTGAGCTACCCGCCTCCCGCAGTTAAAAACGGTACACCATGGAGCCAGCGGACTCCATAGGGGATAACTACGGGTTGTCCAAAGAGGTCCAGAGGCGCTGCTCCGCTGTGGCTACGTCGTTGGCCGCGGTGTCGATCTGGCGCCACAGGGTTGGCTCAGGCTCGTCGCGCTCGCTCGCCGCGTGGAAGGCGCTGGCCAGGTCGGTCCATGCAGCCGCGGCTGCCGCTGCGAGCGGCGCCTCGCTGCGGCCTGCCTCTTCGAGGAAGCGCGCGTACATCAGCCTGAACGCCCCGCCGCCGGTGCCGCGGCGCTCGATCACCTGGTAGCCGAAGCGGGCGCACCACTGCCAGTCCTCGGCGACCTCTGGCCAGGAGCCCGCCTCGGCGGCGAGGCGGCGCACCGCGTCGAGGCCGGAGAAGCCGCTGAACTCGGGCTCGACCATCGCCCGGGCGGCGCGCTCGATCGCCGCCGGGATCGCTTCCTCCAGCCGCTGTGGTGAGACCTCGCCGGTGACGGTGAACATGTGACCGGAGAGCGGGTAAGCAGGATGCTCGCTGTGACGGGCCTTGTCGAGGTTCTCGAGCTTGGTCGTCTGCAGCTGCTCGAAGCCGGTGTCGGAGAGGTGCGCGACCTCTTCGTCGTAACCGGCGAGGACGACGGCGTGGCCGGGGAAGTGAGCCGAGTTGCCGTAGTGGTCCAGGTAGTAGAGGTCGGTGAGCAGCAGCACCGGCCTGCCGGCGTCGACCTCGGCCCGCGCCGCGTCCCAGGCGCCGTCGTCGCCGCGCTCGAAGGTGTGCAGCTCCAGCGCCGCCCCCGTCAGCTCGTCGAAGCTCTCCTCGAGGCGCGCGGTGCGGCCGTTGAACCAGCGCGTCGGCGAGGCGTCCTCGATCGTCACGTAGTAGAAGCACGCGCCGGCACCGAGGCCGAACGCCATCTCCTCGCTGATCTCGATTCCGTGGAAGCCGAGCAGGTTGCGCAGGGCGGTCGAGCCGCAGTGATGGCCGGGCGTGTGCGCATAGCCGGGGACGAAAGGCATCGTCCGCGGATTATCCTGCCCCGCCAGTGCTGACCGCCGACCTCAGACTGCTGCGCGTGATGCGCACCCGCGGGCACTCGCCCGCGCTCGAGCGCGGCGCCAAGCTGCTGGGCAAGGCCGGCAACAACGGGGCGATCTGGTTCGCGCTCGGCCTGTTCCTGGCGATCATCGACGGCTCGAACCGCGAAGCGTGGCTGATCTGCGCCCTGCTTGGCCCGCTGGCGATCGGGCTCAACTACGTGGTCAAGCTGATCGTCAAGCGACCGCGACCGGTGCTGGAGGGCCTGCCACCGCTCGGCCGCGCCCCCAGCTCGCTCAGCTTCCCCTCCGCCCACGCCACCTCGGCGTTTGCCGTGGCGACGGCGATGACGCGGGTCGAGCCGCTCGGTGCGCTCGCATTCCTGCTCGCCGCGGCGCTCGCCCTTGGCCGTCCCTACCTCGGCATGCACTACCCCTCCGACGTCCTGGCCGGCGCCCTGCTCGGCATCGGCCTGGGCCTGATCGTCCCGCTCTCGCTATGAAGGTGGGCATCGTGGGCTTGCCCAACGCGGGCAAGTCGACCCTCTTCAACGCGCTGACCAAAGGCGGTGCCCAGACCGGCGATTATCCGTTCACGACGATCGAGCCCAACGTGGCGATCGCCCAGGTGCCGGACGAGCGCCTGGAGCAGATCGGTGCGACGGTACGCAGCTCCGAGCTGGTGCCGGCGACGATCTCCTTTCACGACATTGCCGGCCTGGTCAAAGGGGCCTCGGAAGGGGAGGGCTTGGGCAACCAGTTCCTCGCCTCGATCCGCGAGACGGACGCGATCTGCCACGTCGTCCGCTGCCATGCCGACTCCGGCGTGCCGCATCCGGACGGGCGCGTCGACCCGCTGGCCGACATCGAGACGATCGAGACCGAGCTGGTCCTCTCCGACTACGAGCAGGCAGGGCGGCGGCTCGACCGAGTGCGCAAGGGCGCCAAGTCGGGCGACGTCGAGGCGATCGCCGAGCGTGACTGGCTCGAGCAAGTGGTCGAGGCACTCGCCGCCGGCAAGCCGGCGCGCTCGGTCCCGGTTCCCGACGCCGCCGCCCACGGGCCCGCCAACCTGCAGGCGCTGACCTCGAAGCCGATCCTCTACGTCGCCAACGTCGACGAGGGGGACGCCGAACCGCCCGCGGAGGTCAGCGGCCATGCCGCCGACGTCGGCGCCGGTGTGGTCGCGGTCAGCGCCCGGATCGAGGGCGAGCTGGCCGAGCTCGACCCGGGGGAAGCCGAGGAGATGCGCGAGTCCTACGGAGTCGAGGGCTCGGGACTGGCGCGCCTGGTTCGCGCCGCCTACGACCTGCTCGAGCTGATCACCTTCTTCACCGCCGGCGAGGACAAGGAAGCCGTGGCGCGGCCGTTGCATCGCGGTGCCACGGCGCTGGAAGCGGCGGGGACGATCCATACCGAGATCCAGGAGGCCTTCGTCAAAGCCGAGGCGATCGGCTGGCAGGAGCTGGTCGAGTGCGGCGGCTACGCGCCGGCGCGTGACAAGGGCCTGCTCCGCATCGAGGGCCGCGACTACGTAGTTCAGGATGGCGACGTAATAACCATCAAGGTGTAGCTTCCGCCCCATGGATCAGGGAGCGCGGTTTCCGGGGGTCGCCGCCAAGGCGGGCCACTACGAGAGCTTCTACATCAAGGCCTGCCAGCCCGGCGGAGGCAGGGGGATCTGGATCCGGCACACGGTCCACAAGCACCCCGGCGCCGAGCCGAACGCCTCGATCTGGTTCGTCCTCTTCGACCGCGAGGCCGACGGGCCGCGGGCGACCAAGGTCACGGTGCCGGCGGCCGAGCTCTCGGCGCCGGCCGGATCGTGGATACGGGTGGACGGGGCGGAGATCGGGCCGGGGAGGGCGCGCGGAGCGGTCGACACCGACGCCGTCAAGGCATCCTGGGAGCTGACCTTCGCCGGCGACGCCGAGCCCTGCAAGTACCTGCCCTCCGACCGCCTCTACGAGACGCGCCTGCCGAAAACCAAGTTCGTCGCTCCTTTTCCCAACGCCCGCTTCGACGGCCGCCTCGAGGTCGGCGGCGAGACCATCGACATCAGCGGCTGGCCGGGGATGATCGGCCACAACTGGGGCAGCGAGCACGCCGAGCGCTGGGTCTGGCTCGAGGGCACCGGCTTCCCCGACGCGCCCGGCACCTACTTCGACGCCGGCGCCGCCCGCGTCCGCCTCGGTTCCCGCATCAGCCCCTGGATCCCCTCCGGGATGCTGGTCCTCGACGGCGAGCGGCACCGGCTCGGGGGCCTGGGCGCGATCCGCTCGGCCCGCATCGAGGAGTCGCCGACCGGCTGCGACTTCGTCCTCCCCGGCAGGGGCCTGACCGTGCGGGGCCGCGTCTCCGCACCCCAGAAGGACTTCGTCGCCTGGGTCTACGCGGACCCGGCCGGGCCCGAGCACAACACGCTGAACTGCTCGATCGCGGACCTCGAGCTGACGGTCGAGCGGGACGGCGCCACCCCGCGCAGCCTCTCTCTCGAGGGCGGCGCCGCGTATGAGTTCGGCTTGCGTGAGACCGACCACGGCATTCCGCTGCAGCCGTACCCGGACGGGTAGTGCGGCGCCGCTCGGCGCTGGCCTGGGTCCTAGCAGCACCCTTTGCCCTCTGGGCGCTGATGCGCCTCTTCGGGCTGGAGCGCGGGGACCTGCTGGTACCGCTGGTCGCCTACACGCCCTTCGCCGCTCTCGGTGCGCTCGCCGCCTGCGCGATCTGCGCGGTGGTGCGCGAGTGGGCGGCGGCGGCGCTCGCCGGGATCGCGGCGGCCTGCCTGCTCGCGGTCGTCGTCCCACGCGCGCTCCCAGGTGACTCGGGTCCGGCCGACGGCGCGCCGCTGCGGGTGCTCGCCGCCAACGTCCATCGCGGCACGGCGGATCCCGTTCGCCTCGTCGCCCTGGTGCGGAGCCTGCGGGTGGACCTGCTCAGCGTCGAGG
>JBEVMR010000095.1:0-30873 GCA_040508545.1 Solirubrobacterales bacterium
CGGGGGAGGCCCCGGCCGGCTCCAGGCGCCGAGCCGTCGTTACGGCGAGAAGGCGATCCAGGGGGTCCTCGCCCTCTGCGGCATCCTCTCGGTGCTGACCACGACCGCGATCGTCATCTCCCTGGTCGGACCGACGATCGGCTTCTTCGAGGTTGTCCCGATCGACGAGTTCCTCTTCGGCACCGACTGGACCCCCCAGTTCGAGCCGCCCAGCTTCGGCGTTCTGGCGATCGTCGCCGGCACCCTCAACGTCACCCTCTGGGCGATGCTGTTCGCAATCCCGATCGGCCTCGGGTCGGCGATCTACCTCAGCGAGTACGCGGCCCCCAGGGTGCGCAAGACGGTCAAGCCGGTGCTCGAGATCCTCGCCGGCATCCCGACCGTGGCGATCGGCTTCTTCGCCGTCACCTTCATCCTGCCGCAGATCATCCAGCCGCTCTGGCCCGGCGAGCTCTTCGGCGGCGCGGTTGGCAAACCATTCATGGCGCTCGCCGCCGGGCTCGGCATCGGCCTGATGATCGTCCCGATCATCGCCTCGATTTCAGAGGACGCGATGTCCTCGGTCCCGCGCGGCCTGCGCGAAGGCGCCTACGCGATGGGCGCGACGAAGATGGAGGTGTCGACCAAAGTCGTCTTCCCGGCGGCGCTCTCCGGCATCGTCGCCTCGATCGTGCTGGCGATCTCGCGCGCCGTCGGCGAGACGATGATCGTCGTCCTCGCCGCCGGCTCCACGCCGAACTTCACCCTCAATCCGGTCGAGGCGATCCAGGCGATGACCTCCTACATCGCCGTCACCGCGACCGGTGACATCCCCGCTGGCTCGATCAGCTACAAATCGGTCTTCGCGGTCGGCACGCTGCTCTTCCTGATCACCCTGGTGATGAACGTGATCAGCATCAGGCTGGTCCGCAAGTACCGCGAGGTCTACGAGTGATGGCCGAGCCGGGCGCAGCCGCGCCGCGCAACCGGTTGGCAGTCGCCGGCGCCCGGGCGACGACGCGGGCGATGCTGAGCAAGCAGCCGCGCGGCGACGTCATCCGCAACATGATCTTTGCCGCCTTGCTGATGCTGGCGGTCTTGATCGCCCTGGCGGGCTTGATCGCGCTGCTCGTCCAGGCCTTCGTCAAAGGGGCACCCGCACTCAGCCCCGACCTCATCACCGAGGGGCCCTCGTCGATCCGTCCCGAGAGCGCCGGCTTCCGCCCGGCGATCATCGGCTCGCTGGAGCTGATCGCCGGCGTGATCCTCTTCGTCGTGCCGATCGGGGTCGGCGCCGCGCTCTACCTCGAGGAGTACGCGGACAAGACCCGCTGGTGGAACCGGCTGATCGAGATCAACATCCAGAACCTCGCCGCGGTGCCCTCGATCATCTACGGCATCCTCGGCCTCGGCTTCATCGTGCGCGGGCCGCTCAGCCTCGGCTTCGTCCTCGCCGCCGGCTCGCTGACCCTGGCCCTGCTGGTGCTGCCGATGGTGATCATCGCCGCCCGCGAGGCGATCCGCGCGGTTCCCGACTCGATCCGCCAAGGTTCGCTCGCCCTCGGCGCAACCAAATGGCAGACGATTCGCCGGCAGGTGCTCCCCGCCTCGATTCCCGGCATCACCACGGGGATCATCCTCGCGGTCTCGCGCGCGCTGGGGGAGGCGGCGCCATTGCTGCTGGTCGGGGCGGCCGCCTTCGTCACCTTCGACCCGGAGCCGCTCAGCGGCGGCTACTCGGCGCTGCCGGTGCAGATCTACAACTACGCCACGCGGCCGCAGGAGGAGTTCCAGGCCTTGGCTGCGGCGGGAATCATCGTGATGCTGGTCGTGCTGCTGGCGATGAACTCGGTCGCCGTTTGGCTACGAAATCGTTACGAGCAGCGGTGGTAAGGGGAATAGAGTGAGCGAGAAGATGGCGCAGGACGAGAGCAGAGCTGAAACCGGGCGGGCGAGCCGCGAAGCGGCGGCAGAGCGAGCCACCATCGCGGTGCGGCCGGGTGAGTTCAACCACGGCGCTTCCGGCAAGCGGGAGAAGGTCTTCGAGCTGAAGGGCGCCAGCGTCCTATACAACGGCGTGACCGCGGTCAAAGGCATCTCGATGGACATCCATCGCAACGACGTGACCGCCCTGATCGGCCCTTCCGGCTGCGGCAAGAGCACGCTGCTGCGCTGCCTCAACCGGATGAACGACCTGATCCCGGGCGCCGAAGTCCAGGGTGAGCTGCTCTACCACGGCGAGGACCTCTACGGGCCGACGGTCGATCCGGTCCAGGTTCGCAAGCTGATCGGCATGGTCTTCCAGAAACCGAACCCCTTCCCGAAGTCGATCTACGACAACGTCGCCTTCGGCCCCCGCATCCTCGGCGAAAAGGACGATCTCGACCAGACGGTCGAGGAAGCCCTGCGCGGAGCGGCGCTGTGGGAGGAGGTCAAGGACCGCCTCGACGACAACGCTTTCGGCCTCTCCGGCGGCCAGCAGCAGCGACTCTGCATTGCCCGCTGCATCGCGGTCAATCCCGACACGATCCTGATGGACGAGCCCTGCTCGGCCCTCGACCCGATCTCCACCGGCAAGATCGAGGACCTGATGATCGAGCTGAAGAAGGAGTTCTCGATCGTGATCGTCACCCACAACATGCAGCAGGCCGCGCGCGTCTCGGACCGCACCGCCTTCCTAATGGTCGAGCTGGATGCCGACGAGGACAACCGCTGGGGACGCCTGGTCGAGTACGACGAGACCGAGAAGATCTTCACCAACCCTTCCGACCAACGCACCGAGGACTACGTCTCCGGCAAGGTGGGCTGAGGCCGAGATGCCCGAGCAGACCCGCGTCTACTACCAAGAGGAGCTGGAGAAGCTCGAGGCCAGCGCCCTCGGTGGCCTCGACCTGGTCACAGCCGCGGTGGGGCGCACCCTGGAAGTCGTCGAAGAGCAGGACATCGAGCTGGCGCAGCTGGTGATCGCCGACGACGACCGGATCGACGGCCGTTACCTCGAGGTGCACCAGGCGCTGATCACCCTGCTCGCCACGCAGTCGCCGGTGGCGACCGACCTGCGCCTGATCTCGGCTCTCCTGCATGTGCTGAAGAACGTCGAGCGGATGGGGGACCAGTGCGTGAACATCTGCAAGCTGATCCCCTTGACCGGCAACGAGCCGCCCGCCGACGCGGAGATGGTGAAGCTGATTCTGACCATGGGCAAGCAGGCCCGCACCCTGATCAGCCAGTCGAAGCGCGCCTTCGAGGAACGCAACGTCGAGATGGCGCGCGACCTGGTCCGCCAGGACGACGTCGTCGACAATCTCAACCGCGATTGCTTCCGCCTGGCGCTCGAGCTAGGCGACGACCCCGACATCCGTGAGTGGGCGATGACGATGCTGCTGGCTGCGCGGGCGATCGAGCGGATCGGCGACAACGCGGTCGACATCGGCGAGCAGGTCGCCTTCGTCGTCACGGGCCTGTTTCGCGAGTTCGAGGACGCGTCTCACCCGAACGCCTAGGCGCGCGGATCCTGTCACGGCAGGGGACCCACCACCCCCTGCGGTAGCTAAAGCTTCCTCGGGGGTGGTACCCCCTACCGCGCCACCCGCGCGAGAAGCGCTTGGAATCCGACGTAGCTGGGAACATGCAGGTCAATCCCGGGATGCTCTGCGCCGCCATAGATATTGGGTCGAATACGACGCGCTTGCTCGTGGCGGAGCCCGTGGATGGGCAATTGAAGAAGGTGATGGAGCAGCGGGCCTATACGCGGATCAACAAGGCGATTCGCGACTCGGGTGAGATTCCCGCCGAGAAGGCATCCGAAGTGGCCGACGTCGTCGCGACCCAGGTCCGGCTTGCGCGGGAGCTGGGGGCGGAGACGATTCGCGCCGTAGCGACCGCCGCGATTCGCGAGGCGAGCAACGGCGAGGCCGTGGCAAGGGAGATCGGCGAGAAGTCCGGAGTCCCGGTCGACATCCTCAGCGACGAGGAGGAGGGGCGGCTCTCCTTCATCGGCGCCACCAAGACGCTCGGCCATCCTGTGGAGGGGCTCGTCGGCGTCGTCGACGTCGGCGGTGGCTCCACTGAGATCATCCTCGGCACGGTGCCCGGCGGGGTGCGCGAGGTGCGCTCCTGGCGCGTCGGCTCCGGTGTGCTCGCCGACGAGCTGATCGGCTCCGACCCGCCTTCGGCGGCGGAGATCCGCAAGATCCGCGACCGCATCGACGATCTCTTCGCCGGGGTGGAGGTCGAGCAGCCCGTCCAGGCGGTTGCCGTCGGCGGCAGCGCAACCTCGCTGCGCCGCCTGGTGGGCGCGGTGCTGGAGTACGAGACGCTCGAGCGGGGGGTGCGGGTCCTCTGCAGCGATCCGGCTGCCGACGTTGCGCGACGCTTCGAGCTCGACCCCGAACGGGTGCGGATACTGGCCACCGGGGTGCTGCTGCTGGAGAAGCTCTCCGAGCTGCTCGGCCAGCCGCTTCAGATCGGTAAGGGCGGCCTGCGCGAGGGCGTCATCCTCGACTTGCTCAACGGCAACGCCAACGGCTCCTCGCCGGCCCGGCTCGCCGCCTGACCCCGCTTCACTGGATCTTCACTCCTTTTCCCTGCTCAGGGGCGAATCTGGCGGTGACCTGATCGATAGATAGAGAGGAAGGCACCGATGACCTCCCGAGTTGACCTGCATTGCCACTCGACCGCCTCGCAGCTCTCGCGCCTGGGAGTTCAGCGCTCGCTCGGACTGCCCGAGTGCGCGACGCCGCCGCAGGAGGTCTACGAGCTGGCCAAGCGGCGGGGGATGGACTTCGTCACGATCACCGATCACGACACGATCGACGGCTGCCTCGAGCTGGACGATCGTCCCGATTGCTTCGTCTCCGAGGAGCTGACCGCCCGCTTCGCCGGCGAGCCCCAGGCGGTTCACATCCTCTGTTACGGGATCACCCCCGGAGACCATGAGTGGCTGCAGGCACACGCCGGCGACGTCGAGGCCTGCGCCGCATACCTTGCCGAGAACGAGATCGCATGCGCCCTGGCGCATCCCTTCTACGACGTCGCCGCGCCACTCACGCCGCGCCACCGCCGTCGCCTCGCCGAGCTCTTCGGGATTTGGGAGGTCCGCAACGGGTCGCGGGCGCCGGAGCTCAACATGCCCGCCGTGATCTACGTCGAGACGCACGGCAGCACAGGCGTCGGTGGCTCCGACGACCACGCCGGCGTGGACATCGGCCGCACCTACACCGAGGTGCCCGATGCGTCCACGCCGGAAGAGCTTCTCGCCCACCTCCGCGCCGGCGCGGCGTCGGCAGGGGGCGAACAGGGCAGCGCCGCGAAATGGGCCCATGCCGCGATGGCGCTGGCGACCCGGGCGCTGGCGCTCGAGGGGGATGCCGTGGCCGCATCGGATTTTGTACGTGTCCAAGCACGTCAAAAGTCCGCAGCGCCGGATCCGGCCACGGTGCTGAAGATCGCCCAGCGGGTCGTCGGCGAGGGCGCCGCGCGGGAGGGGGCCATAGCGGCGGACGTCGGTCCCGACGACGCTCGCACCCTGGTCGATTCCTGGTTGAGCTCGATCGGGATCGAGTTGCGCGGGCGGGAGCTGATCGACCACCTCCAGTCCGACGAGTTCTCGCACGCCGACCTCTACCGTCGCGCTCGCCGCATCCACGACCGCCGCCTGCGCGTTGCGATCGACCAGGGGACGCGGGCCGTCGCGGGCGGCGACATGCAGGCCGCTGTCGGCCGGGTCTTCGAGGCGCTGCTGCCGGCGATCCCCTACGCGCCGCCGACCGTCTTCCTCGGCTCCGAGAAGTCGAAGCTCGCAGGGCGCCACGCCGAGCGGCCGCGGGTTGCCCTGATCGCCGACGGGATCGAGGCGATGCACGGCGTGACCCGCACGATCGAGCAGATCCGCGAGCGTGGGGTGCCGGGCTTCGAGGTCGAGGTGGTCGGCACCGATCCCGGCGTCGACCGGCGACTTCCCGCCGCAACCGCGCTGCAGGTCCCCTTCTACGAAGGCATGACCCTCGGCGTTCCCGGCCTGCCGGATCTCGCCGAGACGCTCGCCGAGGGACGCTATGACCTCGTTCACGTGACCGCGCCCGGTCCCGCCGGCGTCACCGCCTCGTTGCTCAGCCGTGTCTCGGGCACGCCCCTCGTCGCCAGCTACCACACCGAGCTCGCCGCCTACGCCGGCCTGCGCAGCGGCGACGGTGGCCTCGAGGCGATGTCCAGGATCGCCCTCGGCGCCTTCTATACGGCGCCGTCGCGCGTCCTCTCGCCAAGTCCCGCCGCGGACCGCTCGCTGCTCGGCTTCGGCCTCGGCGAGGACCGGATCGACCGCTGGGAGCGCGGTGTGGACGTCGCTTGCTTCGGTCCCGAGAAAGCCGAGCGCGACGCCTACCCGGGAGAGCTGCGGGTCCTCTACGCGGGCCGCCTGACCAGCGAGAAGGGAGTTGACTTGCTCGCCGAGAGCTTCTTGCGGGCGCGCCGAGCCGAGCCGCGCCTGCACCTCCTGCTGGCCGGCGGCGGGCCCGAGGAGGACGAGCTGCGCGCCCGCCTCGGCGAGCACGCGACCTTCCTCGGCTGGCTCGAAGGCGACGATCTGGCTCGGGCTTACGCCAGCGCCGACCTCTTCCTCTTCTGCTCGAGCACCGACACCTACGGGCAGGTCGTGCTCGAGGCCGGCGCCAGCGGCCTGCCGGTCGTCGCGGTGGACGAGGGCGGGCCGGCGGCGCTGATCGAGAACCGCCACACCGGCATCCTCTGTCGTCCCGACGCCGACCACCTGGCGGGGGCGGTGCTGCAGCTCGCCTCGTCGGCGACACTGCGCCAGCGGCTCGGCGAGGCGGCGGTGCGCCGGGCGCGCGAGCGCTCATGGGAGCGCGCGCTGGAGCAGCTGGCGGGCGGATACCGGCGAGCGCTGGGTGAGGCAGCAGAGATCGGCCAAGCGCTTTTGCGGACGGCCTGAGGCGTGTGAGGCTGACTCGGGTGCGGCAGTACGATTGCCCGATCGACGATCCGGCCCTCTACTTCAATCGCGAGCTCTCCTGGCTCGACTTCAACCAGCGCGTACTCGAACTGGCTGAGGATCCGCAGGTGCCGCTGCTAGAGCGGGTCAGGTTCTGCTCGATCTACGCCTCCAACCTGGACGAGTTCTTCATGGTCCGCGTCGCCGGCCTCTTCGACCAGCTCGACGCGGGCATCGACGCTCGCGGTCCCGACGGCCTCGGCTCGAGCCAGCAGATCGACGCGATCCAGGCCCGGGTGCTGGAGCTCGACACGCGCCTGCACGCCTGCTTCGACGGCATCCTGCGCCCGGCCCTGGACGAGCAGGGGATCCGGATGATCTCGCTGGAGACGGCGAGCGAGCAGGAGCGGCGCGAAATCGACACCCGCTTCCACGAGCAGGTCTTCCCGGCGCTGACGCCGTTGGTGATCGGGCTCGGCCGGCCCTTCCCGTACATCTCCAACCTCTCGCTCAGCCTCGGCGTGCTGCTGCGCGACCCCGACAGCGGCACCGAGATCATCGCCCGCGTCAAGGTGCCGAAGGAGCTGCTGGGCCGCTTCCTGCGGGTCGGCGAGCGCAATGAGGTCTTCGTGCCGCTGGAGGAGGCGATCGCCGCCAACCTCGACGCGCTCTTCCCCGGCGCCGAGGTGGTCGACCACGGCTACTTCCGCGTCACCCGCGACGCCGACTTCACGATCTCCGACGAGGCCGACGACCTGCTGCAGGCGGTCCAGGACGAGCTGCGCCGCCGTCGCTTCGGCGAGGTCGTGAGGCTCGAGGTCGCGGCGGGGATGAACACGAAGCTGCGCGCCCAGCTGGTCGACGCCCTGCGGCTCGAAGACCGCGAGGTCTACGACATTGACGGGCTGATCGATCTTGCCGACCTCGGCAACGTCGTCGACGTCCCCGGCCACCCGGAGCTGCGCTACGAGCCCTGGACGCCCGTCACCCAGCCGCGCCTGCAGGGGGAGGACGACAAGCAGGTGGACATGTTCGCCGCGATTCGCCAGGGCGACATCCTCGTCCACCACCCCTACGACTCCTTCCCCAGCTCGGTCGAGCGCTTCGTCGTCCAGGCGGTCGCCGACCCCGACGTGCTGGCGATCAAGCAGACGGTGTACCGCACCAGCGACGACTCGCCGCTGGTGCCGGCGCTGATCCGCGCCTCCGAACGCGGCAAGCAGGCGGTCTGCATGGTCGAGCTGAAAGCTCGCTTCGACGAGGAGGCGAACATCCACTGGGCGAAGTCGATGGAGGAGGCCGGCGTCCACGTCGTCTACGGCATCCCGGGGCTGAAGACGCACGTCAAGGCGATCCTCGTCGCCCGCCGCGAGGGCGACCGGGTGCGCGAGTACGTCCACATCGGCACCGGCAACTACAACCCGACGACCGCTCGCCTCTATACGGACCTGGGGCTGTTCACGGCGGATTCCGAGATCGGCGCCGACGTCGCCGAGATGTTCAACTTCCTCACCGGCTACGGCCGCCCCGCCGAGTACCGCAAGGTGCTGGTCTCACCGACGACGATGCGCAGCCGCCTCGTCGAGGAGATCGAGGCGACGGTCGCCGCGCACCGGGCCGGGGAGGAAGCCCGGATCGCGCTGAAGATGAACGCCCTGGTCGACGCTGGCTGCATCCAGGCCCTCTACGAGGCGTCGCAGGCCGGGGTCCCGGTGGATCTCAACGTGCGCGGCGTCTGCTGCCTGCGGCCGGGCGTGCCGGGCGTCTCGGAGAACATCCGCGTGGTCTCGATCGTCGGCCGCTTCCTCGAGCACTCGCGCATCTACGCCTTCCAGCGCGGCGAGGAGACCCGCGTGCTCACGGGCTCGGCCGACCTGATGCCGCGCAACCTCGACAGCCGGGTCGAGCTGGTCGCCCCGATCGAGGACGAGGCCCTCAAAGCGGAGCTGCTCGACGTGCTCCAGCGCTGCTTCGCCGACAACGCGAACGCCTGGGAGCTCGACACGGACGGTCTGTGGACGAGGCTCACCGCGCCCGAGGGAGAGCGGCGCAACGTCCAGGAGGAGCTCCGCGAGCGGCACCGGTCCCGGGCCGCCGAGCACCTCGCGGCGGCCGCCAGCTGAGCGTTGCCGGGCCGGGGCCAATCAATAGGATGAGAATGTGATTCGCCTCTCCCTTCTGCCGCGTGACAGCGCCTTTTTCGACCTCTTCATCGAGGCCGGCCAGAACACCGTCCACGCGGCCCGTCTGCTCGACGAGATGATGGGAACCTGGCCCGACGGCGGTGATCTGCCGCGGGAGATCCTCAAGGCCGAGCAGGAGGGCGACCGGATCACCCACGACATCATCAAGAAGCTCAACACGACCTTCGTCACCCCGATCGACCGCGAGGACATCTACGGCCTGGCGACGCAGATGGACGACATCGTCGACTACACCGAGGAAGCCGCCGACCTGCTCGGCCTCTACCAGATCGAAGCGCCGATGGCGCAGGCGCAGGCGTTGACCAAAGTGCTGGTGGGCGCCTGTGGGCAGCTCGCCGAGGGGCTCGAGCACTTGCGCGAGCTGAAGGGGCTCGATCGCTACTGGATCGAGATCCACCGGCTCGAGAACGAGGGCGACCGGATCTCCCGCGACGCGGTCGCCTCGCTCTTCTCCAACGGGATCGACCCGATGGTGGTGATCCGCTGGAAGGACATGTTCGCGGTGCTCGAGAACGCGATCGACGCGACCGAGACCGCCGCCCAGATACTCGAGGGGATCGTCATCAAGAACTCATGACCTCTCGCCGGAAATGACGGCTCCAGATCGCCGCCATACGGCGTCCTCAGTCGCCCGAATAGCGCCGCTATTCGGGCTCCCTGCGTCCTTGTCTGGCGACGCCTGGCCCTCGTCATTTCGCGACGAGAGACGCGGGAACATTCACCATGGACTCTGATCTCATTCTCGTAATAGTCGTCGGCACCGCGCTGGCGTTCGACTTCACCAACGGCTTCCACGACACCGCCAACGTCGTCGCCACCTCGATCTCGACTGGGGCGGCGCGGCCGCAGGTTGCGATCGCGATGGCCTCGCTGCTCAACTTCGTCGGCGCCTTCATCTCCATATCCGTCGCGGCGACGGTAGCCAACGACGTCGTCGACGCCGCCGTGATCACGCCCACGATCGTCTTCGCCGGGCTGATCGGCGCGATCGCCTGGAACCTGATCACTTGGTGGTTCGGGTTGCCTTCGAGCTCCTCGCACGCGCTGATCGGCGGCGTGGTCGGCTCCGCCGTGGCGGCGGTCGGCTTCGACGCCGTGCTGGCCGAAGGCCTGGTCGGCAAAGTGCTGGTTCCCGCCGTGGTTGCGCCGGTCGTCGCCTTCCTGGTCGCCGGGCTCGGCATCGGGATCGCCTACCGGGTGGTCGGCCGCCAGCGCCCTGGCCCGGTCACACGTGGCTTCCGCTACGGCCAGATCGTCTCCGGCGGGCTGCTGGCGCTCGCCCACGGCACCAACGACGCGCAGAAGACGATGGGCATCATCACCCTGGCCCTGATCGCCAACGGCACGCTCGGCGCCGGCGCCGACCCGCCGTTTTGGGTGATCGCCTCGGCGGCCACCGCGATCGCGCTCGGCACCTACTTCGGCGGCTGGCGGATCATCCGCACGACCGGCAGCCGCATCATCAAGATGGACGCCGCGCAGGGCTTCTCCGCCCAGTCCTCCGGCGCCGCGGTGATCCTCGCCTCGACCCACTTCGGTTTCCCGCTCTCGACCACGCACGTGATCAACGGCGGCGTGATGGGCTCCGGCGCCGCCAAGCGGATCTCCGCCGTGCGCTGGGGAGTGGCGGGCAACATCTTCATGGCCTGGCTGCTGACCTTGCCCGCGGCGGCGGCGATCGGGGCGGCCGTGTATGGCGTCACGCATATCTTCGGCGGCGGCGCGCTGGGGCCGGTCCTGGTCACCCTGATGGCACTCGCCCTGATCGCCGCGATCTTCTTCCGGCGCGCCCAGCAGGGGTCGCCGGTCCCGGCGGCTTGACCTTGGCGACCCTCGTCCATACCGGGGACCTGGTGAAGACGGTGGTCGCTTCGCTGGTCGCCGGCGTCGGCATCACCTTCGTCTTCTCGGCGGCGATCTGGGGCGGCGCCCGCTTCGCCGATCTCAGCCGCAGCGGCCGGCCCTTGGCGGCCGGGGCCGCCGCGGCGCTGGGGGGGCTGGCGCTGGCCTCGACCCTGGCCGCGGTCGTGATCGGCATCGTCGTGATGATGAGCAAGTGACTGGCCGTACAATTTTCTCCGTGCGGGCCCTGCGCAACGTCGCGATCGTGATGCTGCTTGCCGTGGTGGTGGCTTTCGTCCCTGCCGGCGGTAACGCGGCGGACACGATCTTGACCGCGATCACGATGGGCTTCCTGGCCGCGATCGCCTGGTCCCTGTATGTGCTGAGTCGTCAGCAGCAGCTGACCCTTGCGACCCTGAGCGATGGCCGCCGCGCGATTCTCTATGCCGCCCTGGGCTTGCTCGCGCTGCTGATCGCCGGCAGCGACGAGATGTTCGCGAGCGGCGGCGGCACCCTCGCCTGGATCCTCCTGCTCGGCGCCTCGGTGGCGGCGATCTGGCGGGTCTGGACCGAGGCGAACACGTACTGAGCGTTCGTCTCTAGGGCGGCGCGGAGTCGTCACGGAACTTTTCGTTTGAGCGCGCCATCCGTGCGCTGCGGCCTGGAACGGTCACCGCGTGTCGCGCCAGGCCGCCAGCAGCGTTCGCAGGGAGGACGGGACCGCGTCGGTCGAGATGGTTGCCGTGACCCCGTTCCTGCTGTTGGCGGTCCTGGTGGCGGCGCAGATCGGCCTTGCCGGGCAGGCGCTCTGGTCGGCCGGGGTTGCGGCTCGGGCAGGAGCACGTGCGGCTCTGGTCGGAGGTGACGCCGCTGTAGCGGCACGGCGCGCGCTGCCGGCGTCGATGCGAGATGGGGCGGAGGTGAGCGACGGCGACGGGGTCTCGGTCCGGGTCGGCGTGCCGAGGCTGCTGCCGGCGATGCCGGGGCTGACGGTTGGCGCGAGCGCCGCGCTGGGGCCGGACGGTGGGTAGGGAGGTAGGGCAGAGCACGGTGGAGCTGGTCGCTGCTCTGCCGGCGCTTCTCCTGGCGAGTCTGCTGGCCCTGCAGCTGCTCGCAACCGGCTACGCCCTGACCCTCGCCGACGGTGCTGCCGAGGCGGGCGCGCTGGCGCTGGCGGCGGGCCGGCCGGCACCTGTCGCCGCGCGCGATGCGCTGCCGGGCTGGGCCGAGGACGAGGTCGAGGTATCGATCCGGGGCGGACAGGTGACCGTGCGCCTGCGGCCGCCGTCGCCGCTGCCGGCGATTGCCGACCGCCTCACAGTCAGCTCCTCGGCGGCGGTGAGGCCGAAGTGACGGTGAGATCCATCACGAGCAGCCGGCTGATCTCCGGCGGGCGCGGACCGGTCGTCATGGTCACGGCGGTCGGCGCCGCGAGCGGCGCGAGGGCCGCCGCCGCGGCGATCGCCTGCGCCGCCTCCGAGCCGGATCGCGCCGCACTGCTGCTCGATCTCGACGAGGGCCGGCCGCCGCGTCCCTCGCCGATCGCGACCGCAGGCGCTCGGGCGCTCGAGGAGCGACTCAACGCTCATCTGCCGGATGCCCGGGCCGTTTCCCGCGGGCAAATCTGTCAGCTGCCTCTGCCGCCGGATCCGCGGGGAATCAAACAGATCGCATCGGCGCTGCCGCTCGTGCGCGAGTCGGCGGGCATCGTCCACTTGCCGCCCTCGCTTCTGCGGCCGGCGCTCGAAGAGCCACGCATCCACGCCACGGCCGTGCTGCTCCGGGCGGATCTGACGGAGTCCCGTGCCCTGGCCGCCCTGGCCGTCCGCGACTTGATGATCCAAGGACTGCGGGTCGCCGTGCTCAAGCAACCACTCGGATGGCTCGCTGCCCGCGCTGCCCTGCTTGGCGCGATCCCAGCGGGAGTCGAGGTTCCTCCGAATCGGGTGCTTCAGCGGCTCCTCAATCCTGAAGACAATAAGTTGCGCAATTGCTACCCTGAGGGAGATGGATCGGAAGATGATCGAGAAGAAAACGCGCGCCCCGCGCCGTCAATTCATTCCCCGAGATGAGCTCCTCGCTGCATTCGAGGACGCTCCGGTCATCGACCTCGAGGAGCTCCGAGCTGACCTTGACGCCGTTGCCGATCCCAGCGCCTGGGGCTGGGACGATTGGCAGGCGTGGGCTGATCGACACCTCGGTGGCGATAGCCCTGGGGACGGTTGATCGAGAAAGCCTCCCGGAAATGGTGGCGGTGTCGGCTCTGACGTTTGCCGAGCTGGTTGGCGGTTTGCACGTAGTCGAGCAAGGCGTGACGCGTATGCGGCGTGAGCGGCACCTTCGGTACGTGCAGGCCAGCGTCGAGCCATTGGACTTCGATCTTTGCTGCGCCCGCGCATTCGGTCCGGTCTACGAGGCGACCGCCCGTACCGGCCGTAAGCCTCGAGGCGCTCGGGCGGTCGATTTGATGATTGCCGCAACGGCGCTCGCCCACAGGTTGCCGTTTTACACGCTGAATGCCAAGGATCTCCGTGGTCTCGAGCAGCTGATCGAGATAGTCGACGTCGGCGTGTGATTCGCCCGCGGCTCGTCACACAGATTTTTGTCTGAGCGCGCCACCCGCGCGTTCGGCCTCGGCAGGGTCGCCGCATGGACGCGACCCACAGGGAGGAGGGGCAGGCGTTGCTCTTGGCGCTCGGCGGCGCCTTCGCGCTGATCGTCGCGGCGCTGGCGCTGGTCGCGATCGCGGGTGCCGTCACCGGCAAGGGACGGGCGCAGCGCGCGGCGGATCTGGCGGCGATCTCGGCGGCGCGCTCGATGCGCGACGACCTGCCGCGGCTGCTGGCGCCGCCGACCCTGCCGAACGGGCTGCCCAACCCGGCTCATATGGAGAAGTTCGTGTATCTGCTGCGGGCGCGAGCAGCGGCTGAAGAAGTGGCGAGGGCTAACGAAGTCGCATCCTCCCGGCTGCGAATCTCCTTTCCGGACGTAGTCTCGTTCGCCCCGGTGCGGGTCAAGACCCTGGTCTTCGGCAGTGTCGTCGCGCATCGGGTGGAAGCGTCTGCGGTCGCCGAAGCGGCTGCGCCCTTGGTCGGGGGCACGTCGACGCCATCGATGGCGAGCGGTGGCGGCTATAGCGGCCAGCTGGCCTACAGGACGGGGGAGGGGATGCGCCCCGACGTGGCCGCCGCCTTCGACCGGATGGCCGCGGCCGCATCGCGGACCGGGCTGACCCTGGTCGTCAACTCGGGCTTCCGCTCCGACGCCGAGCAAGCGGCGCTCTTCGCCGCTCACCCGGACCCGACCTGGGTAGCACCGCCGGGAAAGTCGCTGCACCGTTGCGCGACCGAGCTCGATCTCGGGCCCGAAACGGCGTACGACTGGCTGGCGGAGCACGCCTCGCGCTTTGGCTTCGTGCAGCGGTATTCGTGGGAGGCTTGGCATTACGGATTTTCAGCCGGTCCGCCGCCGTGCTCCGCGGCCGGAAACTCAGTTGGGACTTCGGGCGGGAGAGGAGACGGCGCTCTCGCCGGCGCCAGTGGAATCCCCGCGTTCGTTCCAGCTCAATTCCGGATGCCTCTGCTGCAGGCGGCGGCTCGCTGGAACGTCTCACCGGCTCTACTTGCCGCTCAGCTGATGGCCGAGTCGAACTTCGACCCCAATGCCGGCTCCCCGGCCGGCGCGCAGGGCATCGCCCAATTCATGCCCTCGACAGCCGCTGCCTATGGCCTTCGCGATCCCTACGACCCGGTCGAAGCGATTGGCGCGCAGGCCCACCTGATGGCGGACCTGCTGCGCCAGCTCGGCGATCCATCGCTCGCCCTCGCCGCCTATAACGCCGGCCCTGCCCCCGTCGAAGCCTGCGACTGCATTCCCGACTACCCCGAGACCCAGGCCTACGTCACCCGCATCCTCGGCCTTCTTGGCGGCGCCGGCGCACTCGTCCTCCCCAGCCTCGAAGTGAGGCTGGTGGCATGACCGTCGCCTCTGCCAGGGAGGAGATACACCTTAAGGTGTATTCTGGTGTAATGACGCGTACCAATATCGAGATCGACGACGACCTGGTGGAGCGGGCGATGCGCATTTACCGCCTGCGCAGTAAACGGGAGGCGGTCGACCTGGCATTGCGCAGGCTCGTCGGCGACCCAATGAGCCGCGAGGAAACGCTGGCAGCGGAGGGACGCGGCTGGGACGGTGACCTCGATGAGATCCGCTCGCGAGAAGAGATACCGGAGCTGTGACCCTTGTCGACAGTTCTGCGTGGATCGAGCTCTTCCGGGCAACTGGCAGTGCGGTACACCTACGTCTCAAGGCTTCCCTGGAGAATCGGGATGTACTTGCTACGACTGACGTAGTGCTGATGGAGATTCTTGCTGGCGCTCGCGACGAGGAGGAGCGAGATTGGTTGCGCCGCTTTCTCTACGGCCGACGCTTCCTTCCCGTCCAGGGTCCTACGGACTATGAGAGCGCCGCGGAGCTCTACCGGCTTTGTCGACGTGGGGGAGAAACGCCGCGCCGCCTCATCGACTGCTTGATTGCCGCGATTGCGATCCGAAACGATGCCGAGATGCTCTGCGTGGACTCCGATTTCGAGACGATCGCCAGGCATACGCCGCTGCGACTGATGACTGCATAACGGTGGCAGTCTCCGGGTAGCCTGGATAGCACCCACCCTGACCCCGGAGGCGCAGAGATGCCCGATCAGTTCACCCACACGAAGCTCCTCGATGTCAAGGACTCCGCAGCCGAGTTCGGCTACGGCGACGCTCAGGAGGCGCGATTCGCGCGGGGCGCTCTCGACGCCGAGGAGACCGGGGTCAGCCACACCCGGCTGAAGCCCGGTCAGCGCTCGCCGTTCGGGCACAAGCACGAGAACGCCGAGGAGGTCTACGTGGTGCTGAGCGGCTCCGGCCGGATGAGGCTCGACGACGAGATCATCGAGGTCGAGACCCTCGACGCGATTCGTGTCTCACCCGAGGTGACCCGCGCCTTCGAGGCCGGCTCGGACGGACTCGAAGTCCTCGCCGTGGGGGCCCACCATGAGGGCGACGGCGAGATTTTCCCCGGCTGGTGGTCGGACTGACGGCGGTTGCATAGACTCCGCACCGATGGCAACCGTCGAGGTACAGGGCGTCGAGGGCATGCAGTCGTTGCTCGGCCAAGAAATCGGCCCGAGCGAGTGGCGCACCGTCACCCAGGACGACATCAACGCCTTCGCCGGGATCTCGGGCGACGACCAGTGGATCCACGTCGACGTCGAGCGGGCGAAGAACGAGAGCCCCTTCGGGACCACGATCGCCCATGGCAACCTCACCCTGTCCCTGGTCGACGGCTTCCGCAAAAAGCTGATCTCCTCCACCGGCTTCACCCTCGGGGTGAACTACGGCTGGAACAAGATCCGCTTCCCCGCCCCAGTCCCGGTCGACAGCCGGGTCCGCGGCCGCGCCGAGGTCGTCTCGATCGACGAGAAGGGCGGCGGCTGGTGGGAGGTGATCACCCGCTTCACCCTCGAGGTCGAGGGCAACGAGAAGCCGTGCTTCGTGGGTGATTCGGTGACGCGGGTCATGGTACCTGCTGGCTAAACCGACGCCTCCTGGTTAGGCCACGGATCGAAGTCAATGGCCTATCGAGACTCCTACCTCTGGCGACTTCGACAAGCTGGGGGCCATGGCTCGTCCTCATGCCCGGGGCGATGGTTGCCGTTCAACAAGATGATCAGCGCGTGCTACTGACCAAACGGACCGACGACGGAACTTGGTGCCTCCCGGCAGGCTCGGCGGAGCCGGGTGGCAGTTTCGCCCGGACACGCCCTCGAGCTGCTAGCCGCCTATCTGCGCTCGGGCTTATTCCAGGTGCGCTGATCTTTGTGCAATGGCGATTGCCGAAGGCGCTTTAGGCTGCGACGTGCTCGCCAGCTGGAACGAAATGCTCCAAGAGGGCCTCGCCTCCTAGGGCAAACGGAATGCCCTCTTCGGCGAGCTTGACGACCTCGGGGTAGGAGTCGCCAGCCGCAGACCAGCCCTCGACATCGGGGGACTCGGCCCACCAGCCGTCGGCCTCGTGGTGATAGATGACACGCACGGTCTCCATTCGATCCTCCACCTCAGAGTAGCTTTCGGGCCTCGTCCTCGGCAAGTCCGATGTCCCTAACGAGGATCTTGCGCACGAGGCCGGAGGGGATTGTCGCATTGTCGTGGAACGCGAAGGTCGGCGGGGGTCGGCCCGATGCTTCCAGGCGGCGATGTGAGCCAGCTTGGCGTGCAATGCGATAGCCGAGCGGCTTGCGTTCCAAGGTGGCCAGCAGGCGCTTTGCCTTCATCGACGGAAACTGCCCCATGCGCCGCGACTTTAGAGGGACTTTCGGATGGTTTTGTCTGTGCTGACGCAGATGGGAATCGCGTCGGACAATTCATACAACCCCAACAAGATCCGCTTTCCCGCCCGGTCCCGGTCGACAGCCGGGTCCGCGGCAAAAGCCGAGATCGTCGAGATCGACGAGAAAGGCGCTGGTGGGAGCTGGTCACCCGCTTAACCCTTGAGGTAGAGGGCAACGAGAAGCCGTGCGTCACCCGCGTGATGGGGCCCGCGGGCCGACGGGGGAGCGTTCTCAGGCCGTCGGGGTGGAAAGCGCCGCGGCGATGAAGGCGGTCTTCGCCTCGGTGTAGCCCTCGCGATCGTGCTCGAAGCGAGCGGCGAGCCTGCGCTTGAGCTTGGCGTACCTCCCCACGAGGTCGGGGCTCGCCCTCAATCGGTCGCGAAACTCGAGCTCGTCGCGGTAGCGCTGACCGCTGACCGGCGCGAGATGGAGATGGTGCGTCCGGCGGCTCGGATGGGGCTTGCAGAACCAATGCATCTCGTCGGCCAGGTAAGGCGCGTACATGTAGCCGAGCTGAGCCAGGGGCTCGAAGGCCGACCGCGACGCGTCCAGGCTCTCGACCCCGACCAGGATGTCGATGATCGGCTTTGCGTCCAGGCCATCGACGGCGGTGCTGCCGACGTGGTGAATGCCGCCCGCCGTGAAGCCTCCGATCGCGTTGGCCAAGGCAGCCCGCTCCCTCTCGAACCTGGCGGGCCACTCCGGGTCATAGGCGACGATCTCGATCGATTCGGAGCTCGTGCTGGCCACGACGGAATAGTGGCTGATCGAGCGGTCGCCGGCCTCCGAACGGCGCCACGGCGGACACGCGATGGCATACCCTCCGCGCATGGCCGATGCCTTGGGAAAGTGGTCCGAGCGGGAGCACGTGGCTGAGTACCTCTCCCGTGAGATACCGCATCGGCACCTCGCCGAGGAGATGCTGCTGGAAGCGCTTCCCGCGCGGATCGAGCGGTTCCTCGACCTCGGCACCGGTGATGGCCGGTTGATCGCCTTGATACGCCGCAGTCACCCCGCGGCGAGAGCGGTGGGGGTCGACGCCTCCGCGCCGATGCTCGCCCGGGCGGCCGAGCGCTTCGACGCCGATCCACTCGTCGAGCTCCGCGCGCACGACCTCGCGCTTCCACTTGCGGAGTCGGGCCCGTTTGACGTCGTGGTCTCGGGCTTGGCGATTCACCATCTCGAGGACGAGCGCAAGCGGGCGCTGTTCGCGGAGATCAACTCGCTTATCGCGCCAGGCGGCGTCTTCGCGAACCTCGATCTCGTCGCCTCGGCATCCGGGCGCTTGCACGAGCGCTTTCGCATCGAGATCGGCCGGGTCGAGGACGACCCCACCGATCGCCTCGCCGATCTCTCGGCGCAGATGGCCTGGCTGCGGGAGGCTGGCTTCGCCGAGGTGGATTGCCACTTCAAGTGGCTGGAGTTGGCCCTGGTTGTTGCTGCGAAGCACGACGGGTAGCGAATAGCCCATGACGTATCGGGGTTCTGATCTCTGGTGCCTGCGGCAAGCCGTCGGCCACGAACTTGTCTGACGGCGATATCACGCCTACTTCTGGCGAGGAGCTGGGTTCGCCCTGACCCAGAGAAGTCGGTTGAGGCGAGTATCAGAGCTCAGCGTCAATCTGTGTTTGACACAGTCTGGCTGCGCGCTTAGCATAATCTGACTAATACGAAGCAATACTTCACGATAGAGAGGACGGGGATATGGGGCAGGAGGATTTTGCAGCGGATCGGACGACGTTCGGGTTGCGAGTCCGGAGGCTCTGCTTCATGCTCGCTGCTTTGGCCGCCACGCTTTGGGGCGCCTCTGCAAGCGCCTCTGCCGCCACTCCTTCAGTGAACAACCAGTCCGCGACCAATGTCGCCTACTCGAGCGCGACCCTGAACGGCGATGTCAATCCCAATAGCCTCGAAACCAAAGCCTATTTCGAGTATGGCCCGACGGCGGCATATGGATCGAAAACCGCGGAAGTGAACGTTGGCTCAGGGGCAGGCGCCGTCGAAGTGAGCAAAGCAATCAGCAGTTTGACGCCCAATACCGAATACCACTACCGGGTCGTTGCCACCAATGCCTCGGGTACGTCGAAAGGCGCCGACCGGACCTTTGTCGTCGGCTGGAGAGTCCAGACGCCGGCTAGCCCCGAAGGCAGGCTCAAAGATGTCTCATGCTCTGCGGCCACCGAATGCACTGCGGTCGGGGAATCAATCATCCGGCGCTGGGACGGCAGCAAATGGAGTACGCAGACGGCTCCCAAATATGGCCTAACGGGGGTGTCCTGCGTCTCGTCTTCGGCCTGCACTGCTGTCGGAAACTCGGGTGGGACGGTGGCCGAGTTCTGGAATGGGACCGAATGGAAAGCGCAAACGATCCCCAACCCGCCCTCTGCGCAGCTCAACGGCGTCTCTTGTACCTCGGCGACGGAATGCACTGCAGTCGGCAGCTCGGAATCGAAAACCCTGGCAATGCGCTGGAACGGGACTGAATGGAAAACGCAGGCCACGCCCAGTCCGTCGGGTTCCTCCTATCTGACGTCGGTCTCGTGTACGTCCTCGAGTTTCTGCATGGCTGCTGGCTACCACTACGAATCGCCGTCCAATCCGTGGGCGCCCCTGTCCATGCGCTGGAACGGCACGGAATGGACGCTCAAAACGCCGCCGAAACCGGCCGGCGCAACCCTGAGCTGGCTCTACGGCGTTTCCTGCACGTCCTCGACCGAGTGCACTGCAGTTGGGTACAAGGAGGTCAACGCCGAACATCAGTACGAGCCGATGGCCCAACGCTGGAACGGGACCGAATGGAAATTGCAGACGATGCCCAACACCGGAGCCACTACCAAGACCGTCGAAGACGTCTCCTGCGTATCGGCAACGGATTGCACCGCGATCGGCTCGTACAGCGCCGGGGAAACTGAACAGCCGATGGCACTGCGCTGGAACGGCACTGCATGGACGCTTCAAACGCTTCCTCTTCCCGTCGGGTCCACCAAGGCGTGGCCGAAAGGCGTCTCCTGCGTAGCCTCGAGGGGCTGTGAGGCGGTCGGCTGGCATGGAAACACCTCCGGCGCCACCTCCACGCTAGCCGAGGGTTATTGGCGAGGCGCGCCGCCGACGTTAACGGCGAAAGCGGCCACCGGCGTAGCCGAAAAAGGAGCGACCTTGAACGGCGATGTCAACCCCAACGGCACCGAGGCCAAAGCCTATTTCGAGTACGGCACGACGACTGCTTACGGCACGAAAGTCGGGGAAACCAACGTCGGCTCAGGAACCAGTGTGATTGAAAAGAGCCATGCGATCACCGGCCTGAGCCCGAACACCACCTACCACTACCGGCTTGTCGCGAACAACGAAAACCCAGATACGAGCTATGGGGAAGATGCGACTTTCACTACGGTCGGCCCACCCACGGTCAGCACGGGGGCCGGGGAATCGGATCCAACCGGAGAAGCTGCAACCCTGAACGCGTTTGTCGATCCAAACGGGCAGAGCACCACGTACCAATTCGAATACGGGACGACCTCAGGCTCATACAGCACGACGGTGCCAATCCCGGCTGAATCCGCCGGCAGCGAAATGAGCGGGAAATCCGTGAGCTACGAAATCACCGGCCTCACGCGCGGGACTCAGTATTACTTCCGGGTTACGGCCACCAACCCGTCTGGGAAAGTGACCGGTGCCCAGAACTCATTCGTCACCAATGGCGCCCCCGTGGCGATCACGCTTGGGGCAACGGAAGTCGGGAAAGAAAGCGCGAGACTGATTGGCGGCGTAATCGCAAATGGTCTGGAAACGAAATACCAGTTCGAATACGGGACCACGATCTCCTACGGCTTCAAAGCTCCAATCCCCCAAACCGCATTTGGCCCTGTGCCGTCCTCGGCCCTCGCCAACCAGGTGGTGTCAGGTCTCGCAGGGAGCACGGTGTATCACTTTCGGCTCGTCGCCGAAAACGCCTTCGGAACGACTTACGGACTAGACAAAACGTTCACTACCCAGCCCTGATGCGGGCCGGGGTAAGGCAATGCTTCCGAAGCCGGCCTGATGGCGAGTGCGCCTGAAGCTCAGGCGCACTCGCGTGCCCTTATTTGACGGTCAGCGTGCCTTCCATGCCGGCTTGGCGGTGGCCGGGGACCGAGCAGTAGAAGGTGTATTCGCTCGGTTTCAGGTTGACTTTGGTGGAGGTTTCGCCTTCGCCGATCACGTCGGTCTTGCCCACCGTTTCACCTTTGGAGTCTTCGATCGCGACGTCGTGGCTGAGGCCCTGCGGGTTTTTGAAGTCGACGGTGACTTCGCCGGCTTCGGAGGTCTCAGAGGTACTCGTGTAGGCGAGTTCGCCACCGGGGTCGGCTTCGAACGCGAGGGTAGCGCCACCACCTTCGCCGCCGGCTTTTTCGCCACCTCCGGCCGCTGCGCCGGAGCCGGCTTCGGACGTGGTCGTCGTGGTGGTCGAGTCGTCATCACCGCAGGCGACGAGGGCGGTCGCGACTAGGCCGAGGACGAGGAGGGAGACGAGCTTCTTCATCGAGTTCGATCCTTTCCGGGTGGGGAATGCTCAGGGAGACTCTAGACGGTTCACAAAGCAGATACGGCCGTCAGCAGGTGCCGGCTCAGCGGCCCTTGAACTCTGGCTTCTCGCCGCTGAAGAAGGCGATCGCGCCTTCGCGCAGATCCTCCGTCGCCATGCTGTCGGCAATCCCGTGCCGCTCCAGCTGCAGGTGGTCGTTGATGCTGTTCTCGATGCTCACGCCGCAGAGCTTTTTGGCCATCTTCACGTAGTGGGGAGCCTTCGCGGCGAGCTTCTCGGCCTTCGCCCGCGCGGTGTCCATCAGCTCGTCGGCCGCGACGACCTCGGAGACCAGGCCCTCCTCGAGCGCATCGGCGGCGGTCAGGTTGGGGTCGTTCAGCAGGATTTCCAGCGCTCGGCTTGGCCCGACGACGCGCGGCAGGAAGTAGGTCATGCCGCCGTCGGGCGAAGCGCCGATGCGGCCGTAGGCGCAGGCGACGAAGGCATCCTCGGCGGCGATGCGGATGTCGCAGGCAAGCGCCAGCGAGAAGCCCGCGCCCGCGGCAGCGCCGTTGACCGCCGCGATCACCGGATAGGGGATCCGGCGGAGGTCGATGATCGCGACGTGCAGCGCCTCGGCACCGCGCCGCACCTGCGCGGGAAGGTCGATCGAGTCGTCTTCGACCCCGGCTTTGAAGCCGTTGATGTCGCCCCCGGAGCAGAAGGCCTTGCCGGCGCCGGTGATGATCAGCGCGCGCAGTGGCGCCTGGTCGGCGAACCACGCGAACGCGGTTCCCAGGTCGAAGATCATCTCGGGGCTCATCGCGTTGAAGGCGTCAGGCCGATCGAGGGTGAGGGTGCCGATCTCGCCGTCGACCTCAATTCGCAGCGTGCTCAGCTCAGGCGGGCTGATCGTCTCGGTGGTCATCTCGCTCTCTCCGTCTCCATGTGGAAGGTTGGCCAACTGGCCAGGAGCCTACCCTTTGGCCAGTGAGCGAAAGTAACCAGGAGAGTTCTCGGGCGGAGCGGCTGGCGCGGCAGCGCCGCGAGCTTCCCGACGCGCCCGGCGTCTACCTCTTCTACGAGGCGAACGGCGAGCTGCTCTACGTCGGCAAGGCCCGCTCGATCCGCAAGCGTGTCGGCTCCCATTTCTCCGGCGGCGAGACGCGGCTCACCTCCCGCGTCGACCGGATCGAGGTCATGGTCACCGCCAACGAGGCCGAGGCGCTGCTCGCCGAGCAGAGCTTCATCAAGCGCCACCGGCCGCGCTTCAACATCCGCCTGCGTGACGACAAGTCCTACCCCTACGTCTGCGTCAGCCTCGACGAGGACTATCCCCGCGTCTATTTCACCCGCGAGAAGCACCGCGCCGGCCGCGCCTACTTCGGCCCCTTCTCGAGCGCCAAGCGGGTGCGGGAGACGCTCGACCTGCTCGGCAAGCTGTTCCAGTTCCGTACCTGCGAGGGCGCCGAGCCCGGCCGCCGCTCCGGCAGCCCCTGCCTCGACTACTTCATCAAGCGCTGCGGGGCGCCCTGTGTCGGCTACGTCGGCCAGGAGGAGTACCGGCGCAACGTCGACGCGATCGTCGACTTCCTCTCCGGTCGCTATCGGCAGGTCGAGGCGGACGAGCAGGCGAAGATGGAGGAGGCCGCGGCGGCGCGCGAGTTCGAGTGCGCGGCGATGCACCGCGACCGGCTCAAGGCGGTCCAGTCGCTGTTCGAGCGGCAGCGGATCGCCGGCGGCACGGTCGGCACCGCCGACCTGATCGGGGTGGCAAGCGAGGGGGCGGACGCCAACGCCCAGGTCTTCCAGGTGCGCGACGGCATCCTCGCCGAGCGCCAGAGCTTCTACTTGGACAACCAGGGTGAGCGCGGCCTGGCCGAGGTCGCCGAGGAGTTCATCGGCCAGTACTACTCGGCCTCGCCGGCGATGCCGCGGACGATCGTCGTCGGCCCTTATCTGTCCGGGCGGGCGGAGCTGCTGGCCGAGGCGCTGGGGGAGAAGCGGGGCTCGCCGGTCGAGGTGCGCGTTGCCGAGCGCGGCGACAAGCGCCGCTTGCGCGAGCTCGCCGAGCGCAACGCTCGGCTAGCCCTCGACCAGGACCGGCTGCGGCGCGAGCACCGGCGCCAGCGCCGGGTCGACTCGCTCGCCGACCTGCGCGAGGCGCTGCGGATGGAGGAGCTGCCGATCCGCATCGAGGGCTTCGACATCTCCAACATCGGCGGCGAGCACACCGTCGCCTCGATGGTCGTCTTCGAGGGGGGCGCGACCAAGAAGGCCGACTACCGCCGCTTCCGCGTCCGCGGCGAGCGCAGCAACGGGTCCGACGACTTCGCTTCCATGCAGGAGGTGTTGAGCCGACGCGTCAGCCGCTACGAGGAGCAGGTCGACCTCTCCCCGCACGACGGCAAGCGCGACGAGAGCTTCGCCGCGCTGCCGTCGCTCGTCGTCGTCGACGGCGGCAAGGGGCAGCTCGGCGCGGCGATGGGCGCCCTTGGGCCCTTCGTCGAGCGCGGCGTCAAGGTCGTCTCCCTCGCCAAGCGCGAGGAGGAGGTCTTCATCCCCGGCCGGCCGGCACCGATCGATCTGGCGGCGGAGTCCGAGGCCTCGAAGCTCCTGCAGCGAGTGCGCGACGAGGCCCACCGCTTTGCGATCGACCACCACCGCGGCCGCCGCGACCGGGCGATGACCGGCTCGGTCCTCGACGGCCTCAAGGGCGTTGGCCCCGCTCGCAAGCGCGCCTTCCTCAAGCACTTCGGCACTCCCGAGCGGTTCCTCTCCGCCAGCCGCGAGGAGCTCGAGGCGGTGCCCGGCGTGCCGGGCAAGCTGGCGCGCGAGATCCACGAGCAGCTGCACCGGACCGGCGGCTGAGCGTGTCCGAGCGGGTCGAGCTGATCTTGATCACGGGCCACTCCGGCGCCGGCAAGTCGGAGGCGATCGCCGCCTTCGAGGACGGCGGCTACTTCTGCGTCGACAACCTGCCACCGCGGATGATCGGCAGCCTCGGTGAGCTCTTCCGTCACGAGGGCAGCGGGGTCGAGCGGGCGGCGGTCGTCTCCGACGTCCGTGGCGGCGAGTATTTCGACGACCTGATCCAGGTGCTCGGCGAGCTCGAGACCGACGGGCTGAAGGCGACCGTGCTCTTCCTCGAGGCCGACGAGGAGACCCTGCTCGACCGCTACAAGGAGACCCGCCGCCGCCACCCGCTGGCGCCCGAAGGGCGGATCGTCGAGGGGATCCGCGCCGAGCGCGAGCTGCTGGCGCCGCTGCGCGAGCGGGCCGACATGGTCATGGACAGCAGCGGCCTGACCGGCGGCCAGCTGCGGCGGCGGATCGCCGAGGAGATGCTCGGCGGGCACGACAGCGGCAAGCTGGCGCTGACGCTGCTCACCTTTGGCTTCAAGAACGGCCCGCCGCGCGACGCCGACCTCACCCTCGACGTCCGCTTCCTGCCCAACCCCCACTACGTCGACGAGCTGCGGCCGCAGACCGGCCTCGACGAGCCGGTGCGCGCCTACGTCGAGTCGGGCACCCAGGCGGGCGAGTTCTACGGCCGGCTGCTGCCGCTGCTCGAGTTCCTCGTCCCGGCCTACGTCGCCGAGGGCAAGAGCCATCTGACGATCGCGGTCGGCTGCACCGGCGGCAAGCACCGCTCGGTCACGGTCGCCGACCGCATCCGCCGTGCACTCGAGGGCAGCGAGGGCGTGGTAGTGCGGGTCAAGCACCGCGACTTGGAGCCGTCGGACTCGTAGACTGCCTCGGCTTTGGACTCCCAGGTTTCGACTCCCGTCATCTCCATTCGCGGTCTGCGCAAGAGCTACGGCGACGCCGAGGCGGTGCGCGGCATCGACCTCGAGGTGGCGCCGGGGGAGATCTTCGCCTTCCTGGGCCCCAACGGCGCCGGCAAGACGACGACGGTGGAGATCCTCGAGGGTTACCGCAAGCGCAGCGCGGGCGACGTGGCCGTCTTCGGCGAGGACCCCGAGCGTGGCGACCGCGAGTGGCGCGAGCGGATCGGCGTCGTCCTGCAGAGCGGCCGGCTCGAGCCCTACCTGACGGTCGCCGAGTCGCTGTCGCTCTACGCCGGCTACTACCGGGAGCCGCGCCCGGTAGAGGAGGTAATCGAGGCGATCGGGCTGAGCGGCAAGGCCGGCGAGCGCGCCGGCCGCCTCTCCGGCGGGCAGCAGCGCCGCCTCGACGTCGGCATGGCGCTGGTCGGCGATCCGGACCTGCTCTTCCTCGACGAGCCGACCACCGGGTTCGACCCCGAGGCGCGGCGGGCGGCCTGGGACGTGATCGCGGGGCTGCGCGATCTCGGCAAGACGGTCTTCCTCACCACCCACTACATGGACGAGGCGCAGCGCCTGGCTGACCGGGTCGCGGTGATCGCCCGCGGTGAGATCGTCGCCCGTGGCACGCCGGAGGACCTCGGCAGCCGCGAGAGCCGCCCGGCGCGGATCAGCTACCGGGAGAACGGGCGTGAGGTCGAGCTGGAGACGACGACGCCGGTGCAGACGCTCAACGAGCTGACCGGCAGGGCGCTGGCCGAGGATCGCGAGCTCGAGGGGCTGGAGGTCACCCGGCCCAGTCTCGAGGACGTCTACCTGGAGCTGACCAAAGCGGAATGAGCCTCCTTCTTCACCAGCTCCGCTACGACCAGAAGGTCTTCTGGCGCAACCCGGCCGCGGTCTTCTTCACGGTCGCCTTCCCGGTCGTCCTGCTGCTGATCTTCGCCACGGTCTTCGGCGACCAGACGATCGACGTCGCCGGCGGGATCGAGATCACCACCTACTACGTGCCGGCGATCATCACCCTCGCCGTGGTCTCGGCGACGATGCAGACGCTGGGCATGACGCTGGTCATCGCTCGCGAAGAAAGCCGCCTCAAGCGCGTTCGGGCGACGCCGCTGCCGCCCTGGGTCTTCATCGCCGGCCGGGTCGGCAACTCGATCGTCGTCGCGGCCCTGATGCTGGCGCTGGTCGCGGCGCTGGGCAAGCTGCTCTACGGGGTGCCGATCCCCTGGGGCCAGGCGCCGGAGCTGCTCGTCGTGCTCGTCGTCGGTGCTGCCTCCTTTTGCTGCCTCGGCATCGCCCTGACCGCGGCGATCCCCTCGCAGGACGCCGCGGCGCCGATCATCAACGCCCTGCTCTTGCCGCTCTACTTCCTCTCCGGCGTCTTCATCCCGGACGACGAGCTGCCCTCCGGCGTCATCGACTTCGCCAACCACTTCCCGATCCGCCCCTTCTTCCAGGCGTTCTTCGACGCCTACGTGCCCAGCGGCGGCGCGACCATCGCCTGGGACCACCTGGCCGTGGTCGCGATCTGGGGCGTCGGTGGGCTACTGCTGGCGATCCGCTTCTTCCGCTGGACCCCCCGCGGCGGCTGACGAACGCTGCATCGACCACGCCATAGGGGGCAAATGTGGCGCTCGTCCGATCGGACCGGCCGACCCGGCCCCCGGCGCCCCATATAGCCTCCCCACCCCGATGTTGCACCATGTCCTCCTGGAGGTTTCCGACCTCGACCGGAGCGCGTCCTTCTACGACGCGCTGCTCGCGCCGCTTGGCTGGCGGCGTCATTTCGAGGAGGACGAGACGATTGGCTGGGGTATCGCCAAGCCCGTCTTCTTCATCGCCGCCCACCATCCGGCCAAACCGGGCTTCGGCCTGCTCAGCTTCTCGGGGCTGGGGATCGTCGCGGTCAAGGCAGCTTGGGAGCAGGGCGTCGGCAACGGCGGAAAGGCCGTTGGCGAGCCCGGCGAGCGACGCTCGCACGGCTCCGGCTCCTACTCGGCGTTCCTGCAGGACCCGGACGGGTATGAAATCGAGGTGACGGTCGGCAGTGACTAGCCTCAAACCAACGAATCGATTCCAGGAGGACATGACTTCATGGCTGTGAAGGTCGGCATCAACGGCTTCGGCCGCATCGGGCGCAACCTATTCCGCGCCGCCCACGCGGCGGGTGCGGACCTCGACTTCGTCGCCGTCAACGACATCACCGACACCGGCACGCTCGCCCACCTGCTCAAGTACGACTCGATCCTCGGCCGCTTCCCCGGTGAGGTCGAGGCGGGGGAGGGGTCGATCACGGTCGACGGCAAGGAGCTGAAGGTGCTCTCCGAGCGCGACCCGGCGGCGCTGCCCTGGGGCGACCTCGGCGCTGACGTGGTGATCGAGTCGACCGGCCTCTTCACCGGTCGCGAGGATGCCGCCAAGCACCTTCAGGCCGGCGCCAAGAAGGTGATCATCTCCGCCCCCGCCAAGGAGCCCGACGTGACCGTGGCGCTCGGGGTCAACTTCGACAGCGACTACGACCGCGACAACCATCACATCATCTCCAACGCCTCCTGCACGACCAACTGCCTGGCGCCGCTGGCCAAGGTGCTGAACGACGAGTTCGGCATCGAGCAGGGCCTGATGACGACGATCCACGCCTACACCGCCGACCAGCGCCTGCAGGACATGCCGCACAAGGATCTGCGACGGGCGCGCGCCGCGGCGCTCAACCTGATCCCGACGACGACCGGCGCCGCCAAGGCCGTCGGCCTCGTGCTGCCTGAGCTGAACGGCAAGCTGAACGGGTTCGCGATGCGGGCCCCGGTCGCCACCGGCTCCGTCGTCGACCTCGTCTTCACGCCTTCGCAGCCAACCGACCCCGAGGCCGTCAACGCCGCGGTCAAGGCGGCGGCCGAGGGCCCGCTCGAGGGGATCCTCTCCTACACCGAGGATGAGATCGTCTCGACCGACATCGTCGGCGACCCGCACTCCTCGATCTTCGACGCCGGCCAGACGATGGCGATCGGCGATGGCAAGCTGATCAAGGCGGTCTCCTGGTACGACAACGAGTGGGGCTACTCGAACCGCTGCGTTGAGCTGGCGGGCAAGGTCCTCTGAGCCCCGTCCGGAGGGCGCTGTGAGCTTCGCTAAGAAGAGCGTGCGCGACGCCGACGTCGCCGGCAAGCGGGTTCTCGTCCGCGTCGACTTCAACGTGCCGCTGGACGATGGCCGCGTCGGCGACGACACGCGGATCCGGGCGGCGCTGCCGACGATCGAGCTGCTGCGCGAGCGCGGCGCGGCCCTGGTCCTCGTCTCCCACCTGGGCCGGCCGAAGGGTCAGGCCGACCCGGCGCTCTCGATGCAGCCGGTCGGCGCGCGATTGGGCGAGCTGCTCGGCGCGCCGGTCAAGCAGGCGACAGCGGTGATCGGCGAGGAGGTGGAGACGATGGCTGCAGGGCTGAGCCCGGGCGACGTGCTGCTGCTCGAGAACGTCCGCTTCGAGCCGGGCGAGACCGAGAACGATCCGGAGCTGGCGAAAGCGCTCGCCGCGCTCGCCGACCTCTACGTCGACGACGCCTTCGGTGCCGCCCACCGTGCCCACGCCAGCACCGAGGGCGTCGCCCATCTCCTGCCCGGCTGCGCAGGCCTGCTGCTCGAGCGCGAGGTGACTGAGCTGACCCGGGCGGTCGAGTCGCCCGAGCGGCCGCTCGTCGTCGTCCTCGGCGGCGCCAAGGTGAGCGACAAGATCGGCGTCATCGAGCGCTTCCTCGCGATCGCCGACAGCGTCCTGATCGGCGGCGCGATGTGCTTCAGCTTCTTCCGCGCGCAGGGGATCGCCACCGGCAACTCGCTGGTCGAGGAGGCGGGGATCCCCCTGGCCGCCGATGCGCTGAAGCGGGCGGCCGGGTCCGATTGCGAGCTCTTGCTGCCGACCGACCTCGTGCTCGGCGAGGAGTTCGACGCCGGAACCGCAGTGCGCCTCGCCGAGGGCGTCGTCGTCCCGGACGGCTGGATGGGGCTTGACATCGGGCCGGCCAGCGCCGCCGCGTACGCGAAAGCCGTCGCTGCTGCCGGCACCGTGCTTTGGAACGGGCCGATGGGAGCCTTCGAGCTGGAGCCGTTCGCCGCCGGCACGCGAGCGGTCGCCGAGGCCGTCGCCGAGGCGCCGGGGACGACGGTGGTCGGCGGGGGCGACTCGGTGGCGGCGCTGCACCAGTTCGGGTTGGCTGAGAAAGTGGATTGGGTCTCGACCGGAGGAGGAGCCTCGTTGGAGCTGCTGGAGGGAAAGAAGCTGCCGGGAGTGGAGGCTTTGGAAGATGCCTGACCGAACCCCCTACATCGCCGCCAACTGGAAGATGCACAAGACCGTCGCCGAGGCGGCCAGCTTCGTCGACGCGCTGCTGCCGCGGATCGCGGCGACGCAGCACGACGTCGTCATCTGCCCGCCGTTCACCGCGCTCACCGCGGTGGTCGAGCGTCGCTACGGCACCGCCGTCAAGGTCGCCGCGCAGAACATGCACGAGGATGACGCGGGCGCCTTCACCGGCGAGGTCTCGGCGCCGATGCTGGTCGAGCTCGACGTCGAGGCGGTGGTGCTGGGCCACTCAGAGCGCCGCCAGTACTTCGACGAGACCGACGAGGCGCTGGCGCGCAAGGTTCCGGCCGCGCTCGCGGCCGGGCTCGAGCCGATCCTCTGCGTCGGCGAGAGCGAGGAGGCGCGCGACGGCGGCCAGACCAAGGGCGTGCTCGAGCGCCAGCTCCAGGTCGACCTGGCCGGGGTGGAGTCCGCCAAGCTGGCCGAGGTCGTCATCGCCTACGAGCCGATCTGGGCGATCGGCACCGGTCGCACGGCGACCCCCGAGCAGGCGCAGGAGGCGTGCGCCTTCATCCGCGACGTGCTGCGCGAGCGCGGCGCCGCGGCCGATGCGGTGCGGATCCTCTACGGCGGCTCGGTCAAGCCCGCCAACGCCGCCGAGCTGCTGGCTCTGCCCGACGTCGACGGGGCGCTGGTGGGCGGCGCCAGCCTTGACGCCCGGTCATTTCTTGCCATCGTCCAGGCCGCCAGGGGCTAGCCCCGCGCGCCCGGCCCCTGCTTTTCGCGAGACCACCCGTTCATGCTCAACGTTCTGCTGACCATCCTGCACATCATCGCGTCCCTGTTTCTGATCCTCGTGGTGCTGCTCCAGCAGGGCAAGAGCGGGGGCATGGGGGCGCTCGGGGGCGCGGCGGCGCAGCAGGTCTTCGGC
>JBEVMR010000002.1:0-15552 GCA_040508545.1 Solirubrobacterales bacterium
GAAGCTAAGCCCCGGTAAACGGCGGCCGTAACTATAACGGTCCTAAGGTAGCGAAATTCCTTGTCGGGTAAGTTCCGACCTGCACGAATGGCGTAACGAGTTGGACGCTGTCTCAACGAGAGGCTCGGTGAAATTAAAGTCTCGGTGAAGATGCCGAGTACCCGCAGCTAGACGGAAAGACCCCGTGAACCTTTACTGCAACTTGATATTGGAGTTTGGGGTATCTCGCTCAGGATAGGTGGGAGACTATGAACCAGTGGCTTTGGCCGCTGGGGAGTCACCCTTGAGATACCACCCTTGGTGCTCTGAGCTTCTAACACCGCGCCGTGATCCGGGCGGTGAACAGTGTCAGGTGGGCAGTTTGACTGGGGCGGTCGCCTCCTAAAATGTAACGGAGGCGCCCAAAGGTTCCCTCAGCACGGTTGGAAATCGTGCGCAGAGTGTAAAGGCAACAAGGGAGCTTGACTGCGAGACCGACGGGTCGAGCAGGAACGAAAGTTGGGCTTAGTGATCCGGCGGTTGCAAGTGGAAGTGCCGTCGCTCAACGGATAAAAGGTACTCCGGGGATAACAGGCTTATCGGTTCCAAGAGTCCACATCGACGAACCGGTTTGGCACCTCGATGTCGGCTCGTCGCATCCTGGGGCTGGAGTAGGTCCCAAGGGTTGGGCTGTTCGCCCATTAAAGCGGTACGCGAGCTGGGTTCAGAACGTCGTGAGACAGTTCGGTCCCTATCTGCTGTGGGCGTTGGAGAGTTGAGGGGAGTCATCCCTAGTACGAGAGGACCGGGATGAACGTGCCGCTGGTGTATCTGTTGTCCTGCCAAGGGCATCGCAGGTTAGCTACGCACGGAACGGATAACCGCTGAAGGCATCTAAGCGGGAAGCCGTCCTCGAGATGAGCTCTCCCATCCCTTCGAGGGAGTAAGACCCCTGGTAGACCACCAGGTTGATAGGCCGGCGGTGCAAGTGCAGTGATGCACTCAGCCGACCGGTACTAATGGGTCGAGGGCTTGACGGATATTTATTTCTTACCCATTGATTAACGGCCTTGTGCAGTTTTCAAGCTCCACCGGGGCGCGGTCTCGCAAAATTCCGGTGGCGCATAGCGAGTGGGAAACACCTCTTCCCATTCCGAACAGAGCAGTTAAGCCACTCTGCGCCGATGGTACTTGGGGGGCAACCCCCTGGGAGAGTAGGTCGCCGCCGGTTCTTTCTTCGACTTGGAGCCGCCCCATACGGGCGGCTCTTCGTCGTTCTGGGCCTCTTGGCGCCGGTGCTAGGAGTGCGCGGCGAAGCGGTCGATCGCCGAGCTCCATGACCCGGTGCTGCGGGGCGCGCCTACGCGCCTGCGGCCCTCACAGGGCCGCAGGGCCGACTGCTCGACCGGCTCGAGGCCGTACTCGCCAAGGGTGGCAAAGTCGATCGTCAGGTCGACGGCGTTGACGATGTGGTTGCTGAGCGTCTTTCTCGTATCGAACATAGGTTCGACTCTACGGTCGCTTCCGGACGGCTTCGCTTTTCTGCATGCGCGCTTGCATCTGCTCACTCGCGTTTACCCGTTTTGCAGGCTTTTCATGCGGCTGGAAAGCGAGAACCAGGGCGGCGGTCTGGGCCGGCTTCTCGACGTTGGGCGAGTGGCCGGCACCGCTGATCAGCTTGGTCTGGGTATCGGGGCCCGCGGCTCGGTAGGCGGCAAGCGCGGCCTCCGGATCGTTGGCGATCTGCTCCTCGGCGCCCATGATCGCCAGGGCCGGCTTGCCGATCGCGGCGACGCGCTCGGGAAGGGCCTCTTCGCCGGTGTACTCGTCGAAGCCGTCGTGGGAGCCCGAGTAGGAGCTGTAGGTCATCCGCTTGACGTCCTCGACGAAGGCGTCCGGAACCGGAAAGCCGGGCGCGAAGGCGACCTTCAGCCCGTCCTTGATCGAGAAATCGGGCTTGATCCGCCAGAGCGTCTGGCCGATGACCGGCTTGAAGGGGAGCTCGCCGATGAAGCCGACGTCGCCGTAGGAGGTATCGGGGATGCTGTCGATTATCACCAGGCGATCGACGAGGTCTGGCGATTGCTCGGCGAGGGCGATCGAGACCGGGCCGCCGAGGGAGTGGCCAACGACCTCGGCCTCGCGCACGCCGAGCCGGCCGAGCGCAGCGGCGACCAAGTCCGCTTGCTCTGGGATCGAGTAGCCGGAGGTGGGCTTTTCGGAGCCACCGTGCCCAAGCAGGTCCATCGCGATCACCCGGTGCTCGCGAGCGAGGAGGGGGATCATCCCATCCCACCAATCGATCGAGCAGGTGAAGCAGTGAACGAGCACGATTGGGCTGGCGCCGCGAGGGCCCTGTTCGATCATCTGTAGATCTCCGCCGGCAACGCTAATGATCCGGCCCCCGGGCACGGTGGCCTCGGCGGACTTGGTTTCACCGTCGGTGACCAGGACGTTGACCCCGATCAGGACCGCCAGGGCAGCAGCCACGCCGATCAAGATCTTCCAGCCCCGTCCCATTACGCAGGTACCCTAGCCGGACCATGGAGAAGTTCGTCATCGAAGGAGGCGCGCCGCTCTCAGGCGAGCTGACAGCCGCCGGCAACAAGAACGCGGCCCTGCCGATCCTTGCCGCCTGCCTGCTCACCGAGGAGGAGCTGATTCTGCACCGCGTGCCGCGGATCCGCGATACCGAAGCGCAGATCGCCCTGCTCGAACGCCTCGGCGTCGACGCGGCCTGGGTCGGCGATAACAGCCTGCGCCTCTGCGCGGCGAGCGTCTCCGACGTCTCCGTCGACGAGGAGCTCTCGAACAAGATCCGCGCCTCGTTCCTGCTCGCCGGCCCGCTGCTCGCCCGTTTCGGCGAGGCGCGCATGCCGCCGCCCGGCGGCGACTTCATCGGCCGCCGCCGCCTCGACGCGCACCTCGACGCCTTTGCCGACCTCGGCGCCAGCATCGACGGAGATCGCTGGATCGAGCTGCATGCGCCCAGCGGAGGGCTGCGCCCCTGCGCGATCTTCATGGACGAGCCCTCGGTGATGGGAACCGAGAACGCCCTGATGGCTGCGGCGCTGACGCCGGGCCCGACGACGATCTCCAATGCCGCCAGCGAGCCGCACGTCCAGGACCTGGCCCGCCTACTGGCCGCGATGGGGGCTGAGGTGACCGGGATCGGGTCCAACGTGATGACGGTCCACGGCCGCGACCGCCTGGGCGGCGCCGAGCACACGATCTCACCCGACCACATCGAGGTCGGCAGCTTCATGGCGCTCGCCGCCGCAACCGGCGGTGAGCTGCGAATCCGCGATGCAGCCCCACAGGATCTGGTCATGGTGCGGCGTCAGTTCCGCCGGCTTGGGCTCGAGTCGACGATCGAGGGCGACGACGTCCTGGTCCCCCCGGAGCAGAGGCTGCGGATCAAGGCCGACGTCGGCGACGCGATCCCGAAGATCGAGGACGGCCCGTGGCCCGCGTTCCCGGCCGACCTCACCTCGATTGCGCTGGCGCTCGCCACCCAGGCCGACGGCGAGATCCTGATCTTCGAGAAGATGTTCGAGAACCGCCTCTTCTTCGTCGACAAGCTGGTCGCGATGGGCGCTCGGATCACGCTTTGCGATCCCCACCGGGCGATCGTCAGCGGTCCGAGCCGTCTTCACGGCGAACGCGTCGAGAGCCCCGATATCCGGGCCGGGATGGCGATGCTCATCGCCGCTCTTGCGGCCGACGGTACGTCTGAGATCGGCAACATCCGCCAGATCGATCGCGGCTACGAGTCGATCGACGAGCGGCTGCGGGGGCTGGGCGCCAGGATCGAACGGGTCTCTGCAGAGATCCCAGCCTAAGACGGTTTCCGCGCCGACTCTCGTAAGGTCAGGCGCATGATCCACCCGATCCCCCCAGGGACGCGCGACATCCTCCCCGACGAGATGCGGGAGCTGCGCCGCCTGCACCTCGCTCTGGTCGAGGTGTTCGAGAGCCGTGGCTACGGCGAGGTTGCGACGCCGGCGATCGAGTACGACGAGGTACTGGCGCGCGGCGACGGCCGCACCGCCGCTTCCGCGTACCGCTTCTTCGACGAGCGCGGAGATCTGCTCGCCCTGCGCTCGGACATGACGATCCCGATCGCACGCCTGGTCGCTTCGCGGTACGCCGGCGCCGAGGCGCCGCTGCGCTTCTGCTATCTCGCCAATGCCTTTCGCGCGGTAAGGCCCCAACGCGGGCAGATGCGGGAGTTCGCCCAGGCCGGCGTCGAGCTGATCGGCGCTCCAGCTCCCGACGGAACCGTCGAGGTGATCGAGGTTCTGGGCGCCGCGCTCGACGCCGCGGGTCTGGACCGGGCCGTGATCGGCCTCGGCGACGCCGACCTCTTCCGTCAGCTACTGGCCGAGGTGGGGGTCGAAGGAGAGGAGCGCGAGGCGATCCTCTCCCGGCTCGCGACACACGACCTCGTCGGCCTCGAGCTGGAGCTCTCTCGCGCCGGCATCGACGCCAAGCAGGTCGATACCTGCGTCGCCCTATCGCAGCTGCGCGGGGGCCGCGAGGTCCTCGATCAGGCGCGCTCGATCGGCGGCAAGGCAGTCGAACGGGCAACCGCGCGCATCGGCGAGACCTACGAGGCGCTCGAGCAGCGGGGCGCAGCAGACCGCGTCCAGGTCGACCTCGGCCTGCTGCGCGACCTCGGCTACTACAGCGGCGCGATCCTCGAGGTCTACGACCCCGCCCTGGGGCACGTCCTCGGTGGCGGCGGCCGCTACGACCAGCTGTTGAAGCGCTTCGGCCTCGATCTGCCCGCGGCCGGCTTTGCCCTCTACCTGGAGCGAGTCCACATCGCCCAGATGGAGGAGTCGCGGCGGGAGGGAACCTCGTGAGTGTCGAAGTTGCGGGAACGGCAAGCGCCAAGGCGGATGGCCCGCTGAAGCTGGCGGTGCCGCGCGGAGCGCTGCTCGGGGACACCCTCGACGTGCTCGACGCGGCCGGCGTCGATACCGCCGCGGCCCGCGGCGAGTCGCGGGCGCTGATCTTCCCCGGCGAGAAGATCAGCCTGGTGACGATGCGGCCCTCCGACGTCCCGACCTACGTCGAGGCAGGCGCCGCCGACGTCGGCATCACCGGCAAGGACGTCCTGCTCGAGCAGGGGGATCGCATGGTCTACGAGCTGCTCGACCTCGGCTACGGCCGCTGCCGGATGGTGCTCGCCGGGCGCCAGGGGGACGAGAGCCTCGGCGAGTCGCAACGGCGCCTGGGGATGATGCGGATTGCGACCAAGTACCCACGGATCGCCGAACGCCACTTCGAGTCGACCGGCCGCCAGATCGAGACGATCGAGGTCAAGGGCTCGGTCGAGCTGGCGCCGCTGATCGGCCTCGCCGACGGCATCGTCGACCTCGTCGCGACCGGCCGCACCCTGGAAGAGAACGACCTCGAGGTACGCGAGGAGATCGTCGAGTGCACGGCGCGATTCGTCGCCAATCGGGTCGCACACAAGCTGCGGGCGCAGGAGATCGATGATCTGACGGCAAGACTTCGGGAAGCAACCGCGCAATGAAGTTGCGGAGCTTCGAGTGGGACGGGGCGGCGAGTACCGCCACTGCGATTCGCTCCTGGACTTCCACCGATGCGGCTCGGGTAGAGGTAGCGCCGATCGAACGGGATGTGCGTGAGCGCGGCGACGCGGCGCTGCTCGAGCTGACCACGCGCTTCGACGCCACCGAGCGGCCACCAGATTCGTTGCGCGTTGCCCAGAGCGAGGTCGACTCGGCGCTTGCCGGTCTCGATCCCAGTATCCGTGGGTCGCTCGAGATCGCCATCGCCAACGTGAGGGCGGTTGCGCTCGCTCAGGTCGACGCCGAGCCCAGCGAGGTCCAGCTGCCGCAGGGTCAGACCGTCCTGCTGCGCACCGTGCCCGTCCGGGCTGCGGGCCTTTACGCACCCGGGGGGCATGCCTCCTATCCATCGAGCGTGCTGATGGGCGCGGTGCCGGCGCGGGTCGCCGGTGTCGAGCACCTGAGCCTCGCGACTCCCCCAAGGTCAGATGGCACGATCGATCCGCTGGTCCTCGCTACCGCAGCTATATGCGAGGTCGACGAGGTCTACGCGATCGGCGGCGCGCAGGCAATTTTCGCCCTTGCCTACGGCAGCGAGACGGTCGCGCCTGTTGACGTGATCGCCGGCCCCGGTAACGCCTGGGTACGGGAGGCCAAGCGCGCTGTTAGCGGCTTGGTCGGCATTGACTCGCTTGCTGGGCCCTCGGAGCTGATGCTGATCGCGGGGCACGACACGAACCCCGAGTGGGCCGCCCTTGACCTCTGTGCGCAGGCTGAGCACGGGGGGGACGGGCCTTTGATCGCGACCGCAGTAGAGGAGGCTGTGCTGGAGGCCATTGCCGCCGCGACTGAACGTGCGGTTGCCGAGAGGTCGGGAATAGGCGACGCGCCGCTCGCGCTTGTGCTCGTGCCGGACCTGACTGACGCGGTTGATCTCGCTAACGCCTTTGCTCCTGAGCACCTGCAGCTCTTCGAGGAGGACGCCGCTCTGCTCGCCGATCGGGTCACGACCGCCGGCTGCGTCCTTGCCGGTCGCCACAGCGCCACCGCCTTTGGCGACTACGTAGCGGGCTCAAACCACGTGCTGCCGACCGGCGGGGCAGGCCGCTTCTCGGGCCCGCTCGGGCCCGACGTCTTCCGTCGCAAGATCGCCACCGTGGAGGTGCCCCCCGAGGCGGCGTCGAAGCTTGCCCCGCACGTCGACATGCTCGCCCGGGCCGAGGGATTCCCCGTGCACGGCGAGTCGGCCATGATTAGGAGTAAGGAAGGCGCCTGAGATGACCAGAACCGCGCAAAGAGAGCGCAGCACGGCCGAGACGCAGATCCGGCTAGCGCTGGACCTCGATGGGGGCGAGTCGAGCTCCGCTACCGGAGTCGGCTTCCTCGACCACATGCTCGACCTGCTCGCCCGCCACGGCAAGCTCGGGCTCGTCGTCGAGGCAAGTGGCGACCTGGAGACCGGCGCCCACCACACCGTGGAGGACGTCGGCATCGTCCTCGGCCAAGCGCTCGACGAGGCGCTGGGCGATCGGTCCGGGATTCGCCGCTACGGCTCCGCGCTGGTGCCGATGGACGAGGCTTTGGCCGAGTGCGCGATCGACGTCTCGGGGAGGCCACTGTGCGTCTTCGACGCCGAGCTGCCGACTACCTCGATCGCCGGTTTCGACAGCGAGCTGGCGGAGGAGTTCTTCCGTGCCGTCGCCAACGGCGCCAAGTTGACCCTGCACGTCTCGGTCCGCTACGGCAGCAACGTTCACCACATGATCGAGGCCTGCTTCAAGGCTTTCGCGCGGGCGCTCCGCGTCGCCGTCTCCGTCGATCCCGACGAGAGCGGCGTGCCGTCGACCAAGGGAACGCTGAGCGAGTGACCACCCGCATTTGCATCCTCGACTACGGCATGGGCAACCTGCGCTCGGTCGAGAAGGCGCTGGACCACGTCGGCGCCACGGCGACGATCGCCAGCGCCGCCGAGACGGTTCGCGCCGCCGACGGAGTGATCCTGCCCGGCGTCGGCGCCTTCCCGAAGGCGATGGAGCGAGTCCGCGAGCTCGGGCTCGACGAGCTGATCGCCGAGCGCCGCGACGCCGGCGTGCCGATCCTCGGGATCTGCCTCGGCCTGCAGCTGCTCTTCGAGTCGACCACCGAGCTCGGCGGAGCAGCCGGAACCGGCTTGCTGCCCGGTGGCGTGGCCGAGCTGGAGGCTGATGGGCTCAAGGTCCCACACATCGGCTGGTCGCCGGTGCGCTGGGAACGCGAATCGAAGCTGACCGACGGCATCGAGAGCGAGACCCCCTTCTACTTCGTCCACTCCTTCGCGCCGCGCCCCGACCCGGGCGATCTGCTCGGCAGCGCCGCCTACGGCACCCGCTTCGCCTGCGCCGCGGAGCGCGACAACGTCTTCGGCGTCCAGTTCCACCCAGAGAAGTCGAGCAGCGCCGGTTTGCAGCTGCTCTCGAACTTCGCCGGGGTCTGCGCCGCGACGCCCACGCCGGCGTGATCCTCTACCCGGCGATCGACATCCGCGGCGGCCAGGCGGTGCGGCTGCTGCAGGGCGACTACGCCCGCGAGACCACCTACGACGCCGACCCGACCGACGCGGCAAAGCGCTGGGCGGATGAAGGAGCCGAGTTCCTGCACGTAGTCGACCTCGACGGGGCCAAGGCAGGCGAACCGCAGAACCTGGGCGCAATCGAGCAAATCGCCGCAGGGGTTTCCTGCCCGATCCAGGTGGGTGGTGGGCTGCGGGACCCGCAGGCGGTGCGCGCCGTGCTCGAGGCCGGGGCCGACCGGGTCGTGATCGGAACCGCCGCCCTACGAGACCCGGAGTTCCTCGACGCAATGCTGGAAGCGCACGGCCACCGGATCGTCGTCTCGGTCGATGCCCGGGCAGGCCGAGTCGCCCTGGAGGGATGGACCGAAGCGGGGGAGGAGGGCGTGGTCGAGGCCGTCGCCGCGCTCACCGAGTGCGGCGTAGCCCGCTTTCTCTGCACCGCAATCGAGGTCGACGGCACCATGGAGGGCCCCGCAATCGACCAACTCAACGAGATCGCCACAGCAACCAAAGCTCAGGTAATCGCCTCCGGCGGCGTGGGAGAGCTGACCCATCTCGAATCCCTCGCAAGCTCGACCCCCGCCAACGTAGAGGGCGCCATCGTCGGCCGCGCCCTCTACGAGCAGCGCTTCACCGTCGCCGAAGCCATCGCCGCCCTCCGCAAGTAGCGCGGTAGAGCTTTGGGTCGCATAGCGGTTCAAACCTCGACCACGATAGGGCGAGGCGAGTCGGGTGTCCCTCCCACGGAGGCTCCGGGCAGGCAAGCCGAGCCCAAGCCGGCGACCCAGCTGCGCGACGGCCTCCGGGGGAGGGACACCCGACTCGCCTACCTCCTACGCTTGTCCTGATGGTTCTGAAACGAGTGATCCCCTGCCTCGACGTCGACGCCGGCCGCGTCGTCAAGGGCACGAACTTCGTCGGCCTGCGCGACGCCGGCGACCCGGTCGAGCTGGCCGAGCGCTACGACGCCGAGGGCGCCGACGAGCTGGTCTTCCTCGACATCACCGCCTCGCACGAAAAGCGCGAGACGATCGTCGAGCTGGCCCGGCGCACCGCGGACAACGTCTTCATCCCGTTCACGATCGGCGGCGGGATCCGCTCGGTCGAGGACGCCCAGGCCGTCCTCGACGCCGGCGCCGACAAGGTCTCGGTCAACTCCTCGGCGTTGGCTCGCCCGCAGCTGCTGACCGAGCTGGGCGATCACTTCGGCGCCCAGTGCGTCGTGATCGCGATCGATGCCAAGCGCGAGGACGACGGCTGGGGCGTGTACGTCAACGGGGGTCGCAAGCGAGTCGAGGGTCGCGACGCCGTCGCCTGGGCGAAGGAAGCGACCGAGCTGGGGGCAGGGGAGGTGCTGCTGACCAGCATGGACCGCGACGGCACCAACGACGGCTACGACATCGAGCTGACCCGAGCCGTCGCCGAGGCGGTCTCGGTGCCGGTGATCGCCTCGGGCGGTGCCGGCACGCTCGAGCACCTCGGTGAGGCGATCGCCGATGGGCACGCCGACGCAGTCCTCTGCGCATCGATCTTCCACTACGGCACCTACAGGGTGCGCGACGCAAAGCAGCATCTGGCCGCAGCCGGCATCCCCGTCCGCGCGTAGGCTCGCAGCGAGCGATGCCTGAGCTGCTGCCCACCGATGACCTCGGAGAGCCCCTGCGCGACGTCTATCCGGAGCTCGCGGCCGTGCACGACGCGGCCGGAGGGAAACCGGTGTACCTGGTTGGCGGCGCGGTCCGCGATCTTCTCCTCGGTCGCGGTAGGGCCGACATCGATCTCGTGGTCGAGGGCGATGCGGCCGCGTTGGCTTCACGACTCGGCGGCGAGGTGATCCAGCACGAGCGCTTCGCCACCGCTAAGGCGCGCCTGGGCGAGCACGACGTGGACATCGCCACCGCGCGGGCCGAGACCTATCCTCACCCTGGAGCGCTGCCCGAGGTGGAGCCGACTGCCGGTATCGCCGCCGACCTTGCCCGTCGCGACTTCACGATCAACGCGATGGCGATACCCCTGCGCCGCGATCCGGAGTTGATCGACCCCCACCGTGGCCGTGAAGATCTCGAATCCGGCCTGCTGAGAATCCTGCACGCGAGCTCGTTCGAGGACGATCCGACGCGGGCGCTGCGCGCCGCCCGCTACGCCGCCCGCTTCGGCTTCGAGCTGGAGCCGGACACCGCGGACCTGTTGAGCGAAACCGACCTGGGGACCGTGTCGGCCGATCGCCGCGAGGCAGAGCTGCTGCGACTGGCGGGCGAGACCGAAGCCGTGCGTGGCCTTGCCCTGCTCGCCGAGTGGGGCCTGCTCGAGCTGTCCGGGGACGGAGAGGAGCTGGCCGGCCGCGTTGCGGGATTGCTCGTGGAGCCGCCCTGGTCGGAGGTGGCCCGCCGGGACCACGCCATCCTCGCCGCGGCGCTGGGTCGCCGGGGTGGCGCGGAAGCGCTGGCGGAGGAGAAGCCCAAGCGGCCGTCGGACGCGGTGCGACTGGCTCGCGCGGCCAGCCCGGTCGAACTGGTCCTCGCCCGCGCTCTTGGTGCCGAGTGGCTCGACCGCTACCTGAACGAGTGGCAAGCTGTCGCACTCGAGATCGACGGCGAGGATCTGATTGCCGCAGGGATTCCGCAGGGACCGCAGATCGGCCGCGGCCTGCAAGAGGCGCTCGTCCGCAAGCTGGATGGCGAGGTATCCGGGCGCGCACAGGAGCTCGAGGTCGCATTGGCCGCGGCGGAACCGGGAGGCAACTGATGGAGTGGCAGGAGGTCGGCGGGGTCGAGTGGATGGAAGCGCGCCTGCCCGGCGCCAGGGTCGTCTTCTCGACCCGCTCCGCAGGCTCGATGAAGGAGAGTCGGTGGCTGCTGGCCGACGCGCTCGGCGTCGCCGAGGAGAGAATTGTCAGCGGTCGGCAGGTGCACGGCGCTGAGCTCGCCGTCCACGACGTGCCGACTACGCAGATACCCACAGTCGATGGCCACGTAATACGACGACCCGGGCCGATCGGTCTCGTCTATACCGCCGATTGCCTCCCGGTTGCCGTTGCCGGCCCCGGCGGTGTCGCGATCCTGCACTGTGGCTGGCGGGGCTTGGCCGCAGGGATCGTCGCCCGGGGCGTCGAGTCAGTCGGGGCCACCCATGCCGCAGTCGGCCCCGGGGTCGGGCCCTGCTGCTACGAGGTGGGAGATGAGGTCCTGGCCGCGTTCAGCGGACTTGGCGACACCGTCGCCGCTGGCCGCCTACTCGACCTGACCGAGGTCAGCCGTCAGCTCCTGCGCCGGGCCGGCGTGGAGCGGATCGATTCCGAAGAGATCTGCACCTCGTGCCATCCCGAACTGTTTTTCTCCCACCGCCGGGATGGCGGCCCCGGCCGCCAAGCCGGACTCGCCTGGATCGAGGACGGGGGGCCTTGAGATGCCCGGCTTGATCCACGGCCTCGACCCGGTCAAGATCGCCGCGAACCTCGAGCGGGTGCGCGAGCGCGCCGGCGCCGGGGTGGAGATTCTCGCCGCGACGAAGTACGTGCCGCTGGAGGAGATGGGTGCCCTCGCCGAGGCGGGGGTCGAGCTGATCGGCGAGAACCGGCTGCAGGAGCTGGAGGAAAAGCACGCCGAGTGGGGCGACGCCTTCACCTGGGACTTCATCGGCAACCTGCAGAGCCGCAAGGTGAAGCGCATCCTGCCGCTCTGCCGGCTGATCCACTCCGTCGCCTCGGATTCGGCACTCGAGCAGCTCGGCCGCCATACGGCGGCCGAGACCGAGATCCTGGTCGAGGTCAACGTCGCTGCCGAGGAGGGAAAGAGCGGCGTCGCCCCAGCTGACCTGGCCTCCTTCGTCGAGCGCTGCCCGGTGCGCGTCGGCGGCCTGATGACGATGCCGCCCTTCAGCACCAAGCCGGAGGACTCGCGACAGCACTTCGCCCGACTCGCCGAGCTGGCCGCGGAGCACGGCCTCAGCCGCCTCTCGATGGGCACCTCCCAGGACTGGCCGATTGCGGTCGAGGAGGGGGCGACGATCATCCGGCTCGGTACCGCGCTCTACATTTAGGCGATACTTCCTGGAGGATTCGGCTCCGAAGAGCCGAAACACGCACGCATGGCACTACGCGACACGTGGCATAAAGCGCTGGTCTACTTCGGCTTGGCCGAAGAGCACGAGCATGGCCTCGAGTACGACGAGGACTTTCCCGAAACCTCCGAAGAGGAGATCGAGGCTCGGCGCGAATCCGGCCAGGTGCGGCGCCTGCCGACCTCCCGCCGCTCGCGCCGCGACGAGATCGACGACATCTTCGCCGACGACGAGCCGATCTCCGCTTCCCGCACCCGTACCCTGCGGCCGGTTGGCGAGGACTCCGACGTCAAAGTCCACCTGGTCATTCCGCGCAACTTCAACGACGCCCAGCAGGTCGCCGACCAGTTCAAGCGCTCGGTGCCGGTGATCCTCAACCTGCAGACCACCGACCACGAGCTCTCGAAGCGGATGATCGACTTCTGCTCCGGCCTCACCTACTCGCTCGACGGCGGCATGCAGCGGATTGCCGAGAAGATCTTCCTGTTGACCCCGCGTAACGTCGAGGTTTCCGCCGAGGAGAAGGCTCGGTTGCTCGACAAAGGGTTCTTCAACCAGTCGTAGCCAGGTGGGGGAGGACCGGGTGTCCCTCTCCCGGAGACCGTTGCGCAGCTGGGGTGCTCGCGAGGGCTCAATCGCTTATCCCTGAGCCTCCGGGAGAGGGACACCCGGTCCTCTACTAGGCTGCGGCTGATGATTGTTGGATTCTGTGGGGCGGGGAACATGGCTGCGGCCATTGCCAAGGGCTGGGCCGGGCAGTGGGAGCAGATGCTGTTCTTCGATCCGGACTCCGATAGGGCGCGCAAGCTTGCCGGGGATCTGGGCGGCGAGGCTGTCGGGTCCAACGCGGAGCTGGCGGAGCGAGCCGAAGTCGTGATCCTCGCGGTAAAGCCAGCTGCCCTTCAGCAAGCAGCCGGTGAACTGGCGGGCGCGGAATCGGTCATCTCGATCCTGGGAGCCACCGCCTTGGAGGATGTTCAAGCCGCGTTCCCCCACGCAGAGGTCGGGCGGGTGATGCCCAACGTCGCCGTCGAGGTGGGCGGCGGGGTTCTTTGCACCGCCGGGGAGTTCAATCCAGAGGTTCGCGAGAAGCTGAGCGCTCTCGGGGCTGTCGTCGAACTGCCCGACTCGCAATTCGACGTCGCCACCGCGTTGATGGCCTGTTCGCCCGCGTATTTCGCCTTGGCCGCGGAGGCGCTCGCCGAGGCCGGTGTCGCCGAGGGCCTGGATCGAGATCTGGTCGAAAAACTGGTCGTCGAGGCTGCCGCAGGTGCCGGATCGTTGATGCGCATCCATCGCCCGGCCGATGTCCGCGTCTCCGTCACCTCACCGGGGGGCAGCACCGAAGCCGGGCTGGAGGCACTCGATCGCGAAGGGGCACGCGCTGCCTTCGAAGCTGCCGTCCGCGCCTCGTTGGAGAGAATGCGGGGGTGATTCCGCTCGCGATCACGCGCGAGGACGTCGCCGACTACGTCGCCGCGCTCTTCCTCGTCTACATCATCCTGATCCTGATCCGGGTGCTGATCTCGTGGATACCGCGGATGCCCTACAACCCGACCCTGCGGGCGGTGCTCGACTTCATCACCGAGACCACCGACCCCTACCTCAACGTCTTCCGCCGCATCATCCCGCCGATCGGGGGTGGCGGGCTCGGGCTCGACCTGAGCCCGATGATCGGGATCATCGTGCTGGTCATCCTGCGCGGCCTGGTCGTCGCTCTGATCGCGGGGTGAGCGGGTCGCGCTCACGGGCCTGGGGCCTCGCGGGAGCGCTCTGCGCGCTGGTCGTCGCCCTGGATCAGGCGGCCAAGGCCGTGATCGAGGCCAATCTGGTCCCGGGCGAGAAGGTCGACGTGCTCGGCCCGATTGGCTTGACCCTCGCGCATAACGACGGCGTCGCCTTCGGACTGGCCAGCGGCGGCGGCCTCGCGCTCGTCGCGCTGACGATCACGGCGCTGATCTTCGTCGGGGTCCTCTTTGCCCGCAACCCGACCCGACCCGGGATGTGGGTCGCGATCGGCTTGCTCGCCGGCGGCGCCCTCGGCAACCTCGTCGATCGCGTGCGGGCGGGGGAGGTCACCGATTACCTCGACGTGCTCAGCTGGCCGCCGTTCAACCTCGCCGACGTCGCGATCACGCTCGGCGTCATCGTCCTGGCGCTGAGCTACCTCACCGAGGGCGAGCATTGAGCGAGCTGCGCATCGCCCACCTCGACGACTCGCTTGCCGTGGTCGACAAGCCGGCCGGCCTGGTCGTCCATCCCGCCCCTTCGCACCAGGGGCCAACCCTGGTCGACGAGCTGGGCGAGATCCTGGCCGGGGGCGCTGACCCTGAGCGCCCCGGCATCGTCCACCGGCTGGACAAGGAGACCAGCGGCCTCCTGGTCGTCGCCCGTGACGACGCCACCCATGCCGCGCTGCAGGAGGAGGTGCGCAAGCGCGAGGTCGAACGGGTCTACCTGGCCCTCGCCGGCGGCCGCCTCGGCTCCCGCACCGGCACGATCGACGCCCCGATCGGGCGCGCTTCCCGGCAGCGCCATCGGATGGCGGTATCCGGCGCCGCCTCGCGCCATGCCCGCACCCACTTCGAGGTGCTCGAGCTGCTCCGCGCCGAGAGCTACGTCGAGGTCAAGCTGGAGACGGGCCGCACCCACCAGATTCGCGCCCACTTCGGCGCCATCGGACACCCGCTGATCGGCGATGCGACCTACGGGGGCGAGGAGAAGTACGGGCTGCGGCGCCAGTTCCTGCACGCGCACCGCCTCGCCTTCGCCCATCCGGTCAGTGGCAAGGGGATGAGCTTTCGCTCCGAGCTGCCGGCGGATCTCGCCGCAGCGCTCGCCGCAGCCCGCGCCGCCTGAGGCGCCAAGCCCCACTACAATTCCTCCGTTCTAAACCGACCCCCGCCGAACCGCCCCGGATCCTGACCTGCCTGTCAAGGCAGAGTCCCCGGCTAGGGCGCCGGGGCTTTCACCCAACTCAAGGAGAAGGTTCGACAATGCCAGAGGCAGGCCTCAAAGAGCTGCTGGAGGCCGGAGTCCATTTCGGTCACCAGACGCGACGCTGGAACCCGAACATGCGCCGCTACATATTCGGCGAGCTGGACGGGATCCACATCATCGACTTGATTCAGACCGAGGCGCTGCTGGAGAACGCGCGCCGCTTCGCCGGCGAGCTGGCCAGCGGCGGCGGCACGATGCTCTTCGTCGGCACCAAGAAGCAGGCGCGCGGGCCCGTCCAGGAATGGGCCGAACGCTGCAAGATGCCCTACGTCAACAAACGCTGGCTGGGCGGGCTGCTGACCAACTTCAACACGATGTCGGGCCGGATCGGCCGCCTCCACGAGCTCACCGGTTGGAAAGAGGAGGGCAAACTCGACCTCCTGCCGACCAAGGAGCGGATGAACATGGAGGCCGAACTCG
>JBEVMR010000048.1:0-15390 GCA_040508545.1 Solirubrobacterales bacterium
GCCGGCGCCACCGCGGTCAGCGTCGCCCACTCCGAGCGCCGCGCCGACCACGGCGAGAGCGACGCCCTCGGCGCCGCCAAGGCCCCCGCCGCCTGCCGGGCCGGCCACCTCGCCATCGTCTGCGTCGGCGAGACCGAGGCCGAGCGCGACGCCGAGGAGACCCTTGCCCGCATCGGCGACCAGCTCGCGGGCTCCATCCCCGACGGGGCCACCCCCGTCCGCCTCGCCGTCGCCTACGAGCCGGTCTGGGCCATCGGAACCGGCCGCACCCCCACGCTCCCCGAGATCGCCCAGGTCCACGGCTTCCTGCGCGAAACCCTCGCCCGCCGCTTCGGCCCGGAGGTCGTCTTAGGCATCCGCCTCCTCTACGGCGGCTCGGTCAAGCCCGCCAACGCGGCTGAGCTCCTCTCACAGCCCGACATCGACGGGGCGCTGGTCGGCGGCGCGAGCCTCGACCCGGAGGAATTCGCCGCGATAGTGGAAGCAGCCGGTTAGCTTGACCTTGCCGGTTCCCTCCCTGGCACTGGTCATCCTCGACGGCTGGGGTCTCGCCCCTCCCGGGCCCGGCAATGCGATCTCCCTTGCCGAGACCCCTGTCTTCGATCGTCTCTGGAGCGCGCATCCGCATACCCAGCTCTCTGCCCAGGGGCCCGACGTCGGCCTGCCGGAGGGGCAGATGGGCAACTCGGAGGTCGGCCACCTCAACCTCGGCGCCGGGGCGGTGGTCAAGCAGGACCTGGCGCGGATCGACGACGCGATTGCCGACGGCAGCTTCTTCGAGAACGAGGCGCTGCTCGCGGCCTGCGACCGTGCCCGCCGCGGCCCGCGCGGCCGCCTCCACCTGCTCGGCCTAGTTTCTGACGGCGGCGTCCACTCGGGCTGGGAGCACATCGAGGCGACGATCGAGCTGGCCTCCCAAGAGGGCGTTCCCGACGTCGTCTTCCACGCCTTCACCGACGGCCGCGACACGCTGCCGCACGGGGGCCGCGGCTACCTCGCCGAGCTGGAGCGCTGGCTGCGCCAGGCCGGCCGCACCGCCACCGTCAGCGGCCGCTACTACGCGATGGACCGCGACACGCGCTGGGAGCGGACCAAGCTCGCCTACGACGCGATTGTCCACGCCCGCGGCCTGCACGCGGTCAGCTCTGCCGAGGCGATCGAGGCCGCCTATGACCGCGGGGAGACCGACGAGTTCGTCAAGCCGACCGTGATCGGCGACTACGACGGCGTCGCCGCCGGCGACGTCGGGATATTCGTCAACTTCCGCCCTGACCGCGCCCGCCAGATGACCCGCGCCCTCGCCGACCCCGAGTTCGACGAGCTCCCCCGCAGCGACGGTCCGCTGCTCGAGCTGACGACGATGACCGAGTACCGCAAGGGCTGGCCCTACCCGGTCGCCTTCCCGGAGGCGCGCCCGCAGACGACGCTGGCCGAGGTCATCTCCGAGGCCGGCGGGCGTCAGCTGCACGTCGCCGAGACCGAGAAGTACGCGCACGTCACTTATTTCTTCAACGGCGGCCGTGAGGAGGAGTGGGAGGGGGAGGAGCGTTGCCTGGTCGATTCGCCGCGCGACGTCCCGACCTACGACCACAAGCCGCAGATGAGCGCCCGCGCCGCCGCGGATGCCTTCACCTCGCACTGGGCTGGCGGCGAGTACCGCTTCGGGATCATCAACTTCGCCAACCCGGACATGGTCGGCCACACCGGCGTCATCCCCGCTGCCGTGCAGGCGGTGGAGGAGGTCGACGGCTGCCTCGGCGACGTCGTCGCCGCGGTCGAGGCTACTGGTGGCGCCTGCATCGTCACCGCCGACCATGGCAACTGCGACAACATGCTCGAGCCCGACGGCTCGCCCAACACCGCGCACTCGCTCAACCCTGTGCCGCTCGTCGTCACCGCTGGGGGGCTGGAGCTGCGTGACCACGGCATCCTCGCCGACGTAGCCCCCACCGCGCTGCACCTCCTAGGCATCCCGCAGCCCGAAGCCATGACCGGCCACTCCCTGATCGCAAGATGAAGGATTGAGCCCCCTGTAGGGGCGTCGATCCTTCCATCGAGCTGGCATGCGTACGGACTCGCAGAGACTGAGCTTCGATATCGAGGCGTGCGATGGGGCGGCGCGCGCGGGCGTGCTGCGCACCGCCCACGGTGAGATCCAAACCCCCGCCTTCATCCCTCTTGCGACCAAGGGCACGGTGCGCTCGCTTGAGTCGAGCGAGGTCGCCGAGATCGGCTACGAGCTGATTCTCGGCAACACCTACCACCTGTTCGTCTCGCCCGGTCCGGACCGGATCGCCGCCGCAGGTGGGCTGCATGGCTTCATGGGTTGGGACCGCGCCTTGATCACCGATTCCGGCGGCTTCCAGGTCTTCTCGCTGGCCCACGGCGGCGTGGCCGACGAGGTCAAGGGCAAAGGGCGACCGGGAGGAGACCGAGGATCGGTCGTCTCGATCGGCGAGGAGGGGGTGCACTTCCGCTCCTACAGGGACGGCCGCGCGCTATTCATCTCGCCGGAGGTCTCGATGGAGGTGCAGGCAAAGCTCGGCTCCGACATCGCCCTGGTCTTCGACGAGTGCACTCCCTATCACGCAGATCGTGACTACACGGCCGGCTCGATGGAGCGCACCCACCGCTGGCTCGACCGCTGTCTCGAGTGGCATGGCGAGCACGGTCCAGCCCAGCAGGCCGTCTTCGGCATCGTCCAGGGCGGCATCCACGAGGATCTCCGCCGCGCCTCCGCGCAAGCCATCTCCGAGGCTGGGGTGGACGGCATCGCGATCGGAGGGACGCTGGGCCGCGACAAGCAGGAGATGCGCGGCGTCCTAGAGCTGACCACGCCCTTGCTGCCCGAAGCCGCGCCCAAGCACCTGCTCGGCATCGGCGACATCGACGACCTCCTGACCGGCATCGGCCTGGGTCTCGACGTCTTCGACTGCGCCATCCCCACCCGCCTGGCCCGCCACGGCACCGCCCTGGTCCCCGACCCGGAGAACCGCTTCCGCCTGGATCTACGCAAGGCCGGCTACGAGGGAAACCGAGATCCAATCGCCGACGGCTGCCCCTGCTCGGCCTGCCAGCACCACGACCGCGATTACCTCAGCTACCTCTCCCGCGCCGAGGAGCTGACCGCGGTCCGCCTCCTCTGTCTCCACAACCTCACCTACCTGAACGAGCTGGTCACCCACGCCCGGACGGCGATAGGTGCAGGCTCGTTCGAGCCTTACTCGGCCTCGATCCTTGGTGGCGCTGCGCCCTGGGAGGCGGTTGCGTAAGAGGGACGGGGCACCCCCCGTCCCTCTCCACACCGAGCCCAGTTCTATTCGGTGTTCTTCTCGACTAGTTCTTTGAACTCTTCTACGACTCGATCCACGGAATCACCGGCGACTTCAGTCGCTCGCACGCCCGTTGCTTGATCGGTGGCGATGATCACCGCTGCCGCCACTGCAGCCGCGATCAGGACTAGAGCGACCGCAGCCAGCACGAACCGCGCGAAGCGGGAGAAGGCGCTGCGCTTCTTTGGGGCGGGAGCGTGTGCCACCGGTGGTGGGACGGGAGCTTGTTGTGGGGCACGTGCCACCGGGCGGCGGCTGGGGGAGGCCGGGCGCCACTCGGTCCGTTCGGTTTGTTCGAGGCGCCGGGTCGCCTCCTCGGCGCCGAGGACGTTGGTGGCTGCCGTGCCCTCTTCGAGCGGCAGAGTTACGTCCTCACCCTGAAGGCCGAGCTGCAATCCGCTAGCCAGCTCGTCGGCGCTTGCGTAGCGGCGGGCCGGGTCGCCCTCGAGCGCTCGCAGAACCGCACCGCCGAGCGTCTCCGGCACCTCGTCGTTGTAGGTGCTGGGGGGTAGGGGGCGCTCGTTTTGCTGGCGCACGGCGAGCTCGGCCAGGGTCGAGCCCTCGTAGGGAAGGCGCCCGGTGAGGAATTGGTAGAGCACCACGCCGAGCGCGTAGACGTCGGTCGCCGGCGTCGCCTCCTCGCCGCGGACCTGCTCCGGCGCTAGGTAGGCGGCGGTGCCGACCACAGAGCCGACCTGGGTGATCCGCGTCTGTTCGATCGCCCGCGCGATGCCGAAGTCGGTCAGCTTGACCGTCATCGGCCCGCCGCCGACCGGCCCTCCCGTGACCATGAAGTTGCCCGGCTTGACGTCGCGATGGATGATCCCCCGCCGGTGGGCGTAATCGAGACCGGCGCAGGCCTGGATCCCGGCCTCCGCCGCGGTCTCGGGCTCGAGCGGGCCCTGGCGCTGCAGGATCTGCGCCCCGGAGCGGCCCCCGACGTACTCCATGACGATGTAGTGGCGACCCTCGTCGAGGCCGGTGTCGTAGACCTGGACGATGTTGGGGTGGATCAGTTTGGCGACGGCCAGGGCCTCGCGGCGGAAGCGGGCGACGAAGCGCTCGTCGTCGGAGAGGTGCTCGGCGAGGATCTTGACCGCGACCGTGCGCTCGAGGGTCAGATCGGTGGCCTGGTAGACGTTCGACATCCCACCCGAGCCGAGCCGGTCGCCGAGGTCGTAGCGGCCCGAGAGCGCCCCCGTCTCCATCATTTGCCTCCACCAGCCGGGCTGCCCGGACTGACTCCGCCCGACGGGCTTTCAGGCCCGCCTTCTTCCGGAGCTTCTTCGTCGCCCGGGGGCGTGCCTTCCTCGTTTTCGAGGCCTTTGCCTTCGCCGTTGGCCTGCGGCGGCAGCGCGGGCGAGGTCGCTGGCGTGTCGGGCTTCTCTTCGCCCTTCTCGGGCTTCGGCTTCTTTTCCTTCTCTTCTGCTTCCTCGTCTTCTTCTTCGTCTTCGGGGGGGATCTCCGCCGGGGCAATCGATTCGGTGGTCGATTCTTCGCATTCGACGATCACTTCCTCGAGTCGCGCGGCGCCGTCTTCGAGCGCGACCTTGAGCTTGCGGTCGACGCCTTCCAGCGCTTCGATCTGTTCGCCAACCTGCTGGGCGGCGCTTTCGGCGCCGACGCAGTCGCCTTCGTCGGAGAGCTGCTGCACGGTGTCGAGGTTCGCGGTGATCTCCCGCGCCGTCCCACCGGGCAGGAGCTGGGCGTCGTCCTCGCCGCAGGCGACGAGGCCCAGCGCGGCCAGGGCGACGAGCGGGAAGGCGAGCAGCGAGGCAAGCGAGCGAGGCATCGGGGCGAGTCTAGAGAACGCTCCCCGGCGCAGAATCTCCCTGCATCTGAGCGTCATCGGCTCACGAGCCGACGTGGAGGCGGTCGGCCAGGCGCCGCGGCAGGCCGGCCGCCGCGATCGCGGTGGCGGCACGCTCGACGTCGTAGCCGACGCGGTGGAAGCGGGCGGTCTGCCCGACGGTGTCGAGCTCCAGCCAGGCGGCACGCGGGTCGCCGTCGCGCGGCTGGCCGACGCTGCCGGGGTTGATCAGCCAGGTGCCGGCCCCGAGGTCGAGCAGCGTGTCGTCGCTCGCCTGGGCGCCGCGAATCTCGCCGCTCTGGCTCTCGCCTGCTGGCCGTACGAAGAAGAGCGAGACGTGCGAGTGGCCGATCAGGGCGATCCGGGACGGCTGTACGTCGAAGCAGGCTTCTGCCTGCTCGACGGAGAGGACGTACTCCCAGATCGGATCGCGCGGCGAGGCGTGAAAGAGGGCGACCCCCTCGCGCTCTCCTTGGGGCTCCAGGTCTCGCAGCATTGCCAGGGCCCGCTCGGCGACGTTCGCGCGCGTCCACTCGACCGCTGCGGCCGCGGCCTCCGAGAAAGCGGAGATGTCGAGGGCGCCCAGAACCGCGAGATCGTGGTTGCCGACCAGGCAGAGCGAGCAGCGCCCGAGCACCAGCTCGGTGCACTCGTCGGGCTCGGCCCCATAGCCGATCACGTCGCCGAGGCACCAGATCTCGTCGACGCCGGCCCTCTCGATCGCCTCGAGCACCGCCTCTAGCGCCGGCAGGTTGGCATGGATGTCGCTGATAGCCGCGATGCGCACGGCGGCCAGCGTACCCGGGCGGGTTCCGGTCCATACGATGGGGCCGTGAGCGCAACCGACTCGATAGCCGAGCTGCGTGCCGCTGTCCGTGGCGCGGCACGGGCGCTGCGCGACGGCGAGCCGACCGGCCCCGAACCGACCCTCGACCGCCCGCCGAAGCCGGAGCTGGGCGACTACAGCTCCAACGCGGCGATGCTGCTCGCGGCGCCGTTGGGCGAAGCCCCGCGCGACGTGGCGGCGCGCCTGGGGGCAGAGCTGGAGCGCGAGCTGGGCGCCTCGAACAGCGTCGAGCGGATCGAGGTCGCCGGTCCCGGCTTCGTCAACCTCTTTCTCTCCGACGAGTGGTACCGGCGGGCGATGGGGCGGCTGGCGGCGGCGGGCGAGAGCCTCGGCCCCGCGCCGGTCGACTCCCCGCAGCGCATCTTGGTCGAGTACGTCTCCGCCAACCCGACCGGCCCCCTGCACGTGGGCGGCGGCCGCCACGCCGCCTATGGCGATGCCCTCGTCCGCCTCCTGCGGGCGGCCGGGCACGAGGTCGAGAGCGAGTACTACGTCAACGACGCGGGCGGCCAGGTGCAGCGCTTCGCCGCTTCGATCGTGGCGTCGATGGTCGGCGGCGATCCGCCCGAGGACGGCTACGAAGGCGACTACATAGCCGATCTGGCGGAGCGGCTCAAAGCCGAGGGGGTCGACCCGGCCGATGCGGAGACGGTCGGCAGGCGCGGGATCGAGCTGGTCCTCGAGGGCGTGCGCGCCACGCTCGAGCGCTTCGGAGTGCAATTCGACAGCTGGTTCTCGGAGCGCAGCCTCTACGCCAGCGGCGAGGTAGACCGGGCGCTCGAGCAGCTCGAGCAGCGCAACCACACCTACAGGAGCGACGGGGCGCTGTGGCTGCGCAGCACCGAGTTCGGCGACGACAAGGACCGCGTCCTGGTCAGGGCCGACGGCGAGCCGACCTATCTGGCGGCCGACGTCGCCTACCACTGCGACAAGCTGGGGCGGGGCTTCGACCACCTGATCAACATCCTCGGCGCCGACCACCACGGCTACGCGCCGCGCGTGCGCGCCGCGATCGCCGCCCTTGGCTTCGACGCCGACGTCCTGGAGGCGTTGATCATGCGCCTCGTCCACATCGTCGAATCGGGAGAGCGGGCGCAGATGTCGAAGCGCAGCGGCGACTTCGTCTCGCTCGACGACCTGGTCGACGACATCGGCGTCGACGCGGTCCGCTGGTTCATGCTCTGGCGCAGCCACGACACCACGGTCGACCTCGACCTGGAGCTGGCGCGCCGTGAGTCCAGCGACAACCCGGTCTACTACGTGCAGTACGCCCACGCCCGGATCGCCAGCATCCTGCGCAAAGCAGGCGGCGAGGGGGGGGAGGCGGGCGCGCCGACGCCGGGCACGCCGCTGACCCCGGCAGAGCGTGACCTGGTCAAGCGATTGCTCGAGTTCCCGCAGGAGGTCCATGAGGCGGCGGCGCGCCGGGCGCCGCACCGCATCTGCGCCTACGCGACCGCGGTGGCCGCAGACTTCCACGCCTTCTATCGCGACTGCCAGGTGATCGGCGCCGAGGGGGAGGGCGTCGAGCGCTCGCGCCTCGGGCTCTGCCGGCTGACCCAGCAGACGATTGCCGCCTCGCTGGACCTGCTCGGCATCTCCGCCCCCGAGCAGATGTGAAGGTCCTGGCGGAGATCCCCGCCCGGACCTCGCCCGAGCTGCGAATGGGGACGCTGCGCCGTGGCGATCTCGCGGCGTTCGGGGGGCTCCTGGAGAAGCTCGGCGGCGCCGGCTCGGTGCTGATGGTGGGCGACGCTCCTGGGCGTAGGGAGGCGGCGGCCGGGCTGGCCGCCGCTGCAGCAGCGGCGGGGACCCGCACGGTGCTGCTCGAGTGCGATCTGGCTGGGCCCGGCCTTGCCGACGCCCTCGGCCTGGCCAGCGCGCCTGGACTCCACGAGTACCTGCGCGGCAGCGCTGAGGTGGCGGAGGTCCTCAAGCCCGTAGTCCTCGCCGGGCCCGGCTCCGCCGCCGCGACTGAGCCGCTGGTCTGCGTCGTCGCCGGCCGTCCGGCGCACGACGGCCCGGCGCTGCTCGCCTCGGACGAGTTTCGCCGTGCCGTCGACGGTCTGCGCGCCGTCTACGACCTGGTCGTGATCGACGGCCCGCCGCTGGCGGACGATCACTCGCTCAGGTCGTTACTGGGGATGGTTGACGCGACCCTCGCCTGCGTCACCGCTGTCGAGGCGAAGCGCAAGCTCCCCGTGCCGGTCACCGGGCTCGTCGTCCAGGCAGGACCGAGCGCGAGCTAGAGGTCGTAGCGGGCGAGGTCGGCCTCGAGCCGCGCGGCGTCGTCTCCCGCCGGGCCCGCCGCCGCACTTCCCGGTCCGGGTGGCTTGGCCGCCCGGCGCCAGCGGCGCACGCCGAACGCCAGCGCCACGACGGCGACGACGAAGGCGATCGCCGGCACCAGATAGGCGGAGAGGTCGAAGCCGGAGCCGCTGGGGAGGGCCAGCACCTGGCGCCCGTACTGGGCGACGAGGGCGTCCTTGATCTCGTCCTTGCTCCTGCCTTCGGCGATCAGTCGCCGGACCAGCGCTCGCTCGCGTTGCGCCTGCGGCGATTCGGCCAGCTCGAGCAGGGTGCCGCAGATCGGGCACATCACCTCGTCTTCGACGTCGTTGATGCTCGTCGGGGGGGCTGCCGCGAGGGCGGGGGTGCCGAGCGCCAGCAGCGAAAGGACCGCAACAAGCACAGTTGCGGCTCGGCTCACGAGCGGCCTTCCACCAGCGGCACGACGTTTTCCTCGAGGAAGCGCTGGTCGACCGGACCGCGCCAGATCAATGCCAGGCGGCCCCGGGGGTCGACGAGGAAGTTCTCGGGGACGCCGGTCGAGCCGAAGGCGGCGCTGCGCTCGTCGCCGACCGAGCGCAACTGCTCGTAGGCAACGCCGTGCTCGCGCAGGAAGGCGAGCGCGTCGTCGCTGTTGTCCTGCACGTTGATGCCGAGCACGCTGACGCCGCGCTTACGCCAGCGCTGCGAGAAGCGGTCGAGCTCCGGTGCCTCCTGCCGGCAGGGGCCACACCACGATGCCCAGAGGTTGACCAGGACCCAGCGGCCGCGGTAGTCGGCGATCGAGCCCTCCCCTTGGCCGCCGAGGACGGGCAGCTCCCGATCGGGCACCGGATCGCCCAGTGCGATCTTGGTCTCGCCCTTGCTCAGCAGGCCAAAACCGAGCAGGCCGATGACGGCGCAGACGGCGAGGAAGGCGAGGAAGGCACGGATGCTCACGGGCAGCGAACATTAGCCGCCGCGAACCGGCCGCCCTGGCCCTAGAATCAGGCTGCTGCGGACGTAGCTCAGTTGGTAGAGCGCGAGCTTCCCAAGCTCGAGGTCGCCGGTTCGAGACCGGTCGTCCGCTCTGATTTTTTCGTTTGCCTTAGGCTGAATCGATGGGTGGATCTGGCGGAGGGAGAAACGTCGGGCTCGTGTGTGTCGCCGTCGCCTTCATCGGCGCGGGCTGGAGCGCAGCGAGCGCGGCCACGCCCCCCGCTCCGGAGGAGCTGAGGCCGAGCACCGTCGCCCGTATATCCGACGTCCCACCCAGATTCGAGGCGGTCACGATCGGTGAGTTGCGGCACGCTCTGGTACTGGCTGCTGCCCAGGAGGGCCTGCGCTCGGTACCGGAACCCGGCCAGGGCGGCTACGGCATGCTCGAGACGGGCGCAGTCAATGCCCTGCTCGAAACCGCCTGGATTAACGGGCTGGCGGCCGAATGGGGGATGGGTGTCACTCGCGATGAAGTGAAGCGGGAACTGAGCCGCGTCAAGAAAGGAATCGTTCAAGAGCGTTGCGGAATTCCGCCGGTTCCTGAAGGAAAGCCACTACACGTACCGTGATCTGCACGAACGGGTCAGGTTGCAGATATTGAGCACCCTGCTTCAAGAGCGGCTTCAACAAATGGTCCCCAAAGGGGCTGGGCAGAAGGCCGAACAGGAGTTTTTCCTCGCGTTCGTTGAGGAATTCAACGAGACATGGCGTGCCCGCACGGTCTGTGCGCCGCAGTATGCGACTGAGCGCTGCTCAAACGGACCACTGTCGCCCGATCGGAGCTGAGCTCGGCCGACAGGCAAACGGAAGCGGACTTGGGACCAGCTTCCGCTTGCCTGTAGATGGTCTCGCCTAGGCGCGTGCCCGCTGGGCTCCTTTCCGGCTCCCCTTCCGGCGGCGTCCGTTTTCGGAGTGCTCGACCACGCGGTAGAAGTGCTCGATCGCGCCGCGGACCTGCCGTTCGTCGACGACTTCGACCAGGTTGGAGTGCCGTAGCTCGGTCACGTGGTAGTTGACCGTGCTCAGCGGAGCCTGCAGCTCGAGGCTGAGGTCCTTGGGCGACAGCGTCCTACCGCCGTCGATTCCGAGCACTTCCAGGATTGATACGCGGAGTGGGTGGGTATTGGCACGAGCCAGGCGTTCCCAATTCACAACTACCTCACTTTCGTTGACTGGGGAATACCTAAAAATAATAACTCAGATCATCAAAATCGGGTAATCTAATTTTAGGTATGACCCCGAGGCAAGGAGACCGGATGCGGGCAGCGGGAGGTCGTGCAGCGCTGGTGGCGGCAATGACGAGCATGGCGATGGCCTTCGCGGCGCCTGCCGCGAGCGCCGACATCATCGGGCCGCAGAACCCGAACGACCCCCAGGCCGACAGCCCGTGGCAAGCCGGGACCTGCACCATCGATACGCCCACCTGCAGCGTCGACACCCCGCCCCAGTTCTTCGAAGGGGCAGCCAGCCATCCGCCGGTCGGCTTCACCCAGTTCATCGTCAATACGGAACCCGGTCCTCTGCCCGGCACCGAGGTTCCGATCGGCAACCTGCGCACCGTTCGCGTCGACCTTCCGGCGGGCCTGACCGTCAACCCTCAGTCCTCGACCGAACAGTGCGAGCTGGGGCCGGGGGAGAGCCCCAGCACCTGTCCGCCCGGCTCCAAAGTCGGCTACAGCGAGGTGACGGCCACCAACCCCGCCACGGGCTTCTCGCTCGAATTGCCCCCGGCCGACGTCTTCAACATCGTCCCGAACGAGGGCGAACCAGCTCGCTTCGGCCTCAGCCTTCTGGGCAACGATGTCTTCCTCGAGGCCGATGTCGCCTGGGAGAGCGACTACCACGAGTACTTCACGATCCGCGTCACCAAACTTGACCTTCCCACGCTGCCGCTCTTGGGCGAAGTCGCCAGGATCGCGAAAAATCGCCTCGTCTTCGATGGAACGGCGGGCGATGACGGCACTTTCATCACCACGCCGACCACCTGTCTGGGACCGGCGACGCCAGGGACCCCGCTCGAGCACATCTACTCGACCTACCTGCGGGCGGATGCCTACGAGGCGCCGAACATGGACCCGAGCTTCCCCAACGGCTCGGCCTTCATCGAGTCGAAGATCCCGCGCAAACCGGGTGACTTCGAAACCTCGCCGAAAGAGTGCGACTCGATTCCCTTCGACCCGTCGATCGCTACCAATCCGAACACGGCTCAGACCGACTCGCCCTCAGGCGCTACGGTGACCGTCGAGTTGCCAGAGGTCACCGGGGGCGGCAATCAAGGGACCTCCCACGTGCGCAGCGCCAGCGTGACCCTGCCGGCGGGCATGGGCCTCAACCCCTCGGCCGCCAACGGACTCGTCGCCTGCACCGACGCCCAGTTCAACAAGGGCAGCCGCGAGCCGGTGGCCTGCCCGGCCGCGTCGCTGATCGGCACGGTCGAAGTCGACACGCCACCGCTACCGGACGGATCGCTCACCGGACCGGTCTACGTCGGCAAACAGCTCAGCCGCGATCCGGCCTCGGGCAACCTCTACCGGATCTTCGTCGTTGCCGAGTCGAGTCGCTACGACATCTCGGCTCGCCTCCTGGGCAGGGCGAGTGTCAACCCGCAGACCGGCCAGGTGACGACCACCTTCGACGACGGCGCGCTGGGCAAAGTCCCCCTACCCGGCCTGCCCCAGGTGCCCTTCGAGTCGTTCCGGATCAAACTGAACGGTGGGCCGAAGGCGGTCCTGACCAGCCCGCCGACCTGCGGGCCGAATACGACCGGCACGCAGATGACGCCGTGGTCGAGCGCACTCGGCACGGTGCCGGTCGGCGCCGACGGGGGGCCCTCGGCCAACTCGACCGTGCCCGACTCTTCGGCGTTCTCCCTCAGCGCGGCCCCGGGTGGGGGCGGCTGCCCGAAAACGATGGCCGCGCGGCCGTTCGCGCTGGGCTTCGGGGCGGACACCAACAGCGCCAAAGCGGCCACGTTCAGCCCGCTGCGCATGAATATCACCCGCGCCGACGGCAACCAGGAGCTGAAAGGCGTCGACGTGACCCTGCCGCCGGGTCTGGTGGCGAAGCTGGCCGGGGTCAAATACTGCTCCAACGCCGCCCTGGCGGCGGCCGCGGCCAGCAGCGGCACCGCCGAGGCCGCCAAATCCAGCTGCCCTGCGTCCAGCCGGATCGGCCGCGCCGACATCAAAACCGGCAGCGGCCCCTCGCCGATCGGGATCAGCGGCCAGGTCTTCCTCGCGGGGCGCTACAAAGGCGCGCCCCTCTCCCTGGCAGTGATCACCCCCGCCACGGCCGGGCCGTTCGACCTCGGCACGGTCGTGGTGAGGGTGGCGCTCTCGCTCGAGCCGCGCACGGCCCAGGTGCACGCGGTGTCCGACCCGATCCCTCACGTCTACGGCGGCGCCACGCTCGACATCCGCTCGATCGCCGTCGTGCTCAACCGGGACGACTTCACGCTCATCGGGACCAACTGCTCCCCGCTCAGCTTCGACGGGTCCCTACTCGGCGGTGGCGCCAACCCGCTCGATCCGGCCGCCTTCGTCCCCGCGGCTGTCTCGGCGTCGTACAAAGTCAACGGCTGCGAGCAGCTCGGCTTCCGGCCGAAACTGTTCCTGCGCCTCTTCGGCGGCATGCGGCGGGCCAAGAACCCGAAGCTGCGTGCGGTGCTGCTGCCGCGCAAAGGCGACGCCAACATCGCTCGGGCGGCGACGATCCTGCCGCGCTCGTTGATCCTCGACCAGGCGAACCTGGCGAAAGTCTGCACGCGGGTCCAGTTCGCGGCCAACGAGTGCCCGAGGAAATCGATCTACGGCAATGCGCGCGCCTTCTCGCCGCTGCTCGACGACCCGGTGGAAGGCCCGATCTTCCTGCGCTCCTCAAACAACACCCTGCCGGATCTCGTCGCCGACTTGCACGGCCAGGTCGACCTCGAGCTGGTCAGCCGCACCGACAGCATCCGCGGCCGCATCCGCAACACCTTCGACATCGTCCCCGACGTTCCCGTGACGAAGTTCGTCCTCACCCTCCGTGGCGGTCCCAAGGGGCTTCTCGTCAACTCGAGCAACCAGTGCCCGCGCAAATCCGCCGCTGCCAAAGGCAAGGGCGGGCAGACGAGCAAGGCCCGGCGCAAAGCCAAAGGGCCACGCGCGATCGTGCGCTTCAAAGCGCAGAACGGTAAGAAACGGAACATGCGCCTGCGCCTGCGCACGGCCTGCGGCAAGAAGAAAGCCAGGGGCGGGAAACAGCGCGGCTAGCCGCAGGGTCTAGCCTCCCGCGTCGGTGCACCCGACGCTTTCGGTCCTCATAGTTGCCTGGAACAGCCGCGAGGAGCTGGCGCGGGCCCTGCCCGCGTTGCTGCCGGAGCTGGGGGAGGGGGACGAGCTGATCCTCGTCGACAACGATTCCACCGACGGCACTCCCGACCTCGTGGCGGCGCTGGCGCCGGCGGCGCGGATCGTGCGCAGTGGCGGCAACCTCGGCTTCGCCGCCGGCTGCAACGAGGGCGCTCGCCACGCCTCGGGGGACCTGCTCGTGATCCTCAACCCCGACGCGGCGCCCCGGTCCGGCTTCGGCGAGGCGATCAGGCGTCCCTGGCTGGAGCAGCGCGGCTGGGCCGCCTGGCAGGCGCTGGTCGCGAACGGCGACGGGAAGACGATCAACTCGGCCGGCAACCCGATCCACTTCACCGGCATCGTCTGGGCCGGCGGCCACGGGCGGCCGCTGGCGGAGGCACCCGCGGCGGGCGAGGTGGCGGCGCTCTCCGGCGCCTGCCTAGCGATTCCACGCCGTACTTGGGATCACCTCGGCGGCTTCCCCGCGCGCTTCTTCCTCTACCACGAGGACGTCGACGTCTCGCTGCGGTTGCGGCTCGAGGGCGGCGCGCTGGGGATCGAGCCGACGGCGGTCGTCGACCACGACTACGAGTTCGGCGCCCGCGAGCACAAGTGGCGCTGGCTCGAGCGCAACCGCTGGGCCTTCCTGATCCGCGTCTACCCGACGAGCCTGCTGGTGCTGCTCGCTCCGGCTCTGGCGCTCACCGAGCTGGCGCTGATCCCAGCCTCGATCGCGGCCGGTTGGGGGCGACAGAAACTTGCGGCGATCGGCGAAGTGATCCGCTGGCTGCCGCGCCTGCTGCGCGAGCGGCAACAGGTTCAGGCCACCCGCAAGGTGAGCCCAGCCGAGTTTGCCGCCTGGCTCACTCCCGACCTCGATTCGCCCTTCATCCCGGGGGTGGCCCGCTCGGCCCCGGCCCGGCTCCTCCTCCGCGCCTACTGGCGCCTTGTCCGCTTCGTTCTGCGTGCCTAAACTGAAGGATTGTGTCCCCTCTGAGGGGCAAAACCCTTCAATTGACAGGGTCAGTCGGCCGGCCTGCCCGTCGGCCGGATCAGGATCTCGCTGACGTCGACGTTACCCGGCTGCTCCAGCGCGTAGATCACGGCGCGGGCGATGTCGTCGTCCTGCAGTGCCCATTTGCCGGGCCGGTTGTCGAAGAACGGCGTGTCGACCATGCCCGGCTCGATCAGGGTCACCTTGATCGCGTGGTTCTCGTGCATCTGGCGCAGCTCGCCCAGCAGCGACTCGCCGATCGCCGTGGCCGCCCACTTGGTCGCCGAGTAGAGCGAGCCGGGCAGTGCCTGCCGCCCGGCGATCGAGCTGGTGACGACGAAGTGGCCATCGCCGCGCTCCAGCAGGTGGGGGAGGGTGGCGCGAATCGTCAGCGCGACGCCGTAGACGTTGGTCAGCACCATCGAGCGCCAGTGCTCGGGCGACTCCTCGAGGAACCCGCGGGTGGCGCCGAAGCCGGCGTTGGCGAAGACGACGTCGATGCGGCCAAAGGTCTCGAGTGCCGTCGCGGCCATCGCCTCGACCTGATCCCACTCGGTGACGTCGCAGCCGACCGCGATCGCCCGCTCCTCGCCGCCAAGCTCCCCGACCAGCTCCTCCAGCGGCTCCACCCGCCGCGCCGCCAGCACCAGCCGGTGCGTTCCAACAACCGCCCGCGCCGTAGCGGCGCCAATCCCACTAGAAGCTCCGGTTATCAGCATCACTGGGTCGGCACTCATGCGCCCGATTCTCTCAATTTCGGCTTATCGAGAGCGAGTGCGCGGGGGGTCCGCGGACACTCAGCGCGAAGC